>SKKV01000056.1 GCA_007123575.1 Wenzhouxiangella sp.
CTCGCTACGGCCATTGCCGGTCAGATCGCCGGCGACGACCGCGCCTCTGGAAACCTTCCAGTCGCGGGTAATGCCATCGACTTCGAACTCACGAAAATCCGCCACCAGCTCGGCCTCGAAGTCGGGCTTGGCAGGACCGGGCGTGTAGTCGAAGCTGCCATCGGAACGGAAGTCCAGCACGCCGCGAACCGGGTCGGTCAGCAGCTCGGCGGTGATTGGATCCCCGTCGGGGTCGAAGTCGTTGTCCATCACCCCGGGCGCGGGCACGGTCAAGGTGTCGCCGCGGCGCACGCTGTACTCGTCGTCCAGCGCCACCGGTGCCCGGTTCGGCGCTCGCACCTGGACCACGAAATCGGTGAAATCCAGCAAACCGATCTGGTCGCTGACCTGCACCGTGACATCGTGCGCACCGACTCGGTCAGCGCCCGGCGTCCATGTCATCCGGCCGGTATCTGCGTTGATGCTCATGCCTTGCGGCGCACGCAGCAGGCTGAAGGTGAGTTGGTCATCGGGCAGGTCCGGATCACTGGCCTCGGCCGTGATATCAAGCAGCTCACCCACCAGCAGCGTCTGGTCGGCAATGGCCTCGATGCTGGGTGGGGAACCCAGGCCGGTTACCGTCACCGTGAAACTGGTCGAATCCGACAGACCGCCCAGGTCGGTCACCGTCAGGATCATGGGCCACTGCCCGATCTGCGCCTCGGCTGGCGCCCAGGTGATCAGGCCGCTGGCCTTGGCCAGCGACAGGCCGGCCGGTGCGCCTTCCAGGCTGAAACTCAGCACGTCGTTGGGCAGGTCCGGATCAGTAGCCACCGGCTGAATGCTCAACACTTGGTCGATACGAATGGATTGGTCGGCAATAGCCTGAAGCGTCGGCGCCTGGTTCTTCGGATCGAGGACGGTGACCTGGAAATCCTCCAGCGCCACGCCGCCATAGGCATCACTGACCCGCACCAGCACCGGGTGTTTGCCCGCCTGCTCCTCGGTCGGCAGCCAATGGATCAGTCCACCCTCGGCATCGATGGTCATGCCGGTCGGCGCTTCATCCAGTCCGTAGCGCAGCACGTCCCACGCCGGCGCCGGATCAGTGGCGATGACCTGGTAGCTGAACTGCGAAAGCGCAGGCACCGTCTGGTCCGGAATCGGCTCGATCACCGGCGGCTCGTTGGGCGGGCCTTCGAAGCGGTCGTGGAAGATCTGGTCACCCGGCTCCGGCGAACCACCACCGGACTGAAACTGCGCCAGGGTACTGCTGCCAGCACCGAAACCAAGCAAAGCGACAAAGGCCATGACCAGCCAGGCGGGTTGTTTCGTCGAATTCAAGCGCAGCATAAGATTCCAACCTCAGGGTTCCCTACCCCTCTACGCGTCGGAACGATCACAATTAGCTCATCAAAGATGCCGACGGAAGTCAGAAATCGTAGCGGGCACTGATGCCCAGCGTGCGCGGCTCGGCAAACTGCACGTAGGGTTCGACGATATAACCCTTGCGCGGATCGTTGCCGAAGGCGCCGAAACCGCGCACCTGCACCTCTTCATTGGTCAAGTTGCGGCCCCAGGCAGCCAGCTCCCAGCTTCCTGCCTGGTAGGCCAGGCGGGCATGCAACTGGCGCGAAGACGGGGCACGCACCTCGTGTCGACTGGAAAAGAAGAACGCGTCCTTGCCTTCGTACTCGGCCCGAAGCGTCCAGCCAGCCGCCAGCCGCCACAGGCCGCCGATGGCGAACATGGTTTCGGGCGCATGCGGTAGCGCGCGTCCATCCATATCGAAAGGCAAACCGTTCGCCGGGTCGGCATCGACGTGGGAGAAGTTTTCGAAACCATCGAAGCGCGAGCGCATCAGCCCCAGGCTCCCGAACACCTGCACGTTGGCAGCCGCACGCCAGTTCAGTTCGCTTTCCAGGCCCCAGCTTTGGCCGGCCGTGGCGTTGGCGGTGTATTGAACAAACTCGCAGGGACAGTCAGCGCCCACCTGCGGCAGCAACAGGGCCTGCTGGGTCTGCAGCGACTGCCTGTCCTGCCAGAACAGGGCCGCGCGCAGGTCCAGGCGATCGTCAAGCAACCGGCCCTTGGTGCCCAACTCAACGTTCAGCAGGGTTTCGGTATCGAACTGGCGCAGATTCTCCGGCACCGCTGAATTGCTGTTGACGCCGCCAGCCTTGTAACCGCGCGAAACCAGGCCATAGAACAACTGGCCGCTATTGCTGCGATGTTCCAGCGCCAGGCGACCACCCCACATGTTTTCGCTGGGCCGGAATGCAGCACCGTCACTATCGCTGTAACGGGCCCGGCGTCGCTCGTAACGCAGCCCGGTCTGCAGGTTCCAGCGTTCAGCCAACGGCCAATCCACCTGTCCATACACAGCCCGGTTGTCGGTGTCGAAATCGCGCTCGAACGGGGCCGGCAGAAAAGTGAACTCCCGGCGCAGAAACTGAGATTGATCACGATAATAAACACCCAGCACCCAGGCCGGCCGGTCGGCCGGCCGGGCCGAAACAGCGCGCAGATCGATCGTGCTGTTGTTCTGGCTGCGCTGATAGTTGTCGAAAGCCGAATACCCTGGCGCCAGGCAGACGAATACCTCGCACAGCCCGACGAAGGCCCAGTCGGCATCGAAACCGTATTCCAGGTCAGCCGACAGGCGCGACAGGCTCAACTCCAGGTCGAGGTCGGAAAACGCCTGCCAGCGCAAACTGGCTGCGCCAGCCAGCGTGTCCTGGCGGTCATGGCCGGGTTCATCCGACAAGGTAGTGCGGGTATTGTCCAGGGAAAAGCCATCGTAGCCGTTGTCAATATCCAGGGCGAGGCCAACCAGCTCCAGGCTGAAACGAGCATTCGGCTGCCAGGACAGGCGACCGCGCAGGGTTTGCTCGTCTATCCGCGCGGTATCGTCACGCCCGAGAAAGGAGTTGCGCTGGGCACCGTCGGAACTGGCGCTGCCATAGGCCAGGCGGAAGCCGGCCTGGTCGCCGACGGGGCCACCAACAGCCGCCTGCACCTCACGCAAGCCGCGCTGACCCAGCCGAGCTTCTCCAAAACCACTGACCGTGCTGGACGGGCCGGCCGAGACCAGGTTGATCAGCCCGGCCATCGCGTTGGCCCCCATCAGCGTTCCCTGCGGACCGCGCAACACTTCGACCTGGGCCAGGTCAACCAGCGTCGCGGCACCGCCTAGACCGGTCATGTCGATGCCATCAATGATCAACCCCACCGAGGGGTTGATCGGGTCGACAAACTGACTGCGCTCCCCCACCCCGCGAATCTGAAAGAACTGACCGCGCGATGCCCCGGCGGCGAAGTTCACGTTCGGCGCCAGATTCAGCACACTCTCGAGGTGACTGGCCTGGCGCTGGCTCGCTGTTTCAGCGGTGATGACGCTGACACTGCCGGCGCTGTCGAACAACCCGGCCGGGCGAAATGCCGCCGTCACCAGGATACGCTCGTCGGTTTCGAGCCAATCATCCTCATCCTCGACAACCGCCCAGGCAAAGGAAGCAACTAAAAAGGATAGGCAGATGGCCGCCAGACCAACTGGAGCAAAGCACTGTTGTTTCATCAATAGGTCTCCCGTCAAGAAAAAAATGGAGACCCGGAATGCACGCGGGGTTGCCGAAGGGCCGGGTGAATCAGGCAGCCTTCAAGTTCCTTCCCTACGCCGGCATTAACCGGATCAGGTTCAACGGGTCCATCCGTTCAAAACCGGATGTCTCAGGCCAGCAGGCCACCCCGAGGAGCCTGCGTAGTCTAGCGACAAACAGCCATCAAAACCAGCAAGCCATGCGCCTGCCAGGGCCGAAGCCGCAGGCTGTCCCACGACCCGCACACCCGGTTTGGTCGCCCTTCGCTCGTACCAGCCGCCCAAGGCCGATCCTTAGGCGTTCGTTGCTTCGAACGCAAAGAGCGGCCAACACCTGTTGGGCTTGGGCAATTCCGGGCACCGGAACAGCGCTGGCGGGATTTCGCCAACTCCTGAATAGTTTTCGCCCGCGCCAACCGAAATACTTGGGACTTCCAAGGCTTCAGTTTTACCCGCCTTTTCAACCCCATCGACAGCACTAATTGTTGACACGTCAAATGGGTGCCGTGGCCGGATAGGCCCCGCTCCACGCCGTATTAAACCTTCCCTCGAAGTCACCGATTTCAGGCGGCTGCCGCTTGCAATCAGCCACCGATTGCGCTATTCAGAGTGTCGGGGGCTGGCAATCATCCCCCCGGGCAGATGGCAAAAGGGGGCAAATGAGCACGCAAGAACTATGCTTTTTACAAGCACAGCGGAAAAAGCAGAGGCGGTTGTCTCTGCGCCCGAGCGTCATTGTTTCGCGAATGGTGCTAAGCGCTCCCTTATACGATTCCGACAGATTTTCGATGCTCGTTTCTCAGGTTTTGAGAAATCGCCCCAGTAGGATCAAGGCATCCATCGAGGGCGTTCGAGATGAGTAGGAAGCAGGCAAGCCGATCCGGTGACATTTCACCATCAGATTTGAAAACCATACTGCACTCAAAGCGGGCGAATATCTACTATCTGGAACACTGCAGGGTTCTGGTCAACGGCGGTCGAGTTGAATACGTCACCGATGCTGGCAAGCGCAGCCTGTACTGGAATATCCCCATAGCCAACACCATCACTCTGCTGCTTGGCACCGGCACCTCGATCACCCAGGCTGCCATGCGTGAGTTGGCCAAGGCCGGCGTTCTGGTCGGATTCTGCGGTGGAGGCGGAACACCGCTTTTCAGTGCCAGTGAGGTTGATGTCGAGGTCGCCTGGCTGTCACCTCAAAGCGAGTATCGTCCTACAGAGTATTTGCAAGCCTGGGCCCGCTTTTGGTTCGAAGACGAGTTACGGCTGCTTGCGGCCAAGTCCTTCCAGATTGCCCGATTACAACGAATTGCCAATCAGTGGACGCACAGATCATTAAAGGACGAAGGCTTTCACGTCGACAAAACGCGGCTTACAGAGTTGCTGGAGGGGTCAGCTGCCCGGCTCGACTCCATGCCCGATACCACTGCTGTTTTAACCGAGGAAGCCCGTTTGACCAAATCGCTCTTCAAGCTGGCGGTCGACGCCGTCGGATATGGGGATTTCACTCGGGCCAAGCGCGGGTCTGGAGGAGACCCCGCCAATCGCCTTCTTGACCATGGGAACTATCTGGCCTATGGACTTGGCGCGACGGCCACTTGGGTATTGGGGCTACCGCACGGGCTTTCTGTGTTGCATGGAAAAACCCGGCGCGGTGGCCTGGTATTTGATGTTGCCGATTTGATCAAGGATGCGACCATTCTTCCACAGGCGTTTCTCTCAGCCATGCGCGGAGATGAGGAGCAACAGTTCAGGCATGCCTGCATCGAGGCTCTGACTCGATCGGAGTCACTGGATTTTATGATCGACACGGTCAAATCCATTGCTCTCAATTTAGCTGGACGCACCGGATGAATGTGCTACTGATCTCTCAGTGTGACAAACGGGCTCTCAAGGAGTCTCGGAGGATCCTGGATCAGTTTGCTGAGCGGCGCGGGGACCGGACCTGGCAAACGTCGATCACCCAAGCCGGCTTGAACACTTTGCGCAAGCTGTTGCGCAGCACCGCAAGAAAGAACACGGCCGTCGCCTGTCACTGGATCCGTGGCAAGGACCATAGTGAGCTGATCTGGATTGTGGGCAATGCCAGTCGCTTCAACTCGCGAGGTGCTGTTCCTACGAACTCCACGCAACGAAACATCCTTCGTCATGGCAGCGAGAACGACTGGCATACAGGAGAGGATATTCAGCTACTCGCTCGCCTCGCCGCTCTGCTACATGATCTCGGCAAGATCGTCGTCGCGTTTCAGGAAAGGCTTCGAGGGAAACGGCAGGAGCGCAATCTGTACCGTCATGAATGGGTTTCCCTGCGACTATTTCAGGCGTTCGTGGGCAATGACGATGATTCCTCATGGCTGCAGCGATTGGCTGATCCCGAACGACAAAGCGAATCGGATTGGATTTCTGAAGCCCGTTACCTGCGTGACGGGATCGACGACCCTCCACGCCAACCGTTCCCCCATTTGCCCCCGGTTGCGCAGGCCGTGGCCTGGTTGATTCTGACTCACCACCGGCTTCCGCAGGTCCCAGTTCGCGAGAATGGTCGACAGAAACGAGTAGGCATTCGACCCAAAGGAGAGTTCTACTGGCAGTGGATCGAACAACCGCTGCATGAAGTCGCCCACGACTGGAATGAAATCGCGCAGCCGGTGAGCCAAGGTGAAGCGCTTCCTTACTGGCAGCCAGCCAGCCCGTTGCCAACGTTGCACCCTGAATGGAAGAAAAAGGCTGCCAGGATCGCTCGCCGTCTGCTGGAGTTGAGCCGTAAAAAGCCGGAAGGTTGGCTGAAAAACCCGTATGTCATGCATCTTGCCCGCCTGAGCCTGATGCTGGCAGATCACCATTATTCCAGCTTGGGGATTGACGGCAAAGGTGAGCCGGCACCGGAACGTCTTCCCTTTCTTCAGCCAGGCGACCCTGCCGGCGCTAACACCCATCGTACCGGCCCAAAGAGCGGGCTTATCAAACAGACGCTCACAGAGCATTTGCTGGGCGTCGCTCACGGAGCCGGCGCTATTGCCCATGCGCTGCCTGGATTCGAAAGGTACCTGCCGCGCCTGCAAAACCATCGTGGCTTGCGCAAGCGCACGGCGGACCCCCGATTTCGATGGCAGGACAACGCCTTTGATGCCGCCACCAGCATTCGACAGATGTCAAAGCAAAATGGCGCCTTTATCATCAATATGGCTTCAACCGGCTGCGGTAAAACCCTGGCGAATGCCCGGATTCTTTACGCACTGGCCGAGCCTCAGATCGGAATGCGTGCGACTTATGCGTTGGGGTTACGCACCCTGACCTTGCAGACAGGCCGGAGCTATCGCAAGGACTTGCATCTGGATGACGACGAGTTAGCGGTTCTGGTCGGCGGCTCCGCTAGTCGAGCGCTTTTCGAGCATTACCAGGAAAAAGCTGAAGAAAGCGGCTCGGCCTCCGTCCAGTCGCTGCTCGAAGAGGACAGTCACGTCCTCTACGAAGGCAATACGGCAGACCACCCTCTGCTGGCACGAGCGCTAGCCAACCCGGATATCCGCAGATTGATCTCAGCGCCGATACTGGCCTGCACTGTAGAC
>SKKV01000146.1 GCA_007123575.1 Wenzhouxiangella sp.
CCGAGAGCGCGGCCAACAGCATGCCCAGCAAGCGGGTGATGATATTGCTGACCGTCTGCGGGATAAAGTGCTGAAAGCGGGCGGCCAGAACCAGCAGGACGGCACCGATCAACATCACCACAACACCCGCTCCCAGCACCATTGCCTGACCGGCCGCGTTACCGGACTGATCGGCCGTCAGCAGCATGATCGATGCAATCGCCCCAGGTCCACATAGCAGCGGGATAGCAAGGGGAAAAACCGAAATATCATCAGGCTCGTAGTGGTCGTGAATTTCTTCAGCAGACTTCGACTTGCGCTCATTGCGTCGGGAGAACAGCATCTCCAGCGCGATCAAAAACAGCAGAATGCCTCCTGCCACCCGAAAAGCCGGCAGGGTAATGCCGAAGTTGTCCAGCAGGCTCTGACCGAACAATCCGAAAAGCAGCAACAATGCGGTGGCAATCAAGCACCCCATCAAGGCCATGCGGATTTTCTGGGCACGGCTGGCGCCCAGCGTCAGCGAGACAAAGATCGGGATGATGCTCACCGGATCGACCGTAACAAACAGGGTGACGAACGCGGGCAAAAAGATATCCAACATCAGCGCAAACTCGAAACAACAGGGCCGCGCATGCTACTGTCCGCTGTTGGGCTCCGCAACCTAAAGTTTCAAAACAACAGATCCTTCAACCCATCACGGCAACGCCGAACAGAATCGGGTGCAGCCAGAAGGCGAACGCGGCATAAAGGCCCAGGCCGCCAGCTATCACGATCAGATCATTGATCGGCCAGGCCGGAAGCTGCGGGCTTGAGCTGTCGGGGCGCTTGATAAGCGCGATCCGGTCGGCGATTGCCCAAATCAGGAAACTGCCAAACAGCACCACCCCGGCCAAGCTGCCGTTGACCAGCAAATGAGCCAGCGACCAGGCCATGGTGGCGACCAGCAGCGGATGTTTGAGCCAGCGCTGAATTCTTCCCGGCAGATGGGCCGCCAGCAAGGCTGGAAATACCAGCAGCATCAGCACCATGTTCAGGTGCCGCAGAAAAGGCGGCGGATGGTACAGCCAGGTAGGCTCCAGCCGTGCCTGCCCATAACCAATCACGATAAAAACCAGGCCGATCAGCGAAAGCACCGAGTACAGGGCTTTGAAGCCGCGCATTCCGAGGGCGGCTACCAATTTGGTCCGCACGGGCTCGGCGACGATGCGAATCGAATGAATGCCAAGAAAAAGCACCAAGCCGACAACCAGCAGGGACACAGACATCTCCTCCAATCGTTGATATCAAGGCAGCAGCCCAACAGCGTGGAAGTTTACCGTGAAATCCCCTTGATGAAGTTGACAACGACTGGCACAAGCTCCGCGTGCAGGGGCGCCTCCGGCGACAGGTAGCTGCTCATTTGCTCAGCCAGGGTGCCGTCTTTTTCGCGCAGCACATGGTTCATGCCTTCGATCCAGACAGATTGATCAGCATGTTCGGCCAAGGCGTCGTAGTCCACCCGAACGACCTGCAGATCCGTACTGCCTGCCACGACCAGCAGAGGCACGTTCAGCTGCCCGGCCAGTTCGGCCGGATCCAACGCCAGCCATTCGATCAGGTAGGGCTGAACCGACGGCCGAAACAGCGCAGCCAACAACGGTGGCACGTCCTCGACCTCGCGGCCAGCCTCCAGCGATGCCAGGATCTCGCGAAACTGCTTATCCAGCGCACCCGGACGGCGTCCTTCGGTTTGCTCAAGCAGCAACACACCCATCCGGCGGCCGGCACCGGCAACTGAAACCACGCCATCAACCTCGGTCAGGCCCGCTGCCGCCTTGGCAAACATCGCGCCCTCGCTATGGCCGAGCAGCACCAGTCGGCTGAAGGTGCCGGTTGCCCTGGCCCAGTCGGCCCAGGCAACCAGGTCGTTGATGTAGTGGGACGGTCTGAGTTCGGATTCCCGCTGATCGGACTGGCTGGCACCAACGCCGCGCTTGTCGTAGCGCAGAACGGCCAATCCCGCCGCAGCCAGACCGTCAGACAGTAGGTGAAGGCCGTCATTCTGCATGCCTGGCTGATTGCCATCACGATCAGTAGGTCCACTGCCTGGGTGAAGAATTACCAGCACATCAGACCCATCTGGCTGGACCAGCGTGGCATGCAGTTCAACCGAGTCAACGCTCAGGCTAATCGAGTGCTCTTCGAGCGACAACGCAGCCGGAGAAACCAACAACAGTAATGCCGAGACACTGCTATTCATGTAGCGACTGATCATGTCAGAACTCCTGAATGCCGAGCTGGGAACCGCGAATGTTGGCACCAGCAGTATTGTTTAACAAAGTGAAGTTGGATAAAATAATATCAATCTGGAATTAAACATTGTCAATCTTTTTATCAATAAAATGAAAAAAACACCCGCCGCCTGTCCCGCGTGCGGCAGCGAATTGGCAGTGACCGAGCTAACTTGCCTTAGCTGTCAGACCCGCGTCAGCGGCCACTACCGCCTGCCGCCGCTGTTGCGCCTTGACCCGGACGCCCAGGCATTCGTGGAATCCTTTGTCCTGGCATCCGGGAGCTTGAAGGCCATGGCGGCGCGCCTGGGAGTGAGCTATCCGACCGTCAGAAACCGGCTCGACGAGATCATCGAGCGTTTGCAACAGGAAGCAGAGACATGAAAACCTGGATGTTCAAACCTTTCGAGCGAATTGCCGGCGGTCCCGCATTGCTGGCGGGACTGGCAGTCATCGTCGTCACCGCCTTACTGGCCTGGCGAGCAGACCTGCATACCGACGGCGTGCTCGACCTGCATTTCGGCCCACCCGTTACGTGGTGGAATCTGCTGCTGCAGGGCTTGATCAATTGGCTGAGTCTGGCATTGCTGCTGCTTGGCATGGGTCGCTGGCTCAGCCGGGGCCGGTTTCGATCGCTGGATCTGTTCGCCACCCAGGCCCTGGCACGCTGGCCGATGCTGCTGGGCGTACTTTGGATGTCAATTCCGAACGTCGCCGACGAGATAGAAACGCGCACCCAGGCGCTGATGGCCGCCGTACCGGACGACCCGAGCCTGGTGATGGCACCGGCGGAATATCTGTTGGATGCCATGTGGCTGACGGTGCTTGCCCTGCCAGCGCTGATCATCCTGGCCTGGATGATCTGGTTGATGTATCACGGCTACGCACTGGTCACCAACCTGCGCGGTCAGCGCGCCGTGTTCAGCTTTACCGGCGCGCTGGTGCTCGCCGAAATCATAAGCAAACTGCTGATCTGGTCGCTGCTGACCATCAACGCATGACCCAGAGCCTTGCGGCTGGCCTTACCGAATCATCTCTCATCATCCTTCTCACCAAAACCTGCTCAGTGTTGTGTCTCAGTAGACGCTGGCAAAATCCTGGGAGGCCGCCGCTGAAAGCCGCTCTCGGGTTGGGGGATTTCGCTGAAGGCCTCGCCACGCGTCGAACTGAAGCGGAATTCACCGCCCGGGGACGGCGTCCCAACATGATCGAAGCCTGTTTGCTGAGACACGACGCCAATCAGGTCCCAAAACAGGAACTTCTGCTGCTTCGCTGCTTTGCGTTTTACTACACAACGCTCTGAACGGGGCGACTGACTTGGCTTGAATAAACGAGATTAAAGCGTTAGCATGCCCTAATATCTTTTGATCGCGATAAAAGGATAAGTGTATCAACCTGGAACTGATCAATCGGCACTGCAGCCTGCTGGGTGATTCCACCCGACTGCGCCTGCTGTCGCTGCTGGAATCAGAAGAACTCACCGTCGCCGAGCTCGCCCGGATCACGCGCCTGGCCCAGCCGCGGGTGTCAACCCACCTGGCCAGGCTGCGCGAGGCCGGTCTGGTGGTGGACCGTCGCGACGGCGTTTCTGTTTTCTATCGGATCCAGGAAGGTTCAGACCAGCAGCCGCTGCTGGCGCTTTGGCGACTACTCCGGGAAAAACTCGACGATGCCCTGATCGAATCTGATCGCGAGCACCTGGCTGAAGTGCTGGCCCTGCGCAAGGACGGAGATAGCTGGCCCGATATCGTTGCCGGCGACATGGAACGCCACTACTCGCCCGGCCGAACCTGGGAGGCCACGGCTCGCGCCCTTGTCCAGCTGCTCCAGCTTGGCCGGGTGCTGGACATAGCCTCCGGCGATGGTGTGATCGCCGAGCTACTGGCCGGTCGAAGCGAGCAGATCGACTGCCTGGACCTTTCGCCCAAGGTGGTCAAGGCCGGGCGCGAGCGGGTGGCTGACCTGAATCACGTGCGTTTTCACCAGGGTGACATGCATGCCCTACCCTTTGCCGACCAAAGCTTCGACACGGTGCTGCTGTTGCATGCACTGACCTACAGCGAGTCGCCGGCAAAAGTCATGGCTGAATGTGCGCGGGTCCTGAAACCGGGCGGCCAGCTGCTGGCCGCGACCCTGGTCAAGCACCGTTATCACCAAGAGGTCCAGGCCTATGGCCATGTCAATAACGGGTTTACTCCGCAGCAACTCAAGAGGATGGTAGGCGCCGCCGACTTGAATATCAGCTTCTGCGAAAACACCTCAATCGAACGCAAAACACCCAACTTCCGCATCATCACCCTACTGGCTCAATCCCGATGACCCAACTACCCTGGCACGATGCCAAGCGCGTCGCCGCGCTTGAGCAGCAACTTGCACAACGCATCCTGGTTCTCGATGGCGCCATGGGCACCATGATCCAGGCTGAAAAACTGACCGAGAGCGATTACCGGGGAGAGCGTTTCGCCAATCATACAGCCGATCTCAAGGGTAACAATGACTTGCTTTCGCTGACCCGTCCTGAACTTATCGCCGACATCCACCGCAAGTTTCTAGACATCGGCTGCGACTTTGTCGAAACCAATACGTTCAACGCCAACCGCATCAGCCAGGCCGACTATGCCCTGGAAGACCTGGCCGAAGAAATCAACAAGACTTCCGCCAGTCTGGCGCGTAAGGTTTGCGATGAATACAGCCAGACCACACCGGAACAGCCGCGCTTCGTGGTCGGCGTAATCGGCCCAACCAATCGCACGGCCTCAATTTCACCGGATGTCTCCAACCCCGGATACCGCGCCGTCACCTTCAGCGACTTAGTCGAGACCTATCGCGAAGCCGTTCGCGGCCTGCTCGACGGCGGCGCCGATGTATTAATGATTGAAACCGTTTTCGACACCTTGAACGCCAAGGCCGCCATTTTTGCCGTGCAGGACGAGTTCGAGGCCCGCCAGGCGCGCTGTCCGCTGCTCATTTCCGGCACGATTACCGACGCCAGCGGCCGCACTCTGTCCGGCCAGACGCCGGAAGCCTTCTACTACTCGGTCAACCACGCGCAGCCTAATGCCGTCGGCTTCAACTGCGCGCTCGGTGCCGATCAGCTCAAGCCCCACGTTCGCGCCCTGTCCCGGGTCGCCGACAGCCTGGTCAGCGCCCACCCCAACGCCGGGTTGCCGAATGAGTTCGGGGAATACGACGAAACCCCTGAACAGATGGCCGCCGTGATAAAAAACTTTGCTGCCGAAGGCCTGATCAACATCATCGGCGGCTGCTGCGGCACCACGCCTGAACACCTGAAAGCCATTATCGAGGCCGTAGCCGGACACCCGCCGCGGGCCGTGCCTCAACGGGAGGCTGCATGAACGACATCGCAAAGGTCAACGGCAACGAGCAGCCCAAGCCGAGGCGGCCCTATACGCGCCTGAGCGGCCTGGAGCCGCTGGTCATCACGCCTGAGCTGGGTTTCGTCAACGTCGGCGAACGCACCAATGTCACCGGCTCGGCGCGCTTCAAGCGCCTGATCCTGGACGACAATTACGACGAAGCCATAGAAGTCGCCCTGCAGCAGGTCGAGAATGGCGCTCAGATTATCGACGTCAACATGGACGAAGGCCTGCTCGATTCCGAGGAGGCAATGGTCACCTTCCTCAACCTGATCGCCGCCGAGCCCGACATTGCCCGGGTGCCGGTGATGGTGGACTCAAGCAAGTTCAGCGTTATCGAGGCCGGCCTGCGCTGCCTGCAGGGCAAGGGCGTGGTCAACTCGATCAGTCTGAAGGAAGGCGAGGAGGCCTTTCTTGACCAGGCCCGGCGCGTGCGCCGCTATGGTGCCGCCGTGGTCGTGATGGCTTTTGACGAAAAGGGTCAGGCCGACGATGCCGAACGCATGGTTGAATGCCTGTCCCGGGCCTACCGTCTACTGACTGAAGAGGCCGGCTTTCCGCCCGAAGACATCATCTTCGACCCCAACATCTTCCCGGTCGCGACCGGCATGGATGAGCACAACAATTACTCCATGGAGTTCATCAACGCCACCCGCGAGCTAAAGAAGCGCTTCCCTTACAGCCATGTCTCGGGTGGTGTCTCGAACATGTCGTTTTCGTTTCGCGGCAACAATGTTGTCCGCGAGGCAATGCACTCGGTATTCCTGTACCACGCCACCAAGGCCGGCATGGACATGGGCATCGTTAACGCCGGCCAGCTCGAAGTCTACGACGACATCGACCCCGAACTGCGCGAGCTGGTCGAGGACGTGGTTCTCAATCGGCGCTCCGATGCCACCGAGCGACTGCTGGATGCAGCCGACCGCTACAAGGGAGAAGGCAAGCAGCAGGAAAAGGACGAGGCCTGGCGCGAAAAACCGGTTGCCGAGCGCCTGAAGTACTCCCTGGTCAAAGGTATCGACAAATTCATTGTCGATGATACCGAGGAAGCGCGGCAGCAGCACGCCAGCTCGCTGGAAGTGATCGAGGGCCCGCTGATGGACGGAATGAACTACGTCGGCGACCTGTTTGGCGATGGCCGCATGTTCCTCCCCCAGGTGGTCAAGTCGGCCCGGGTGATGAAAAAGGCCGTGGCCCACCTCGTGCCTTACCTGGAAAAGGAAAAGAAGGTCGGCGAGAAGAAGGGCAAGATCCTGATGGCCACGGTCAAGGGCGATGTGCACGATATCGGCAAGAACATCGTCGGCGTCGTCCTGGCCTGCAACGGTTTCGATATTGTCGATCTGGGCGTAATGGTCCCGACCGAGAAGATCCTGGCCGAGGCGCGCAAGCACGAGGTGGACGTCATTGGCCTGTCCGGACTGATCACCCCGTCGCTGGATGAAATGGTCAGCGTCGCCGAGGCGATGAACAGCGAGCAATTCGACCTGCCGCTGATGATTGGTGGCGCCACGACCTCGCGCGCCCACACCGCGCTGAAAATCGACCCTTGCTACCCACACGGCGTGGTCTGGGTCAAGGATGCCTCCAGATCGGTGGACGTGGCCCGCAAGCTGGCCAGCAAGACCCACCGCAAAGACTACGCATCCGGAATACGCGATGAATACGAGCAGTTCCGCGACCGCCAGGCAAAGCGCAAGACCCGCAAGCCCCTGGCCGGCCTGGAACAGGCCCGCGCCAAGCGCCTTGAGCTGGACTTCGCCGCCAGCCCGCCGCAAGCGCCTGCCCAGCCGGGGCTGCACGTGATCGAATCCTGGCCGCTGCAGGAGCTGGTGGACTACATTGACTGGACCCCGTTTTTCCGCACTTGGGAACTGGCTGGCCGCTTTCCCGACATTCTTGAAGACGAGGTGGTTGGCGAAGCCGCGACCAGCCTGTTCGAGGACGCACAGGCGATGCTCGAGCGCATCGTCAAGGAGCGGTGGCTGACCGCGCGCGCCGTCTGCGGCCTGCTGCCGGCCAACAGCGATGGAGACGACGTGCTGCTCTACACCGACGAATCGCGCCAGGAAGTACGGGAACGGCTGGTCTGTCTGCGCCAGCAGGCCGACAAGGACGGCCCCAACCTGTGCCTGGCCGATTTTGTCGCTCCGACAGACAGCGGCGTTAAGGACTGGGCCGGACTGTTCGCCGTCACCGCCGGGTTGGGGATCGAGGAGGCCCAGAAGAGATTGCCGAAAGACGACGACTATGCTGACATCATGCTCAAGGCCCTGGCTGACCGCTTGGCCGAAGCCCTGGCCGAGACCCTGCACCACAAGGTCAGGACCGAACTATGGGGCTACGACAAGAAGGAACAACTCAACAACAAAGCACTGATCGACGAACAATACCGTGGCATCCGCCCGGCCCCCGGCTACCCGGCCTGCCCCGACCACAGCGAAAAAACCAAGATTTTTGACCTGCTGGACGCGCCGGGCAATGCCAACATGCAATTGACCGAAAGTTTCGCCATGCTGCCGACAGCCGCCGTCAGCGGCTACTACTTCGCCCACCCGGAGTCAAAGTACTTCGTCGTCGGCAAACTCGACCGCGACCAGGTCCAGGATTATGCAAAGCGGAAGGGAGTCAGCCTGGAGCAGGCGGAGAAGTTCTTGAGACCGAATTTGGCCTACTGAGGTAGCAGGGAACAGGTGAGCGCAAGGCGCTCACCAAATCAGGTCATCCGGCACCGACGGATAGTGGCTGCCGTCGTCTTCGGGCTCGTCCTTGCCCTCCAGCTGGGGCACCAGGTCAGGAGCGATTTCCTTGTAGGCAGCCAACGTTCCCAGGGTTACCAACAAATAAGAACCGCGAAGGTTGACCACGCCGATTTCGCCGCGATTTAGTTGCTCGCGCTGCTCCGCGCTGCACAGCACCCGGCGGATGCGGCCCATGTGCTCGAAATAGCGCGGCAGCTCAGCATCCTTGCGGTTGAGGGTATTGCCCTTGATCAGCGCATCGAGCTTGAGATTGCGCTGGCGCCGCTCTTCCTGGGCCTTGACCCGGCGCTGCTTGGCCGCCTCCTTTTCCTGGACCTCGGCACGCTGCCGGGCCTTGTAGGCCCGCGCCAGGTCGGACTCGGCGCTGGACTTCGTTTGCCTGACAGGTCGGCCGGCCGGCCTGCGCTTGCCCGAGGGCTTTGCAGTGGCCTTTTTCTTGGGACCCGGGCGCGCAGGCTTGTTGCGCGCCTTCTCGATTTGCTGTTCGTCAGCCAGCCCTGCCTTGAGCAGGGCATCCTGCAATGAGCCCATCGCGTTGTAGCCCTGCCTCGTTCAGTCGCTTTGAACTTCAATCAGCTCGACTTCAAAAATCAGCGTCGAATTGGGGCCGATCGGTCCAGGGCGCCCCATTTCACCATAGGCCAGGTCGGCCGGGATGAAAAATTCGAAGCGAGAACCTTCCTGCATCAGCTGAACACCCTCGGTCCAACCCGGAATCACCTGGTTGAGGGCGAAGGTAGCTGGCTCGCCGCGATCAAACGAGCTATCGAACTGGGTTCCGTTGAGCAGCGTGCCGCGATAATGCACGGTGACAACATCCTGAGCCCCAGGGCTGGCACCGTCACCGAGCTCGATGACTCGATACTGGAGACCCGACTCGGTTTCCAGGACATCATCGCGTTCACGGTTTTGCGCAAGAAAGGCCTGACCTTCCTCAAGGTTGCGCGTTGCATCACGATCGCGCTGCTGTTCCATTTCGGCCTGACGCGCCTGCATGAATTCATTGCGCACTTCGAGAGCCTCTTCCTGGCTCATCCGCAGGGTTTCGCCGCTGTAGCTGGCGTTGATGGCCTCGATCAACACATCAATATTCAGGTCCATGTCCTGATCGGCCAGCGACTGACCGATGTCCATGCCAATCATGTAGCTGACCCTGTCCTCCATGGAGTCGAAATCACTGGCCAGAACGGGTGCGGAAATCATCGAAGCCGCCAGACCGGCAGCAATAAGTTGCTTGATTCGCATTGGGTTTGAATCTCCTAAAAAATAAAGGGAAACGAATTTGAAGAGGATGAGAATGTCATCAATCCGGACATACGACCACCAGGCCCGCGCGGTGGTTCAAACCCGGCATTTTAGCAGAACCCCCACCCCCCTGCCAAAACCCCTTTCCCCTTTTCCTGTTCCCCAACTACCGAAACCACTTGACTCTGTTGTGGTGTTGTACTAGAGTAGTACACCAACACGATGAACATACACAAGGAGCGCTGCCATGTTGCCTGTCGTCAAACGCAAGACCCTGGAAATACCGCACGGTCTGGCCGCTGTTGCTGCCGCCATCTGCATGGTGCTGGCATTTGCCTCGGACTTCGGCAGCCGCGAGCAGGCGCTGCGGGCCGAGGCGAGCGAAAGCCATCCGGTCGAAATCATCGCCAAGATACCGGACGAGCGCAACTCGGAGCAGAACTCATCGACCGAAAGCGCACGACACAACCGGATCAAACCAGCCGAAGGTCAGACCCTGCGCCGCCTGCTGCCGCTGTTTCCTCTGCCGAACAAAGGTGGTTGATGAGCACCCGCTGGGACGATAATCAGCCGATTTACTGGCAGCTACGGGAAAAGACCGTAGCTGCCATCCTCGACAGCACCCTGGAGGAAGGCCAAGCCTTGCCTTCGGTTCGCCAGGTGGCCGTGGATTTCCAGGTCAACCCGTTGACCGTATCCAAGGCCTACCAGTCGCTAGCTGACGACGACCTGATCGAGAAACGCCGGGGCGTCGGCATGTTTGTGCGCGAGGGCGCTCGCGCCAAGCTGCTGGCCAGCGAGCGGGACCGATTCCTGAAGGAGGAATGGCCACGTTTGGCCAATCGCCTCGAACAGCTCGGCCTGACCCTCGACGATCTGCGCCAATTCGAAACCAACCAAAAGAGCTGAGCCTGCCATGACCACCACCATCAAGGCCCGCAATCTGAGACGACACTTCGGCAGCACGCGTGCGCTGGACGGCATCGACCTGGACATTCCGTCCGGTCGCATTGTCGGCCTGATTGGCCCGAACGGCGCCGGCAAGACAACTGCACTCAAGGCCATTCTGGGCCTGAGCGGCTTTGACGGCGAGCTGTCGGTACTTGGCCTTGACCCGGCCAGGCAGCGCGACCGGCTGATGGAACAGGTCTGTTTCATTGCCGATGTTGCCGTGCTGCCGCGCTGGGCGCGGGTCGGCCAGATTATTGACCTGACCGAGCGCCTGCACCCCCGATTTTCACGCGAACGCTGCATGCACTTTCTGAAAGATAGCAAGGTCAGGCCCGACGCCCGAATCCGGGCGCTTTCAAAGGGTATGGTCGTTCAATTGCACCTGGCCTTGGTTATGGCCATTGATGCGCGCCTGCTTGTCCTCGACGAACCAACACTGGGTCTGGACATCCTGTTTCGCAAGCAGTTTTATTCGAACCTGCTCAATGAATACTTCGACGAGCAGCGCACCATCCTGATCACCACCCACCAAGTCGAGGAAGTCGAGCATATATTGACCGATCTGATTTTCATTCGCGACGGCAAGCTGGTGCTTAACAGCAGCATGGACGAGGTTCACGAACGCTATGTCGAACTGATGGTGCGACCTGACCAGGCCGACCAGGCCCGGGCGCTGGGGCCGCTGCATGAGCGCTTGCTTTTTGGTCGCCATATCTTTCTGTTCGACAGTGCCGATAAGGGGCAGATCCAGGCACTCGGCGAAACCCACAAACCCAGCGTTGCCGACCTTTTCGTCGCCATGATGGGTCCTGAATCGGCACCTGCCGCGGAGACCGTCGGATGAACAATCGCACCCTGACAAATATGGCCACCCTGCTGCAACGCGAACTGTGGGAAAGCCCAGTGGCTTTCAAGTGGGCCCCGCTTGGCATCGGCGCCCTGATTTTGCTGTTTGTGGTCTTTTCCCTGATTATCGGCGGTCGATTTGATGCAGAAATGGCCTTCACCAGCGACATGCTGCATCAGCTTGCCGCCCAGCCGGTCGACCAACGGCGGCTGCTGGTGTCTGGCGCGCTTTTTTCAATCTCGGCCATCTTCTTCCAGATCATGCTGCTGATCATTCTGTTTTACCTGTCCGGCAGCTTGTTCGATGACCGCAAGGACCGCTCAATCCTGTTCTGGAAGTCACTGCCGGTTTCCGACGGCATGACCGTGGCCTCGAAGCTGGCCAGCGCCTGCTTGCTGGTACCGGCGCTATTCCTGACCGCCATCATCCTGACCCAGATCATGCTGCTGCTGATCGCAACCGGCTATGCTTTCATCGCTGGCGTCAATCCGATCACGACATTCTGGCTGCCGGCCAGCCTGCCACGCCTGTGGAGCGTGATGCTGCTGGGCATGCTGGTTCAGTCCTTGTGGCTGATGCCCATCTACGCCTGGCTGCTGTTCTGTTCCTCCTGGGCACCGCGCCTGCCGATCCTGATCGCCATAGCGATCCCGGCTGGCCTCGCCATTGCCCAGCATGCCTGGACGCTGATTTCCAGCTTCACTCTGCCCGGCTTCAACTTTGGGCTCTTGATGCTAAAACGGCTTGGCAGCGGCATCCTGCCCATGAGCGTCAATATCGAGTTTGACGGCAATATGCAGTCGATCGAGTTTAGCGAAGATTTGTTCATGAACTACGGCACGGTCCTTGGCTACTTGGGACGCATTGAAATGTGGGTAGGTCTGTTGATCGCCGCGGCATTGCTGTTTGCTGCCACCTGGTTCAGGCGTCGTGCCACTGACGGCTAAGTCCCAACGCTGGGCCGAATTGACCCTGCTTGTTTTTCTGCTGGCGGCGCTTGGCTTGGCAGGCTACCTGCTGACAGGCTCGCGACCGTCGATGTTTGGTCTGGGCCTGGGCATGGCTGCAGCAGCACCGCTACTGTACCTGGTCCACCAATGGCTGCAACCGGAGAAAGTCCTTCACCACCCGGTGCTGGTCTCTGTCAGCAGCGGCTTGGGTTGTGTCATTGTTATGGTCGGTATCCAGCGATTCGGTGAGCACCACCAATGGATTCTGGTGCCCAGCCTGGCCGTGCTGGTTATCTGGATGGTCTATCAGCGCTGGGTCTTGCGTCGGTCACCAGACTGATCCGGTTTGGAGTTGACGCTGTTTGCAGCTATCATGGCGCGTGGTCCGGTCGCATTGCCGGATTTTTGAAAACAGGGGCGGTAACCAGAAATGAGCTCAGTCTTGCCAGAACAAAGCGACGTCGTGGACCGTATTCGGGCCTATCACCAGATGGTAGGTGACGATATCAATTTTGCATTTCAGACCATCATCGACGCCGACGGGCAAGAGGTGGTTGGTTTTGAAGCGCTGGTTCGCGGCATTGAGAAAGAGTCTGCTGCAACGGTGATCAGTCGAATCAGCCGCGACAAGCGCTTTGAATTCGACCAAGCCTGTCGCATCCGCGCAATCGAAGCGGCTGCCCGCTTTGGCATTGACAGCAACCTGCACCTGAACTGTAGCAACATCAAGGCCAGCAACATCGACCAAGTGCTGGACGTTTGCCTGTATGCAGCCAAAGCCAGCGACATCAGGCCGGAAAACATCGTGCTTGAGCTAGGCAACTTGAGCTTGATCGGCACTGGCGCTGACTTGATCAACGTGCGCAGAGCTATTCGGGCTGCAGGTTTTCGCATCCTGGCGGACAACTTCGGTCGACGCGATGCCGACTTGAGACCGGTCGCTCAGCTTGAGCCCAGCATGATCAAACTCGACCATTACCTGGTCCACGATATCCACCAGTCACGAGCGGCCCAGTCCATTTTCTGCGGCATCATGGCGATGTGCGAGGATAGGGGCATTGACGTAATTGCAGCCGGCGTCGAAAGTGCTGACGAATTCAACTGGCTGCAGAAAGCCGGCGTTCGCCTGTTCCAGGGCTACTATTTCGCCCAGCCCGGCATGGACGAAACCGCCAGTGCCTAAAGCCAGGGTGGAAACGGCAGTTCTTTGTCGCGAAGAAAATCCGGGTTGAACAGCCGCGATTCATAGCGACTGGCCGAATCGCACAGAATGGTCACAATGCGATGCCCCGGGCCCAGCTCGCGGGCCAGGCGGATGGCGCCGGCCACGTTGATTCCACTTGATGCGCCGAGGTAGAGACCTTCCTCTCCGATCAGATCCCAAAGCACCGGCAATAATTCGCGGTCTGGAATATTGAATGCGTCGTCGATCCTGGCACCATCCAGGTTGCCGGTCACGCGGTTCTGGCCGATGCCCTCCGTGATCGAGCTGCCCGATGAGCGTATTTCTCCGTGCTTGACCCAGCTGTAAATGCCTGCGCCATCCGGGTCGGCCGCGGCAATGACGATTCCGGGGTTCTTGTGCTTGAGCCACAGCGAAAGCCCCGCGAGTGTGCCGCCAGTACCGACCGCGCATGTGAAGGCATCAATCCTTCCGTCCAGCTGGCCCCAGATCTCCGGGGCAGTTGAGCGCATATGCCCTTCCCGGTTGGAAATGTTGTCCCACTGGTTGGCGTAAAACACGCCGTGCTCGCTTTGCAGCGACTCGGCCAGACGCCTGGCCTGGTGGACGTAGTTTTCAGGATTCTTGTAAGGCACTGCCGGGAAGGTTTTCAGGTCAGCGCCCATGCCCCGCAAAGCCGATTTCTTTTCTTCGGACTGGGTTTCGGGCATCACGACAATGGTTTTGAGCCCCAGCGCGTTGCCGGCCAGGGTCAGGCCTATACCCGTATTGCCGGCCGTACCTTCCACCACGATCCCGCCGGATTCGATCTTTCCGGCGGCAAGGGCATCGAGTAGCAGGTACTTGGCCGCCCGGTCCTTGACCGAGCCCCCCGGATTCATGAACTCGCACTTGCCATAGATTTCGCATCCGGTGAGTTCCGAAGCCTTGCGTAAGCGAATCAGGGGTGTATTGCCGATAGCGTCAAGGAAACTTTGAGGATTAACCATGGTTTCTGAAAACGAATAAATGAAGATGAGGCCGCTCAAGTCTATGTGCATTTGGTCAAGAAGTCGTCCACCTTGCGGAATATCGATATTCGCTTTGAGTATTTGTTCACGGGCATCGCTGACCCTAGCCTATGCCATGTCTAACCAAACATTGAGGAACTAACCCATGAAGTTTCTTTCGGCATTGCTACTGGTCGGCCTGTTGCTAACCTCTTTTGCCTTGGCCAACGGTCCGCTGGTCAGCACGGACTGGCTCACCGAGAATCTGAATAACCCGCAAGTTCGCATCGTGGAAGTAAGCGTCAACCCTGGCGTATTCGAACAGGGCCATATTCCCGGCGCGGTCAATTTCCGCTGGCATACCGATCTGGTCGATACCGTCCGTCGCGATCTGGTCTCCAGAGAGCACTTCGAAACATTGCTGTCTGACGCAGGTATCGACAACGACACCCGGGTCGTTCTCTACGGCGATCACAACAACTGGTTTGCCGCCTGGGGCGCTTGGGTGTTTGATCAGTTCGGCCACGAGAAGGTCAGCATTCTCGACGGCGGCCGCAAGAAGTGGGAACTGGAGCGTCGTCCCGTCTCCACAGTGCCCAGCAGCCATCGCCGCACCGACTATCGCGTCACACAGGAAAGGCCGGAGCTTCGCGCCCGCTTGAGCGACGTGCTGGCGGTGGTCGAAGGCAAGCTTGAGGCTGACCTGATTGACATCCGCTCAGCCGACGAATTCACCGGCCGGGTAATTGCCCCCGCCGGCGTCCAGGAGCTGGCCGTGCGCGCCGGCCATGTTCCGGGAGCGGTCAACGTGCCCTGGCACAAGGCTGTCAACGAAGCGGATGGCACTTTCCGGTCGGCTGAAGAGCTGCGGGAGATCTACGCTGCCGTCGGCGTCGACGGAACTCGCCCCATCATCACCTACTGCCGGATTGGGGAGCGCTCCAGCCACACCTGGTTCCTGCTCAAGCACATTCTAGGCTACGAGGTGAAAAACTACGATGGCTCCTGGACCGAGTACGGCAACGCCGTCGGCGTACCCATCAACAACCCCGCCGGCCGCGTCTGGACCGGCACCTGAGCCTTTAATCCTTCGGAGGAGGCGGTCCAAACCGCCTCCCCTTTTCCAACCCCCTTTTTCCCGCCGCAACCCATGCCCATGCTTCGCCACCTGCTAGCCCTGGCCATCCTCGCGACCCTGGTCTGGCTGGGCTTCCACCTGCATGAATCCCTGGGCCGGCAGACCTCATTCGTATTGATCGGCGGCGCGACCTTCGGCTTCGTTCTGCAGCGCTCCCGTTTCTGTTTCTTCTGCATCCTGCGCGAGTGGATGGAGGAAGGCGATACGCGCGGCGTACTTGGCATCATTACCGCGCTGATCGCAGGCACGCTGGGTTACCTGATTCTGTTTAGCGCCTGGGTGCCGGATCCAACGGCAGGGTTTCTGCCACCGCGCGCTCACATCGGCCCGGTGAGCTGGGTGGTAGTGATGGGTGGGCTGTGCTTTGGTGTCGGCATGAGCTTGTCCGGCTCCTGTTTGTCGGCCCATCTGTATCGGCTGGGTGAAGGCTCGTGGGCCTCGCTGTTTGCCCTGGCCGGGGCAGTTGGCGGCTTCATGCTCGGATTTGCGGTCTGGAATCGACTCTGGTCGCTGACCCTGGCCGATGCCGAGGCGACCTGGCTGCCGGCCAGCCTGGGTTACGCCGGCGCCGGTGCATTGCAACTGCTTGTTCTTGCTGCACTGGGCATCTGGCTGCTAACCAGAATTCGGCCATCAGCCGCAAGCTCAGTCTTGGAGGACAATAGCTTGGCCGGACTCTGGCGCCGAATCATGGTGGAGCGCTGGCCGGCCTGGGTCGGGGGTTTAAGCGTTGGGCTGATTGGCACGGCGATGTACCTGCGTGCCGATCCTTTGGGCGTGACGGCTGAATTCAGCCGTCATTCGCGCGACCTCGGCACCGCTTTGGGAGTTGTTCCCGAGCGGCTGGAAGGGCTGGATCGCCTGGCCGGCTGCATCGTCAGCGAGACCACGCAGTTGATTGGAAATAACGGCGTTTTCGTTTTGTCCATGATCGCCGCCTCTTTTGCCGCCGCGCTGCTGGCCCATCAATTCCGAGTTGAAAAAAAGCCGCCGCGCACCCTGGTGTCCGCCGTACTGGGCGGCGTGCTGCTCGGCTTCGGCTCCATGATCGCCTTGGGCTGCAGTATCGGCACACTGCTTTCAGGCATTTCCGCCCTGGCAGTGTCTGGATGGCTGTTCGCGCTGGCGATGGTGGCGGGGATCTGGATCAGCTTGCCGATTAGAAGGAAGATTTTGGGTTAAGTGATTGGAAACCGTCTCTTCTATTGTCGAGCCGCGAGCGGGTCAGAGGGAAGCAATCAATAAGCTGGCAGGACCATCACCCTTCTCCCAACTTTCGCATCGGGTGATATCTGTCAGATCATGGACTGGCCGGGCGCGGAAGCTGGCACAAAGTCAGCCCCAAACCCTCAATGTCCCCCAGTGTCGGATCGAAACCCGGCAACATTCGGGAGCGGTGAGTCAACCCTGCTGGTTTCAGGGCCACTGAGCCCGAAATTGCCGTCCAGGCCGTTCACCCGGTCAGGCCGTGAGCTGGCGGATGCCACCCGATGATTCTCCTGACCACCCGAACAAATCCAGAATAGAGCGAGACACTCGAGCATTTGGAGAAGCGTTGAACATGGACCCCGGCCACGTTGGGCCGGGCTACAACCTGGCCCATCCATCACCCTACTCCCCACTCTCGCAGCGGGTGGTATCTGTCAGATCACGGACTGAACGGGTGCGGAAGATGGCATTAAACCAGCCCCAAAACCTCAGTGACGCCCACTGTTGGATCGAAGCCCTGAATTTTCCGGGGCCGGTGAGTTAACCCTGCTGGTTCCAGGGCCACTGAGCCCGAGTGCCGTCCAGGCCGTTCACCCGGTCAGGCCGTGAGCTGGCGGATGCCGCCCGATGATTCTCCTAACCATCCACAAATGTTTTGCAATACAGCTGCTGGAAACTCTATTTGGTAATTGCCGAGATTTGGTGGCTCCCGAAACATGGACCCCGGCCGCACGCGCTTGACGGTTTCCGAGCAGGCACGTGCAACGGCACTCCGCCTTCGCTTATTGTGCGCAAGCGCACAAACCGCAAAGGCTCCGCTGCCTGCACTTCTTGCCTTCGGCAAACCGCACCTGCCCTCCAACCTGCACGCGCTTGACGGTTTCCGGGCAGGCGCTTCTTGCCTTCGGCAAACCGCACCTGCCCTCCAACCTGCACGCGCTTGACGGTTTCCGGGCAGGCGCTTCTTGCCTTCGGCAAACCGCACCTGCCCTCCAACCTGCGCTGGGCCGGGCTACAGATTTGTCCGTAGGTATGGATCAAGATGGCGGAACCTTGTTGCCGGAAATTGTCCAAGGAGCGCTTTATTGAGTTTGGAATGAGGAAAAACTTGATGCGTGTTGTTGCTGTCTGTCTGCTGCTGGCTATTGGTGTTGGGCTTGGAGGCTGCACCTGGGTCAAGCCTGAGGCGGGGGCTGATGATGTTGCAGTGCGAAGCGCGGCCCAGGTTGGGCAGTGCGAGCGAATCGGTCAGACCACGACGTCGGTTCGTGACCGGGTCGCCGCGGTGCAGCGCAGCCCGAGCCGGGTTGAAGAAGAGCTGGAAACCCTGGCTCGTAACAGCGCGGTCGAGCTTGGCGGCAACACCATCGTGGCCGATGGGCCAGTTCGCGACGGCCAACGCCGGTTTCTGATCTACACTTGCCGGCGCTGATGCCGACACGGGTCAGAGTGACTTCTGGCCTATGCATCGTTGACGCAAACGCGGTACCCTCGACGGCTTGATTTAGTCGAGGGGAGAACATCCTTGCGAGCAATAGTCGCCAATTTTTTGGCCATTTCTCTGGCCATCGCGCTGACACCGGCCCTGGCGTCAGATCTGCGCCAGCCCGTCCCCGGTGTCCATGCACTGGTCGACGTTCGGATCGTGACCGCGCCGGGCCAAGTCATCGAATCAGGCACCGTGGTCATTCGCGACGGCGTCATCGAAGCTGTAGGTGCCAACGTTCAGCCACCGGCTGACGCTCGCGTCCATGAATTCGAGCGCGCCGAAGGCCAAGACCCGATCACGGTCTTCCCCGGCCTGATCGAGCCTTACCTGCTGTTTGAAATCGAACGGGATTTAGACGAGGAAACGCCAGCCGGTCGACACGAATTGATCAATCCCGACCGGCGTATCCATGCCCGCGACTGGCCGGAAGACAAAGTGACCCAGCTGCGCCGAGCTGGTTTCACTACTGCTCTGCTGGCGGCTGACCAGGGAATTCTGCGCGGACATGGGCTGATCGCCAACCTCGGCGAAGGCAATCTCAACCGCAACCTGATCAAGCCGTCATTTGGCCAGTTCGCCAGCCTCTCGGGCCGTGCCCAGGGACGACAGTTTCCCAACTCGCTGATGGGCGCCGTTGCTCTGTTTCGCCAGACCCTGGACGATGCCCGCTGGCAAGCTGCGGCGAGAACGGCCTGGGAGAACAACCCGGCCCAGCCACGGCCAGAATGGCTGGAAGGGTTGGATGACCTGGCACCGGCACTGACTGGCCAAACCCCACTGGTATTCGAATCGCAGGACTTGCTCGACACCCTCCGTATCCTGGAGCTGATTAGCGATGACCAGGTGGATCTGACCCTGATCGGCCATGGCGAAGAATACAAACGCCTGGGCGCGCTGGAAGCACGGCCGGTGCGCCATATCCTGCCGCTGGCGTTCCCCGACGCACCCGACGTCAAGGACGAAGACGACCGCAATGTATCTCTTGAAGCACTGCGCCACTGGCACCGCGCACCCGACAACCCGGCGCGGCTGGCCGAGGCCGGTGTGCCGCTGCTGTTGACCAGCCACGGGCTGTCCCAACCCGGGCAGATCTTTGAGCAACTGGCCAAGGCCATCGAACGCGGTCTCGACAGCGATCAGGCCCTGGCCGCGCTCACTACCGAACCGGCCGCCTGGCTGGGCCTGTCCGACCGGGCAGGTCGCATTCGGCCCGGTTTCATGGCCAATCTAGTAATCGTGGAAGGTGAGCTGTTTACCGAAGGCCCGAGCATCAGCGAAGTGTGGGTGGACGGCGAGCGTCACGTTCTGGCCGCGCTCCAGCCGCCTGCGATCGACCCGGCCGGCACCTGGGCACTCACGCTGGGCCTTGGCGGCATGGGTGATGTGGATGCCAGCCTGGTGCTGCGCGGCCCGCCGACCAACATGGAAGGCACCCTGACCGTGATGGGCAACGACACCCCCTTGAGCGAAGTCCGGGTCAGCGGGGAAAGGGTGATTGCCTCCATTGATGCCTCGCGCTTCGGTGGGTCAGGCAGCATTTCCATTCGCTTAGACATTGACGGTGACCGAGCGCGCGGCAACGGCAGCGGCCCGTTTGGTGAATTCACCGTACGCGGACGTCGCACCGGCGGACCGGACGAGGAGCTGTGATCATGATTCGACAGATGACTCTGAGCTTGACCCTGCTTGCCACCGGCCTGGCCTTTGCCAGCGATGACTGGACGCCCGATATCGAGGCCTGGAATTCCTCCGCCCCGCCGCGTCCGGACAACCTCATCGTGCGCAACGCCACGATCTGGACCGGCACCGACGAAGGCATCCTCGAAAACGCCGACTTGCTGGTTCGTCGCGGCCGGATCAGCGCTGTCGGCCAGGACCTGAGCGCACCGCGAGGCGCGGTCGAGATAGACGGCGAAGGCCTGCACATCACGCCCGGCATCATCGATGCCCATTCGCATGCGGCCATGATTGGCGGCGTCAACGAGGCCTCGCGCATCAGCACGGCCGATGTACGGGTTCGCGACGTGATCGATGCCGAGTCGATCAACATCTACCGCCAGCTTGCCGGTGGTGTGACCACCATCAACCTGCTGCACGGCTCGGCCAATGCCATTGGTGGCCAGATGTCGGTGATCAAACTGCGCTGGGGCGCAAGCCCGGCCAAGCTGGTGTTCGATGCCGCACCGGAAGGGATCAAGTTCGCCCTGGGCGAAAACCCCAAGCAGAGCAACTGGCGCGCCGATGAGCCGCGGTATCCGCAGACTCGGCACGGTGTCGAGCAGATCATCCGCGAAAAATTCCAGCAGGCCGATGACTATCGCCAGGCAATGGACAATATGCCGACGGGACGGACCGCGCGCGACCGGGTGCCGCCGCGCCCCAACCACGAACTTCAGGCCATATCCGAGATTCTTCGAAGTGAGCGTGACGTGCACTCGCACGCCTACCGGGCCGATGAAAAGCTGGCGCTGATGCGTATCGCCGAACAGTACAACTTCGTCATCAAGGCCTTCCATCACGTGCTTGAAGGCTACAAGATCGCCCCACAAATGGCCGCGCACGGCGTCGGCGGTTCAACCTTTATCGACTGGTGGGCGTTCAAGTACGAAGCGATTGACGGCATAGGCTTTAACCCGGCCCTGATGCACGAATCGGGTGTGGTCACCGGCCTGCACTCGGACAACCCCGAACTGGCCCGGCGAATGAACCTGGAAGCGGCCAAGGCCGTGCGCTACGGCCAGGTGGATCCGCACGATGCGCTGAAGATGATTACCGCCTGGCCCGCCGATCAGTTAGGCATCGGCCACCGTACCGGTCGCCTGGCCGAGGGCCTGGACGCCGACTTCGTGATCTGGAACGGTCATCCGCTGTCGGTGCAGTCTCGGGTCGAGCAGACCTGGGTAGACGGTCGCCGCTACTTTGACCGCCAGGCCGATCAACGCATGCGCGAGCGCTTGGACGCCGAGCGCGCCGAGCTGATCGCCCTGGTGCTGGATGACAGCGACAACGACAATGGTAATGACAACGGCGACAACGGCGCCGACACATCGGAACCGGAACGTCGCCGCGTGCACAGCTTTGCCGCCCACCTCACCGGCTACCGCGCCTCGGAACTGGACCATGACGAGTACTGCATCTTCCATGATCACTAATTCCCTGCTCAAAACAGCGGCGGTCGCACTGACCGCTACCCTTCTGGCCGCACCAGCGCTGGCCGACCTGACCGCGCTGACCGGTGCCACCGTGCATCCGGTCAACCAGGAACCGATCGAGAACGGCATCGTGCTGATCGAAAGCGGCCACATTCAAGCCGTTGGTGCCGACCTCGACATCCCGGACAATGCCCGGCG
>SKKV01000262.1 GCA_007123575.1 Wenzhouxiangella sp.
ACCTGGCCGTGGTCAACCCGGTCGACAGTCGCGGCGTGTTCGTCGACGGCACGGCCGTGGTTGAGGGCGAGTTTGTCTGGAAGGCAAACAAGACCCTGGTTGAACACATGCGCGTCAACGGCACCCTGCTGGCGGCCGAGGAGTTTCAGCACAGCTACCCGCACTGCTGGCGCCACAAGACGCCGACCGCGTTTCGGACCACGCCGCAGTGGTTCATTGCCATGGACCAGGCCGGCTTGAGAGACGATGCGCTGAAGGCGATCGATGAGGTGCGCTGGGTGCCGGACTGGGGCAAGGCTCGCATTCGCGGCATGATCGAAACGCGCCCGGACTGGTGCATCTCGCGCCAGCGCACCTGGGGCGTGCCGCTGGGCTTTTTTATTGATCGCGACAGCCAGCAGCCGCATCCGGACACCCCTGCGCTGCTTAACAAGCTGGCCGATATCGTCGCCCAGGAAGGCGTTGACGCCTGGTACGACGACGGCATTGCCGAACGCCTGGGCGTGGACGCCGAAAGCTATGAGTCGGTGCCCGATATTCTCGATGTCTGGTTCGACTCCGGGGTGACTCACCACTGCGTGCTCGACCAGCGCGATGAGCTCAGCCGTCCGGCCGATCTCTACCTGGAAGGCTCCGACCAGCATCGCGGCTGGTTTCAGTCATCGTTGCTGACCTCGGTGGCCATGCACGGCAAGGCGCCGTATCGCCAGGTCCTGACCCATGGCTTCACCGTCGATGCCCAGGGGCGCAAGATGTCCAAGTCTCAGGGCAACGTGGTCGCGCCGCAGCAGGTCATGAATAGCCTGGGTGCCGACGTGCTCAGGCTGTGGGTGGCCGCGGCCGACTACCGCCAGGAAATGAACGTTTCCGACGAGATTCTCAAGCGCGTCTCGGATGCCTATCGGAGAATCCGCAACACCGCCCGCTTCCTGCTCGGCAACCTGAACGGTTTTGACCCGGAGCGCCACTGCCTGGCCATGGACGAGCTGCTGCCGCTGGACCGCTACGCCGTCGACCTGGCCGCCGGCCTGCAGGACGAGGTGGTGGATGCCTATGCCAACTATCGCTTCCTGCACATTTACCAGCGCCTGCACCATTTCTGCAATGTAGACATGGGCGCGTTCTATCTTGACATCATCAAGGACCGGCTTTACACGCTGCCGGAAGATCATCCGGCCCGGCGCTCGGCCCAGACTGCCATGTACCACGTGCTCGAAGCGCTGGTGCGCTGGCTCGCGCCGGTGTGCTGCTTCACGGCCGAGGAAATCTGGGCCGACATGCCGGGCCAGCGCGAGGAATCGGTGATGCTGGCGACCTGGTATGAGGGCCTGGAGGTGGGTGATCCGGCCATGCGCGAGTTCTGGCAAAGCCTGCGCCAGGTACGGGAGGTGGTTGGTCCGAAACTCGAGGAGCTGCGCCGGGCCAAGGCCATTGGATCCTCACTGGCTGCCGAAATCATCCTGCAGGCAGAGGGCCGGCTGGGCGAACAGCTTGCCGAAATCGGCGACGAGCTGCGCTTTGTCTTCATCTCTTCCGATGTGCACCTGGGCGAAGTCGATCAGGCCATGGCCAGCGCCGACATCGGTGGCGATCAGATGAAAGTGGCGGTGAAAGCAACCGGGCACCAGAAATGCGTGCGCTGCTGGCACCACCGCGACTCCGTGGGCAGCGATCCGGACCACCCCGAGATCTGCGGTCGCTGCGTGACTAACGTCGCCGGTGCTGGCGAAACGCGGCGCTGGGCCTGACATGCTGCCAATGCGGCCGGGCAAGTACCTGATGTGGCTGGCCCTCGCGGCCGTGCTGATCGTGCTTGACCTATGGACCAAGCATCTGGCCAGCACCCATCTGGCCCTGTATCGCCCGGTGGAGATCACCGGCTGGCTGAACATGACCCTGGCTCACAATGAGGGCGCGGCATTCAGCTTTCTGGCCGATGCCGGGGGCTGGCAGCGCTGGTTCTTCACCATCGTCGCCGGGGTCATCAGCCTGGTGCTGATGATCTGGCTGTGGCGCCTGCCCAACCGCTCGCGCCTGCTGCCCACAGCGATTGCTTTGGTCCTTGGGGGAGCCATCGGCAACATGGTTGATCGTGTACGCTATGGCTATGTGGTGGATTTCATTGATGTGCACTGGCGCGGATACCATTGGCCGGCTTTCAACGTGGCCGACAGCGTGATCGTGATCGGTGTTGCATTGCTTCTGATCGAGGGGTTCCTGCCGCGGCGCGGCCCGGAACCGCCCAGGCTGTGAGTCGGGCCGACCTGGTCGTGGTCGGCGCCGGGCCGGTTGGGCTGAGCACGGCTTTTGCGCTGGTCGAAAACGGCCTTTCCTGTGTGGTCGTGCCGGCCTCAGCAGTCGATCGGCAGCCAGAAGTGCCGCAAGATGTTGAAGTGTCTGCCCCGGCCGCAGGCTGGATGCAACCGTCTTTGGTTAATCAGCTACAGGTTCGCAGCCGCCGGCTGTGGATGGACTGGATGGTGCGGCTGGCCCAGGAGACCGGTGTTGATCTGGGGTACAGCCGCGTGGGCTTGCTGCTGGTCGGTGGCGCGGCCGACACCGCGCCGGAGTCTTTGGAGCCGGGCTGGGAACAGGTTGTGCCTGCTCACTGCGAGCCGCGACTGTCGTGCGCTGAAATTCGAGGGCTGTTCAATCCCGCATTCAGCCAGGTCAGGCACAAGCGCCTGGCTCACTCGCTGCGCCTGGCCTTGCGGGGCCGTGGTACTGTGATTGTGGACGACCAGCACGTCAGGGCGGTCGACGTAACCGGCAACGTGGCGCCTGGCTTGTGGCTGTCAGGCGGCGACTATCTGCAGGCCGATGCCATCATTCTAGCTGCTGAATCCGATAACGACAGCTTGCTGTTCGAGTCGGGCCTGGACGCGCTGGAATTACCGCTGCCCCAGGCTCATCACCTGCTGTTCAACCCCGGCAGCCGCCTGCTCAAACACGTGGTCTGCACCGATGACTTGGTCCTGGTGCCGCAACCCGACGGTCGGCTGTTGGCCATCGACACCGACCGGGCCGACCGCTATGGCGGCGAAGACGAAGCTCTGGATATGCTGCTGACGCGGGCGGCAAACCGTTTGCCGGCGCTGAGCCGATTTGACCTGCAGCGGCACTGGCTGGCACCTCGTCCTGGCCACGAGGGAGGCCGGCCGATGCTGGGCCCGCATCCGCACCTGCGCAATCTCTGGGTCAACGCCGGGCACTTCCGCAACGGCCTGGACATTGCGCCGGCCATGGCGGAACTGCTGGTCGAGCATCTGCAAGGAGGCCCCGGTTTCCCGGAGCTGGGCGTCACCGTCGCGGCACCGGAATGATGAAACCTTCCTGCTAAACTTGCGGTCTAGAATTGCGATTGACGCATTTGAATTCCATTAACTCAAGGACGAAAACGACATCATGAACGACCAGTTTCGCACCACGACGCTACCGCGCACGGATGGCGTGGAAATGGATGAAGGCGCCCGCAAGGTTCTGCGCAACACCTGGAATCTGCTGGCCATGACCCTGCTGTTCAGCGCTTTCATGGGCTATGTCGCCATGGCCAATAACTGGCCGTATCCGGGCGTGCTGATCACGTTGGTCGGCTATTTCGGCCTGCTGTTTCTGACCATGGCCCTGCGCAATTCTGCCTGGGGTCTGCTCAGTGTCTTCGCCCTGACCGGTTTCATGGGCGCGACCTTCGGGCCGATCGTCAACAGCTACCTGACCGTGTTCAGCAACGGCCACGAGTTAGTTATCGCGGCCTTCGGCACCACGGCGGTGGCCTTTATCGGCCTGTCCGGCTTCGCTATGGTCACCAAGCGCAATTTCAGCTTCCTGGGGCCGTTTTTGTTTGTCGGCATCTTGGTGGCCTTTGGTGCCGGCCTGGCCGCCATCTTTTTCCAGATGAGCGCCCTGGGCCTGGCGGCCTCGGCCATGTTCGCCCTGCTGATGTGCGGCCTGATCCTGTTCCAGACCCAGCAGATTGTGCGCGGCGGCGAGCGCAATTACATCATGGCCACCGTCACCCTGTTCGTGTCCATCTACAACATGTTCAGCGCGCTCCTGCACCTGTTCGGCTTCGCGTTTGGCGAAGATTAAGTGGCGAAACGCGGAGATTAACCCACTCCCCTATTCCATCTCCACCTCTTCCCACGCTACAATACTCGGCTTGCCCGGAAACCTGGTCGCGGGTTCCGGTCCATCAACCGAGAAATAGCGAGAGCTTCAACAATGTCCAAACAATTCAAGATTCCGGCGGAAATGCGCACGGATGTGGGGAAAGGTGCGAGCCGCCGCCTGCGTCGTGCCGGTCGGGTGCCTGCCGTGGTTTACGGCGGCGACCGCCAGCCCGCCACCATTACCGTCGATCACGATTCAGTTCTGCACATGGCCGACGAGGAAGCATTCTTCTCCTCCGTGTTGGAACTGCGCGTCGATGAAGACAAGCGCCAGAAAGTAGTCGTGCGTGATCTGCAGCGCCATTCCTTCAAGCCGCGCCTGACCCATATCGACTTTCTGCGCATTTCTGATGATCAGACGATTCGCATCAGCGTGCCGATCCACTTCATCAACGAGGAGAAATCCAAGGCTGGTCGCAAGGCGGGGGTGGTTATCTCTCACCAGACCGTGGAAGTGGAAATCGACGCCCTGCCGAAGGACCTGCCAGAGTTCCTGGAAGTGGACCTGGCCGATCTGGAACCTGGCGGCAGCGTCATGCTCAGCGAAATTCCGCTGCCGGAAGGCGTCACCATCCCGGCCCTGGAGATCAGCGAAGATGCCGACCACCCGATCGTGACCGCTATCTTCATCCGCGAAGGTCAGGGCTCTGGCGAACTGGCTGCCGAGGCGGATGCCGTGGCTGGCGAGCCGGCCGAAGTGGCTACCGTGGCCGAGGATGAGGAAGGCGAGGGCGACGAGGAAGGTGAAGGCGACGAAGACGCCGAGGCCAAGAAGGAAGACTGAGTCTCTCCATGAGCGCTCGCTGGCTGATCGCCGGCCTGGGTAATCCCGGCTCCAAGTACGACAGAACCCGGCACAATGCCGGGTTCTGGCTTTTGGATGCCATCGATCGTCGCAAGTCACTGAATCTCAAGCCCAATCGCAAGCTGCACGGCGCTGTCGCAAAAGAAACTTTCGCCGACGCCGATTGTGTTTTTCTCAAGCCGGACACCTTCATGAATAATTCCGGCCAGGCGATTCGCGCGGCGACCGATTACTACCAGGTAGCGCCGGAGCAGGTGATCATCGCATACGACGATCTCGACCTGCCGCCGGGCACGGTGCGGCTGAAGCAAGGCGGTGGCCACGGCGGCCACAACGGCTTGCGCAGCACATTCCAGCACCTGGGCAGCCAGAATTTCTGGCGGCTGCGTCTCGGCATCGGCCATCCCGGCATCCGCGAAGCCGTCACCCCTTGGGTGCTGAGCCGCGCGGGTGCTGCCGACGAGCAGGCGATTCTCGATTCGATCGACCGGGCCGTGGCGGTGCTGCCCGACCTGCTGGCTGGCCAGCCTGAGCGGGCCATGCAGCGGCTGCATACCAGCGCTCCTGAAACCTGAAATCTGAACCCTGAAACCTGAACCCTTCCGAAGGAACCCCCATGGGCTTCAAATGCGGCATCGTCGGCCTCCCGAACGTCGGCAAGTCAACCCTTTTCAAATGCCTGACCAAGGCTGAAATCGCGGCCGAGAACTATCCGTTTTGTACCATTGAGCCGAATGTCGGCATGGTGCCGGTGCCGGACCCGCGTCTTGATGAGCTGGCGGCGATTGCCAAGCCGGAAAAGGTGATTCCGACGATGATGCAGTTTGTCGATATCGCCGGGCTGGTGGCCGGCGCCTCGAAAGGGGAGGGGCTGGGCAACAAGTTCCTGTCCCATATCCGGGAGACCGACGCCATCGCCCATATCGTGCGCTGCTTCGTCGATGACGACGTGACCCACGTGGCCGGCAAGGTCGACCCCATCGCCGATATCGAAACCATCGATACCGAGCTGGTCCTGGCCGACCTGGAAACCGCCGAGCGCGCCCTGGATCGGACCAGTCGTCAGACCAAGTCCGGCGACAAGGACGCCAAGCGCCTGGCCGCAATTCTGGAAAAAGTAGTCACCCACCTCGGCCAGGGACACCCCTTGCGCAGTCTGGAGCTGGAGTCCGAGGAGCGTCTGGCGCTGCGGTCCTGGCAGTTCATTACCGCCAAGCCGGTGCTGTACGTGGCCAACGTTGATGATGCCAGTGGTGACGACAATGCCATGGTGGCCTTGGTGCGCGAGCGGGCTCGCGCCGAAAATGCCGAGGTCGTGGTGCTGTGCGCGGCCATGGAGGCCGAGCTTGCCGAGCTCGAGCCCGAAGAGCAGGCCGAATTCCTGACCGAGCTGGGTCAGGACGAGCCTGGTTTGAACCGGCTGATCCGCGCCGGCTATGCCTTGCTGGATCTGCTTACCTTCTTTACCGCAGGGCCTAAGGAAGTGCGGGCCTGGACAGTGCGAAAAGGTGCCAGCGCGCCGCAGGCGGCCGGGCGCATTCACACCGATTTCCAAAAAGGCTTTATCCGTGCCGAGACCACTGCCTTTGCCGACTATGTCGCGTGCAACGGCGAGGCCGGCGCCAAGGCAGCCGGGAAGCTCAGGCTGGAGGGGCGGGATTACGTGGTGCAGGAGGGGGACGTGATGCATTTTCGGTTCAACGTCTGAGGGTGTTGTGGGGCCGGATTCGTGTGGTGTCTCAGTGAACGGGCTTCTCAGAGGGTTGTGGGCCGTCCTCGGGTGGTGAATTCCGCTTCAGTTCGACGCGGTAGCGAGGCCTTCAGCGAAATCCCCCACCCGAGGACGGCTTTCAGGTTTCAATTTCGGAGTGAGCTGAGACACGACGCCAATCAAGTTGGGGAAAGAGGAACGGGAAAAGGGTTGGCCGCAGTCCGGGTCTCGTGCCCGGGATTATTTTTGCAAGTGCTGCTTGACTGGGGCGGGAGTTTTCGAGACAATGGCGAGCTTCGTCCGGGATTGATTGCCGGATCCATCGTCAGGAGTGAGTTGCAAGGCGCGATTTCGGAGGGGTACTCAAGCGGTCAACGAGGGCAGACTGTAAATCTGCTGGCTAAGCCTTCGCAGGTTCGAAT
>SKKV01000151.1 GCA_007123575.1 Wenzhouxiangella sp.
CGTGCCATGTGATAGCGGCAGGCATACAGCGGCCGCCCGTCGATCAGGCCGACCCGCCAGTCGAACGCGGTGGGAAGATACTCCTGGGCCACGACCAGGTCGGAGTGCTTGAGCAGTCCGGCAACGGCTTCGGCCAGGCTGGCCTCGTCGGCGACCTTGACCACGCCAATGGAAAAGGCGCTGTCGGGCTGCTTGAGGACCACCGGCAGGCCCAGCTCGCTGACGATGCGATCGGCATTGTCGCGATGAACCAGCAGGGTTCGCGGCGAGGCGACCTGGTTGCGCTGCAGCAATTCGGCCAGGTAGACCTTGTTGGTGCACTTCAGAATCGAGTCGGGGTCATCAATCACCACCAGGCCTTCGGCAGCCGCGCGTCGGGCGAAGCGGAAGGTGTGATGATTCACCGCCGTGGTCTCGCGGATGAACAGCGCGTCGAACTCCGAGAGGCGACCGATCTCGTCGGGCCCGATCCGCTCAACGTTGAATCCGACTTCTTCGCCGGCCTGCTCGAAGCGCTTCAGCGCGCGTTCGTCGGACGGCGGATCAGCTTCGTCGGGGTTGACCAGCATGGCCAGGTCAAAGCGCGCGGCCTTGCGGGCGCGCCGACGCGGGCGTTTGCCGGAAAAATACAGCTCGGCCGACTCGCGCACGAAGTCCAGGTGGCCTGAAGGAATGTCACTGAAAGCCGGCATCCCCAGGCGGCGCAGCACCCAGCCATCGGCCAGGCGCTGAAATTCGGCCTTGAGCAGGGGCGCTGGAAACAGATTGAACAAGGCCCGCGACAAGCGCTCGTAGCGCCGCGCCAGGTTGCGCCCGAAATAAATGCTCAAGGTGAATTGATCCGACTGCAGCGGCTTCAGGCTGGTCTCGATCAGGCGTCCCAGTTCGGCCGAGGAAACCCGAATCACGTTCTGCGACTTCAAGTCCTGCACCGTGTTGATCGCCGGCAGCGGCTTGTGCCCGCGCGCGGCGGCCAGCAGCGATACGTAGTAGCCGTTGGCCTGGTAGCGATAGGAGCGACACAGGTTGTAAACGCGGGCGGACTTCAGCGCCGACCAGGCCGGGTCGGTCAGGTATTCCCGGGCCGTGAGCTTCTCCACCCCGGCAATCTCCAGCGGCCAGTCTTCGGTTCGGCTGACTACAATCAGTTGGCGCATGGTCTGAGTACCAGCAAGTTGGCGTCGTAGGTCAGTGCACCCAGCAGGATGGCGCCAATGACCCGGTCGATATGGACACGATAGTTCTGACTGCCCTGGGGATTGTCATGCATGGGATCGGCAACCAGGATTTCACGGCTACTGGCGTCATAGCCGGCCAGCAGGACAAAGTGCCCAACCGGCTCGCCGCGAATGTCGTCATCCACGTCATCAGGCCCCCACTCGCGCGCTGACCGGTACAGGTAGGTGGCACTCAAGCCCGTCAGCACCGGATCGCCCTTGCGCAGCAAACGCCCGAGCAAGGCCCGGTTCAGGTCGGCATAGCGGATTTCTCCACCGGCAGCGAGATAGTCCAAATACCCGTCAGTCGCAATCTGCAGCTTGGGCCGGCGCTTGGCCCTGGCCTGGGCACGCAGGCGAACGGCCAGGTCGATCTGACGCGATTCGAACCAGGTCGGATCGAATACCTTCAGGTTGTAGGTATAAATCGTTACCGAATAACCCCGGGCCAGGGCATGGTTGGCAAGGAAGACGTCCAGCGTACCGCCGTGGTCCAGACGCTGGATTTCATCGATAATTAGAGCCAGTTCCATTTCCTGGCCAAAATGACGATACAGGGCATGCAGGCAGGTAGGTCCACAGGTACTTGTGTCCGGCTGCGGTTCGATCTGAATGTCGGGAAGAACACTAACCAAGGAAGGCCCCTCAATAGATGGCGATTAATTAACCCGGCAACCAACAGGTTGCCGGGTTAATGCCCGGCCGGAACGGCCGGGGCCGCGAAGCGAAGGCATTTGCGGACATGTGCCGCAAATGCCGCGCAACGAATACCGGAGGTAATTCGTTGCCGGGTTAATGATTGAACGTCATCCATTTGGTTCAACCCGAATACACCTCGGCCAGGGTCACGAGCACGATCTCGCAGGCGCCGTCTCCGGTGTCGGTGCGGATCATCGAAGTCCGCCAGCGCCAGCCGTCGGGCCGATCAACGTTGACCAGGTAGCCGCGCAGCCGCACCGTATCTCCTTCCCTGACCTGCCGCAGCTCGTCGAATACCTCCGGACTGCCTGGAATCAAATGCATATTGGCGCTTGAAGCGATGATTTCCTGGCGTGGAATCGGGTAGTCCTGCACGCGCCAGAAGTAGAATCGGCCGCGCTGGCGAATGTCGAACTGCTCGATGATTTCCGTCCTCGCCATGGCACCCCACCCCAGCGCGAGGTCGATTGGCGAAAGACGTGCGCCGGCATCGCGCCGATAGTCCCTGCGCCCCAACACCCTGGCTTCTAGCTGGAAATCCGCCATCAGGGTGAACTGATAGTCGTCAACCTGGATGACCGGTCGCTGCGAAAAGTTGTTCTGCAGCGGCTCCCGCTCGATGGAAACAGCGTGGTCGAATCCGGAGGGTGCCTCGACAACCCGGGCCAGATCCTCTGCCAACGGCGCTGTAATGGGCCCAGCCCACAGATACCAGGCAACGACGACAAGCGCAATCAATACAAGTAGCTTGCGGTTCATGCGGTCAGCTCCCGTGCACCTTCAGATGCAATCTACCCGTTTTCGAGTCTTGGAGGCAGGCTTTGCGGCCACTGACTGGCGTCCACCGTTTCCCGGTAGGCGTGCCAGGTGGCATGGCCCAGCAGCGGCATCAGGATCAAAAAACCAATCCATGCGCTTAACGCGGCCAGCACCACACAAGACACGATGATGCCAGCCCAGACCAACACGCTTACCTTGTTGCGCAGCACCGCGTTAATGCTGGTTATCACGGCCGTAACCGCGTCGGCCTGACGATCCAGCAGCATGGGCAGGGAAAATGCGCTGGCAGCAAAAACGACAGCGCTGAAGATAGCGCCAACGGCACTGCCGGCCGCCAGGAAGAGGGTCAGATCGCGCCAGGATGGATTGTGGATCTGCGGAAAAAAGATATACATGGTGTTGGCCGCCCGCGCCCACACCAGCAGCACCACGATCAGGATGACGGCAAAAACCATGGCACCGCGTATGGCGCGGCCGGCATCGGCAAGGCTGGCCATGAAACACACAGGTTGACCAAGCTCCAGGCGCCGGCTGATGGCATACCAGGTCATGGCCAGCCACGGCCCGACAAAGACAAAGCCGGATACCAGGCCCAGGTACAGGCCCAGGTTGCCCCAGAACCAGGTCGCAGCGGTAATCAGGTAGCTGATCACGACGGTAATGCCGCCAAAGGCAAGGCTTGCAGCCGGTGCTGATTTCAAATCTCGCCAGCCAAGCTTCAGCCAGCGCAGCGGCGCGTCCGGCCTGATGTCGCGACACGGTGCCACCATCGGCAGGACATCAGCTTCATCTTCTGACCTGTTTTCCATCACCACTCCCTCAGCAATTTTCCCTGCAGCGATTTCCCGGGCGCCCGCCCTGGCCGGGGCCTTCACCTGCCCAAGCACACTCATGGTATCGTTTGGAACGCTCCTACAACAACAAAAAGCCGCACCAGCGGCTCACCAGCCACAGCAGGGAACTCCATGACACTGACCATTCGCTTGATTCTCGGCGCGCTCGCGCTGATGCTGATCACTCCCGCCCTAGCCGACCCCAGGCTCGCGCGCGCGGCCCTCGAACAACGCGCCGAGTCTCTTGGCCTGAGCTTGGCGGATGTTACCGATGTCGAAGTCAGCGACCATTACCGTACGCGTCACAACAACGTCGAGCACGTTTGGCTGCGCCAGCGTATTGATGGCTTGCCGGTCGCGCTCGGCCTGGTCAACGTCAATATCGGCCCCGGCGGTCGCATCTGGAGTCTGAACAGCCGGTTTTCAGCCGATGCCGCGTCCCGCACCGCCGCTCGCGAGCCGTCCTTGAGTGCCGCCGAGGCGCTGCAGGCCTACGCCCAGGCGCGCACCTTGGAATTTGACGACAGCGTGGCGCTTGCTCGCAGCACCGGCGATGAATCCTACATCTTCAAAGGCGGCAGCATGGCTGATGGCGATATCCCCGTGAATCTTGCCTGGCTGGAACACGAGGGGCAGTTGCGCCTGGTCTGGGATGTTGCGGTTGATGAGCGTGGCCGACCCGACTGGTTCAATGCTTTCATCGACGCCCATAGTGGTGAAGTGCTGAAAGCGGTCAACTGGACCCAGGAATCCGGTTACCGGGTCTTTGCCGAACCCCTGGAACATCCGGGCGAAGGGCCGGATACCCTGGTCATGAACCCGGCAGTCCCCGATGCCTCGCCGCTGGGCTGGCACGATACCGGCAACAACCAATACACCGATACCCGGGGCAACAACGTCTGGGCCCAGGAAGACACGGCAGCCAACAACACCGGCGGTCGGCGGCCAGATGGTGGCCCTGATCTGATGTTCGACTTTCCCATTGACCTGGACACCCAGCAGCCCCCCGAGTACGAGGAGTTTGCGGTCACCAACCTGTTTTACTGGAACAACCTGCTCCACGATGTTCTTTGGCACTACGGCTTCGACGAGCCGGCCGGCAATTTCCAGGTCAATAACTTCGACCTCGACGGCTTCGGCGGTGATCCGGTGATTGCCGATGCGCAGGATGGCGGCGGCACCAACAACGCCAACTTTTCAACGCCACCTGATGGCACCCCTGCGCGCATGCAAATGTATGTCTGGACGGCTCCGGGCGGCAATCCGGCGCGCTTGCTGATTGCCGAGCCTTCGCCCAGCGCCGGCGAATGGAACGTGGCCAGCGCCAGTTGGGGAGAGCCGATCGGCGACCCGGGCACCTCCGGGCAACTCGAATTGGTCAGCGACGGCTCAGCCAACCCGGACGAAGGCTGTGAGCCACTGATCGGCTTCACTAGCAGGGCCATAGCGCTGGTCCGGCGCGGTACCTGCGAATTCGGGCTCAAGGCACTGCATGCAGAGCAGGCGGGTGCCAGTGCGGTCATTGTGATCAACAATAACGGCGGCAACGACACCATAAACATGGGCGCCGGAGATTTTGGTGGTCAAGTCACCATCCCCGTTGCCATGCTCGGCAATCAAGACGGTGACAGCATCATCGACAGTCTCGATCAGCCAGCCAACGGCACCCTGATACGTCAGGGCGGTGAGCTATTGAATCGCGACAGCGATCTCGATGCCGGCGTCATCGCCCATGAATACGGCCATGGTTTGTCGATTCGCTTGACCGGCGGGCCTTCCACCTCTTCCTGCTTGGGCGGTGCCGAGCAGGCTGGCGAAGGCTGGAGTGACTTCCTCGGCCTGTGGATCACGGCCAAGGCCACGGACAGCGAGGACCAGCCGCGCGGCATTGGCAGCTACCTGATCTTCCAGGAGAACATTCCGGGTGCCACGATCAGACCGGCCCCGTATATTCGCAACATGGAAATCAATCCGCTGACCTACGATCGCGTGCGCACGGCCGGTCCCGGCGGCGTTTCCATTCCGCACGGTGTTGGCACCGTCTACAACTCCATTCTCTGGGATCTGTACTGGAACCTGGTCAACCGCTACGGCTTCGACGACAACTTCCACACCGGCACCGGCGGTAACAACATCCTGATGCAGCTGGTGGTCGACAGTCTCAAGCTGCAGCCGTGCAACCCGACCTTTGTGACCAATCGCGACGCCATGCTGCTGGCCGATCAGATGGCCTACGACAGCGCCAACCGCTGCGAGATATGGGAGGCATTTGCTCGTCGTGGCGTCGGCGTGCATGCCAACGACGGCGGTTCGGCCAGCAACATCAGCGGCATCGTCGAGGATTTCACCTTGCCGGAGAGTTGCGAGACACCCGAACTGATCCCCGGCTTGACCCTGGGCATTGAAGCCCTGGTAGACGACCAACCGGTCGCTGACCCGGTCGCTGCAGGTACAGTGATTGACTACGTGGTCACGATTGGCAATAGCGGCAACGTCGATCTTTCCGACATCGCGCTGGACGCCAGCTTTGACCCGGCTCTCAACTGCGACACCTCGTTGAATACCGCGCTTGAGCCAGAACAAACCGTGACCTGCACCAGCAGCCTGGAGATTACCCAGGACGACATCGATGCCGGCGAGCCGATCACGCGCCAGGTGCTGGTCTCGGCCCCCGACCCCACGCAAAGCAACGGCGAGTCACTGCAGGCAGAAGCCTTGAGCGTGGTCGACGTGGAGGCTGCGGCACCGGCCATCGCCTTGATCAAGGAAGTCACGCCGCAGGTGTTCCTGGCCGCTGGCGATATCCTCAGCTATCGGTTTATCCTTGAGAATCAGGGCAACGTGACCCTGACCGATGTTGCATTGAACGATCCGCTGCTGGGCGGTCTTGTTTCCTGTCCGACCGACAGATTAGCCCCGGGTGAGCAGATCGAATGTGGCCCGGTCGAATATGCGGTCAGCGCCGATGACGTGCTGGCTCGCAGTATCATCAACCAGGCGACGATCACGGCCCAGGCACCGAGCGGTGACGAAACCTCGTCCAGCGACGCGGTGACGGCCCGGGACGATGAGGTTCACAGCGACCGTTTCGAGGAGGTGCAATGAGCGAAAGCATAGACGCCAGTGGCGCGCCCCAGCCAGTCGGGGCCTATCCGCACGCTCGGCGCGTTGGCAATCTGCTGTTTCTGTCCGGCCTGGGACCGCGTGTGCCCGGCACCGACGAGGTGCCTGGCAACGTCTATGACGCTGACGGCAAGGTGGTCGACTACGATATCGAACGCCAGACCCGACAGCTTGTTGCCAACCTCGACGCGGTGCTTGCCGCCAGCGGTGCCAGCCGCAGCGACCTGGTCGATATCACCGTGTTCCTGACCGACATGGCCCGCGACTTCATGCGCTTCAATGCCATTTATGCTGAGTGCTTCAGCGAGGCTCGGCCGTGCCGTACCACGGTGGAAATCAATGCCCTGCCAACGCAGATTGCGGTGGAATTCAAGTGCATCGCCAGCCTGGATCCGCAATGAGCTGCGCGGTTGGAGCTATTACGCTAAGCTCTCCGTAAGCAACGCATAAACGGAGTCTCTCATGCTGCCGCCGATTGATTTCCAACGCTGGATTGCCGACAACCGTCACCTGCTCAAGCCACCGGTGGGCAACAAGTGCGTGTATGACGAGGATTTCATCGTCATGGTCGTCGGCGGGCCGAACCAGCGCAGCGACTATCACTACGACGAAGGGCCCGAGTTCTTCTACCAGCTTGAAGGCGACATGATCCTGAAGCTGATGGACGAAGACGGCCCGCGCGATGTACGCATTCGCGAAGGAGAAATCTTTTACCTGCCGCCGAAGGTGCCGCATTCACCGCAGCGCCTGGACAACACGGTCGGCCTGGTCATCGAGCGGCGCCGGCTGGAAGGCGAACAGGACGGGCTGATGTGGTTCTGCCCGAATTGCCATCACAAGCTTTACGAGGAGTATTTTCCCTTGCAGAGCATCGAGGAGGATTTTCCGCCGGTGATTGGTCGGTTCAAGAACAGTGAGGAAAATCGCACCTGCGAGCGCTGTGGGACGGTGCATCCGGGTTGAATGCGGTGAGATTGCCAGTAGCGCAGTAGTCGATGGATGAATTTTCTGCCTGTAGCTTGAGTAGTCGATAATTGGATTCTCGGCCCCGGCCACACGCGCTTAACGGTTTCCGCGCAAGCGCTTTTTGCCTTCGGCAAACCGCACCTGCCCTCCAACCTGCGCTGGGCCGGGCTACGGTGCTTGCATCTTCCCCTCTTCCCTTCTACCCCAGCCTTGCTTCGTCGTTGTACGGTGCCACGTCTAGCGCTTCGCCGGAGCGGATGCGCTTTTGCAGTCCCAGCCACCAGTCGGCGTCGAACAGTTCGCCGTGGGCCTCGGTGAAGACTTTCATCAGCGGCTTGGGCAGGCCCATGAAACGGGGGAACTCTTCGGGGAAGACGTCGTTGTCGCCGACCGAGTACCAGGGTTCGGGACTGTAAATATCGACATAGTCAGTGGCCTTGGGCATGCGCCGGAATTCGCATTCGGTCAACAGCATCAGTTCGTCGTAATCGTAGAACACGACTCGACCTGAGCGGGTGACGCCAAAGTTCTTGGGCAGCAGGTCACCGGCGAAGATGTTGGAGCGGGCCAGATCCTTCAGCGCCTGGCCCATGTCCAGCACGGCCTGTTCGGCCTGCTCGCTGTCGACCTCGGCCAGGTACAGGTTGAGCGGACGCACTCTGCGCTCCACCCAGCAATGACGGATGACCAGGCTGTCGTCTTCCAGATGGACCAGGCGGCTGCAGTCGGCCAGCAGGCTGTCGCGCAGGTCGGGATCGAAGCGGTCGAAAGGGAAGCGCAGATCCTTGAACTCCTGGGCGTCGATCAGGCGGCCAACACGGTCGTGCCGGTAGACCATGTGATAGCGTTCGATCACCTGGTCACGTGCGACGGTCTTGGCCGGATCGAAGCGATCACGCAACAGCTTGAATACCAACGGATAGGATGGCAGGGTGAATACCTGCATGACCATGCCGCGCTTGCCTTCGGCTTCGACCAGAAGTTCGTCGTCGGTGGCCGACAGCTGGCGAAAAAATGCGCGGTAGCGATCGGTCTTGCCCTGCTTGGTGCGACCGAGCACGGTGTAGATCTCATCGACCGGTTTGTCCGGCAACAAGGTGCGAAGAAATACCACCGTGTCGCCCACGGTGGCCAGGTCGGCCAGGAAGTAGCTGAAGGTGAAACCAAACAGGATGCTGACCTGCAGGCGGCGACACAGCAAGGCATCGACCCGTAGCGCGCCGTCCTCCACCACCAGGGCAATCACGCACGGCAGGTAGTGATCGCGGGCAAAAGCGCGGCCAACCAGGTAGGCACGACCCTCGCGGTAGAACACCGTGGTCAGCATTTCGATACTGCTGATCGGGCCTGAGTCAACGCGCCCGGCCTCCTCGGTCAGGCGCTCGGCCAGCCGGGATGCATCGCCAGCATGATCGGCAAACGGCAGGGAGAAGGCAAAGTCACCAAGCAAACGGCCCAGGGTCTGATCCAGGCGCACACCGGCCGCGTAAACGTGTCTGGAAACCGGATGATTGATTCGATCCGTCGGCTCGATGTCCAGGGCGACAAACTCGACTTTTGGATCAACACCGCGAGTCTTGAACAAACGCCGGCTGACGGTATTGAACCAGGTCTTGTAAAGCTCGGCATCGAGGCGCTCGGCCACAGCCTCGTGATAGCTAAGGCGAATTTCCTTCCACACCGAGCGCGAGAACAAGCGGCTGCCCAGCCGCTCATCCAGGCGCCCAATCAGTTCATCGATTCGCCGATCGTAAAGTTCAATGCGGGCAATCACGTCGGCGCGCATGCCGGCTCTATCGCCGGATTCAAAGCGGCGGCGACCGCGCCGGGTGATATCGGAAAAGCTGGCGTTGTAGTCATCGAACGCGCGCACCAGCAGGTCGGTGGCGTCAGCGACCGGGTTTTTCAGTTGACTCATGCGGATCAATCCCTCAAACCGCGCCGAACAGGCGCGTACAAAGCCAGAACCAGATCGGCACGGTGGCCGCCGACAACAGCACGCCCCAGGCAACCAGGGCTGATCCCAGGGCCGGTGCCAGGCGGGCGCTGGCCAGCAGGGCCGCCGCCGTGATCATCGGTGGCATCGCCGACTCCAGCACGGCAACGGTGGCGATGTCCGCTTCTGCGCCCATTAGCAGCGCCAGGGCCATCGCCAGTGCGGGCAAGACCAGAAGTTTGCCGGCCAGGCCAATCACCAGCCCCAGCCTGTAGTCCGGCACCAGGCGCAGCTTCAGGCTCATGCCAATGGCCAGGGTGACCAGCGGCAGCAGCATGTCGGCAAATCGCTGAACCAGGGTTTCGCCCCAATCAGGCAGCCAGGCATTACCAAAGGCCAGGGCCAGGACCAGGGCGATAAACGGCGGAAAGCTGGCTATCTTCCGGGCCATGGTCTTTATGGACGGATTCTCGCCCTCGCCGTACCAGCCGATCACGAACAGCACGTGGGTGCAGACAATCAGAAACGAGCCGAACTGGTCGTAGACCACGGCGAGGCGAAGGTATTCCGGCCCCAACAGCGCCTCGATCAGCGGAAAGCCCAGAAACGAGGTATTGCCCAGCGGGATCAGCACCAGCAGCGCGGCGGTCACCTCGCGCGACAGGCCCAGCAACCGGGCCAGCGGCAGAAGGACGATGATCGTGGCCGCCAGCAGCAGCCAGGGAATGATCACCAGTGGCAGCAGCGACCAGGCCGGCTCCAGGGTCGGTACGTGAATCAGGATCAGGGCCGGCAGGCACAGGTACAACACCACCCGGTTGAGCACTTCGGGCGCGGCAGCCGGAAACAGCCGCGCTCGGCCCATGCCGTAGCCGGCCGCGATCAGTATCAGGATGGTGAGGTAGGCGGCCAGCGGATTGGCTCAATCAGGCATCAGGCCCAAGATGCTCCTCGAGCCAGTTCACCGTCTCGTAGAGCATGTGCAGAACGGATTCACGCGCACGGTAACCGTGCGACTCCAGCGGCAGCATCACCAGCCGTGCCGTGCCGCCCAGGCCGCGTATGGCCTGGTACAGGCGCTCGCTTTGCATCGGGAAAGTGCCTGAGTTGTTGTCTTCGGCACCGTGGATGATCAGCACCGGTGCGCTGATTCGGTGGGCATGGAAAAACGGCGATACCCGCACATACAGGTCGGTGTCGTCCCACAAGGTGCGCTGCTCGCGCTGAAAGCCGAACGGGGTCAGGCTGCGGTTGTAGGCGCCGCTGCGCGCAATGCCGGTGCGAAACAAATCGGTATGGGCGAGCAGGCTGGCCGTCATGAAGGCTCCATAGGAATGGCCACCGACGGCGACACGTTCCGGGTCGGTGACGCCGCGTTCGGTGCCAGCGGCGATCGCTGCTTCGGCATTCAGAGTAATCTCCTCGACGAATCGATCGTTCGGCTCGTAGCCCTCGCCGCCGATCACCGGCATGGTCACGTTGTTCAGCACTGCATAGCCCAGGCTGACCAGGAACTCGGCGTTCCAATAGCTCAGACGATTGAAGCGATAGGGCGAGTCGGCCAGCTGGCCGGCGGCGTCGGCGCTCAGAAACTCGCGCGGGTAGGCCCAGATCACGGTAGGCAAGGGTCCGTCCCGCTCAGCGTCGTATCCGGCCGGCAGCAGCAGGGTGGCCGACAAGGTGACGCCATCGTCGCGATCGAAGGTGATCAGTTCACGCTGGATCTCACGCAGCGCCGGCAGCGGATGCTCGGTGTGGGTCAGTCGATCAATCCTGTCATTGGCAAGATCACGGATAAAGTAATCCGGCGGCTCGTGCAGGCCTTCGCGCTGAGTCAGGATGCGCAGTTCCTCCAGGTCAAGCAGGGCCAGCGGGCGTTCGAAATGCGGCGACTGCGAACGCCACAGGCGCTCGGACTCGCCGCTGTCCAGGTCCAGTCGATCAACAAAAGGCCGATCGCCCTCCGGCGATGCGCCCTGCCCGGCCAGCAGGATATGCTCACCGCTCTGCGCCAGGCGGGCCTGGCCGCGCTCATCGGTGCGCGTCATCGGAACCCCCGGGTCGGCATAGCGATCTTCCCAGTTGCGCTCCCAGACGATCTGAGGTGACCCATCAAGATGATCCGGAGCCAGCCGGCTGACCCGCTCGCTGCGATCTTCCCACCAGCGCTGCCAGACCAGCGCGGTTTCGCCGTCACCGGCCAGTATCCAGACGATTCTATAGGGCGAGTCCAGCAACTTGTCAGGCTCGGCCTCGAACGGGGCAGCGAGCTGAAACAGAGCATCGCGGACGTCAGCTTCCGTGGCCGGATTTCCGCCGTCGACCGCTTCGACCCAGACCAGCGTGGCATCGGCATCGCCCCGCCAGGCCACGTTTCTGGGCCCGTCGATCACGGCATCGAAAGCGATCGGAAGATCATCTGCCAGCGGATTCCGGGCCAGGCGATGGACCAGCGCTCCGTCCATGCCCTTGACCGTGATTTCGTGGCCGAAACGATGGACCGGGACGGCATAAGACCAGGGCCGGACCAGTCGGGTCAGCAGCACGAACTGACCGTCTGGCGACGGGCTGAATCGGGTGAATACGTCTGGGCCGGCCAGTACTCGGCTGTGGCCGCTCAGGTCAACAGTGACGATCTCGGTGCGGAAATGATGTTCGAACAAGCGCTCGTCGTGGCTGTCGGAAAGTAGGTCCTGGAAAGTCCGGGTGGGTGCGGAGCGGCCGCGGGTTTCGGTTATCACGGGTCCGCGCGGCAACAGCTCACGCAGCGGCTCGTCGCCGCGCCCTGCCGGCACGCTTCGGAACACCACGCCGCTGGAGTCGGGCAGCCAGGCCAGATCCCCCTGACCGAAACGTCCCCAGGCGGCATGTATCGGACGATCACCCCAGCGGCTGGCCGTGGCCCGGGCCGAGTCCAGGTCCAGTCGCCAGAGTTCCACTGCCGTGTCTTCAAGCTGCAGCCAGGCCAGTTGTCGACCGTTCGGTGACCAGGCCAGGTCGAGAATGCGCAGCGTTTCGGGCAGGCCAGTCACCTCCAGTTCGTCGCCGTTGACGCTCATCAACTCAATGCCGGAAAAGTAGCGTGGCTGTGAAGGGGAGAGGTTGTCCGGATTGAAACGCAAGCCGGCCAGACGCGCTTCCGGCGCAGCCAGGTCCACCAGTAGAGGCAGCGCCGGCCGCGACAGCAGGCCCAGGTAGTCCCCGCCAGGTGCCGGGAAAATCTCAACCGGTGGCGCCATGTCAACCAGCTCGATGATGGACTCCGGGGGACTTCGGTACCCCGTATCCACTGGCGTGGCATGAACAGCACCGGCCGCAAACACGAACAGGACAAGAAAAAAGGCGAGGCGAATTGAAGTCATGGGTAATTGGGAGCAGCTCACTTGAGGCGACACAAAAATGCGCCCACCATGTTACACAAGGGTTTGAGCGAATCTTGCGACAATTTTGAAAGTACGCAGCCAGCCAGCCGAAAGGTCGTATCCTTCAAAAGCCGGGAATTCGTAGCCCGGGGCAACGTCCCCGGGGACCATGTATGGATTGCCACCACAAGGCCGTGCCAGGCACGTTTTACTTCCGGGCTTCGGACAATGCTTCAAGTTCGTCCCCTCAATGAAATCGGATTGCGGGAATCCAAGGAAAAGCGGATGGCAACTGACGCAGAAAACGGCGGCCAACACGCGAACATGGCTGCGACTAAGAAGCAGCGCTGGACCTGGGCGATGCAGATCCTTGTCGTGCTCATGCTGCTGTGGCTGCTGCTCAATGGCACTGATCGCTTCCTGGCCGGCCTGCTGGCAGCAAGCGCCGGCGCCGGACTCGGTGCCTGGCTGGTCAGCGGCCAGCCGCATCCCTGGAAACCGCACCGGCTGCTGTGGTTTGCCGGTTTCTTTCTTTGGGAGTCGCTCAAGGGCGGCGTCGATGTGGCCTGGCGGGCCATCCATCCCAAACTCAGGATCGAGCCCTGTTTCTCCACTCACCGCATCGAACTCCCCGCTGGCCAACCGCGCACCTTGATGGTGGCCACTGTCAGCCTGCTGCCGGGCACGCTCAGCGCCGACCTGGACGAGGCTGGCCGGGACCTGGAGGTTCACGCCCTGATGCCGGAGGCCATTGAATCTGTCGAGCGTCTGGAAAACTGGGTGGCCTGGCTGTTTTCCATCGATTCATGATTGACCTGCTGCTGCCCGCGCTGATCATCTTCCTGCTGCTGAACCTGGCCGCCGGCATGGTTCGCGTGGCCCGAGGGCCAACGGCTGCCGATCGCATGCTCTCGGCGCTGCTGTTCGGCTCGACCACCGTGGCCATCCTCCTGATCCTGGCCGAATGGATGGGAGAGGCAGCCCTGCGCAACGTCGCCCTGCTGTTCGTGATGCTCGCCGCCATTGTGTCGCTAGCCTTTTTCGGCATGCCCCGCGACGACGCCGACGACGGAGATGAGCCATGAGCGCATCCGAAGTACTGGCATCGCTGCTGCTGTTGACCGGCGGCCTGTTCTACCTGGCCGGGACCGTCGGCCTGCTGCGCTTCCCCGATGTCTACAGCCGGCTGCATGCCCTGACCAAGGCCGATAACCTGGGCCTGCTGCTGGTTTGCTCGGGCCTGAGCCTGCTGGCCGGCACCTGGCGTGCTGCGGCTCTGCTGGCCACCATCTGGCTGCTGGGGCTGCTGGCCGCCACCGTGTCGGCTCACCTGATTGCCCGACACGCGCGCGCCCACGATGCTGCCGGAGACAAGCGTTGATGAACCTGGCTGTCGATATGCTGATTGGCGCGGGCTTGCTGGTACTGGCCTGGCAGACGATCAGCGGCAGGTCACTGTTTCGCGGCATCGTGCTGTTCGTGGTGTTTGGTCTGACCATGGCCCTGGCCTGGGCGCGGATGGGCGCGCCCGACCTGGCCCTGGCCGAAGCCGCCATCGGCGCCGGCGTGACCGGCGCGCTGATGCTGGTCGCGTTTCGACGCCTGGTCAGGATTCGGCCGGACCAATGCGCGCAGCCGGCCTTGCGCCGCTCGCGCCTGGCCGTGCCGGTGGCCGTGCTGGCCGGCGGCCTGGTTGGCGTGATTGGTCTGGCCGTGGTCGCGGTTGAACGTGACCCGGCCCTGGCCGGCCTGGCCGTGACTGAGGCCCTGACCGACAGCGGCCTCGGGAACCCGATCACCGGCGTGTTGCTGCTCTACCGCAATCTGGATACCTTGCTTGAGGTCGCGGTCTTGCTGGCTGCCTTCCTGGCCGCGCGCACGGTATTTGGCGAGGACGAATCCCGGCCGCCGACGCCAGCGCGTCGCGAAGTGCCCCTGGTTGGCGCTCTTCTGGCCATTATCGTGCCACTGACCATACTGATCGCTACCCATCTCTTGCTGGCCGGCAGCCGCGAGCCCGGCGGTGCCTTCCAGGCCGGTGCCGTGCTGGCCGCCAGTGGCGTGCTGCTGGTGCTGGCCGGCCGCCTGCAACCAGCCACCGCGCTGTCAGCTGGGCCTGCCTTTGGCCTGACCTTGGGGCTGATGCTGTTCAGCCTGGTCGGCCTGGCGGTGATGGCATTCGGCGACCCCCTGCTTGCCCTGCCAGGTCTGTGGGCGGTGTATCTGATCGAAACGGCCATGATGCTGTCCATCGCCATGACCCTGGTACTGCTGTTTGCCGGCGCCAGCGGCCTGCGCAGGAGCGGCCCATGAGCTCGGCGATGCTGTACGTGCTTGTTGCCGCCGGCCTGTTCGGCATTGGCGTCTATGGGCTGATCATCGCCGGGCACCTGCTGCGCAAGCTGTTTGCGATCAACATCATGGGCAATGCCATCTTCGTGCTGATGGTCGCCGCCAGCGCGCCGCTGGACGGACGGCCGGATGCCGTGCCGCAGGCTCTGGTGCTGACCGGCATCGTGATCGCGGTTTCGGCTACCGCCTTTGCCCTGGCCCTGATGGTTCAGCTGTACCGGGTCACCGGCCAGGCCAGCCTGGAACAGGACCCGGACGGCGATGACTGAAGCGCTGCTCGCCGCCCTGGTATTTCTGCCGGTGCTGGGGGCCTGCCTGCTGTTACTTGCACCGGCAAGCTGGCGAGCCGCCATCCTGCTGGTCGTTACCGTCCCCCTGCCCTTTTGTCTGCTGCCACTGACGGTTCTGATCGCCGATGCCGGCCTGTTTGAAATGGCACTCGCCGGTCATCCCGCACCACTGGGCATCCGCTGGCGGCTGGATGCCCTGAGTCTGCTCATTCTGTGGCTGAATGTCAGCCTGATGATCCTGGTCGGCCTGGCAGCATCGGCGCGCTTTGCGCCGGCCAGCGTCGAGGGCTTGCGCTTCTGGCCCCTGTGGCTGCTGCTCGCCGCCGGCATTCATGCGCTGCTGCTGTCGGCCGACCTGTTCAACCTGTATGTCACTCTGGAGCTGGTCACCCTGGCCGGTATCGGGCTGATTGCCACCGGCGGCAGCGGCGCGGCCCTGCGCGCGGCGATGCGCTATCTCTTGCTGGCTTTGATGGCCTCGCTGCTGTACCTGCTGGGCGTGGGCCTGGTCTATGCCGAGGCCGGGACGCTGGACCTGTACCAGCTTGGCGAGGCGCTTGAGCCGGGGCTGCTGTCGGCCACCGCCCTGGTCCTGATGCTGGCCGGGCTGTTGGTCAAGTCGGCGGTTTTCCCGCTACATGCCTGGCTGCCGGCCGCCCATGGCAATGCGCCAGGGCCGGTCAGCGCCCTGCTCTCGGCGATCGTGGTCAAAGTCTCGATTTACATCATCTGGCGACTGTGGTTCTGGACCGCCGGCGACTGGCAGCTGCCGGCACCCGGCCTGCTGTTGGGCCTGCTCGGCGGCGGCGCCATTCTTTACGGCTCGGCCCTGGCCCTGGTCCAGAAGCGCTTGAAAATGGTGGTGGCCTATTCCACCGTCGCTCAGCTCGGTTACCTGATGCTGATTTTTCCATTGAGTAACCTACTGGCCTGGCAGGCAGCCGGTTATCACCTGGTCGCGCACGGTCTGGCCAAGGCTGCCCTGTTCGTCGCCGCGGGCAACATTCTTGTCAGCCTGGGTAGCGACCGCCTGCGCCGGCTGGCCGGCCTGGACCAACGCCTGCCGATGGATGTATTCACCCTGGCGCTGGCCTCGGTCAGCCTGATGGGCTTGCCGCCCAGCGGTGGTTTTGTCGGCAAATGGCTGTTTTTGCAGGCTGCCTACGAGCAGGGTGCCTGGGGCTGGATGGCTCTGATCGCGCTCGGCGGGCTGCTTGCGGCTGCCTACCTGTTCCGGGTCCTGGCCCTGACCTGTTTCCATCCGCGCAGCCACGGCCACAGCACGCGCCTGCGTGAGCCGCCGACGCTGGCCAGCCTGGCCGGTCTGCTGCTGGCCCTGGCCGCGATCGGGCTGGGCTTTGCCTCGGCACCCATTCTTGGCCTGCTGGAAGCAGCCTGGCCGGGAGCGATGGCGCCATGATGGACCAGCTGATGTTCTGGCTGCCGCTGGTCACGGTGCTTGTATCCGCCGTTGCCGGCATCGTGATCTTTGTCGCCGGCGAGCGGCACCAACGGCTGCGCACCTGGCTCAATATCGCTGCCGCTTTACTCAAACTGCTCCTGGTCGGTCTGATCGGCCTGCTGGTCATGGCCGGTAACGTCCCTGAGTTTCGAGTCGCACTGTTGCCGGGGCTTGACCTGGTACTACGCGCCGATGGGCTGAGCCTGCTGTTCGCCACGCTCTCTGCCCTGCTTTGGCTGGTTACCACCATTTACGCCATTGCCTACCTCGAGCATTCGCCCAACCGGGCCCGCTTCTTCGGCTTTTTCAGCCTGTGCGTGACCTCAACCATGGGCATAGCCATGGCCGGCAACCTGCTGACTTTTTTCATTTTCTATGAGCTGTTGACCCTGACCACCTGGCCCCTGGTCGTGCACACGGGCAGCGCGGCCGCGATTGCCAGCGGTCGCACTTATCTGCGCTACACGCTGACCGGCAGCGCCCTGTTCTTGATCGGGCTGATCTGGCTGTACGGGCTGACCGGCGGCCAGGATTTCATCGCCGGCGGCAGCCTGGCTGACCTGGATCTGAACCAGAATTGGTCGCTCAAAATCATCTTCTGGCTGTTAGTGATAGGCATGGGCGTCAAGGCCGCGTTGGTGCCTCTACACCGCTGGCTTCCGCTGGCCATGGTCGCGCCGGCCCCGGTCAGTGCCCTGTTGCATGCGGTCGCCGTGGTCAAGGCCGGCGCCTTCGGCCTGGTTCGACTGATCGAGGATGTGTTCGGGCCCAGCCTGGTTGCCGACCTGGGTCTTGGCCTGCCGCTGGCCGTGCTGGCCTCGATCACCATTGTTTACGGATCAGTGCTGGCCCTTTACCAGGACGACATCAAGAAACGGCTGGCCTTTTCCACCGTCAGCCAGGTGTCCTATATCACTTTGGGAGTCGCCATCGGCGGGCCGGTGGCGACGATCGGCGGCCTAATCCATCTGGTTCACCAGGGCCTGATGAAGATCACCCTGTTTTTCTGCGCCGGCATTTTTGCAAACTTCCTCGGGGTCAAGAAGATCGAACAGCTCGACGGCATCGGCCGGCGTTTGCCGTGGACCAGCGCCAGCTTCACCGTTGGCGCGCTGGGCATGATCGGACTGCCACCGATCTCTGGATTCATCAGCAAGTGGTACCTGGGCGCTGGGGCCGTGGCCGTGGGCCAGCACTGGGTAATCGGCGTACTGGTGGCCAGCACATTGCTCAATGCGGCCTACTTTCTGCCGCTGCTAAAGCGTATCTGGCTGCAGCCGCCGCCCGAGCAATGGCCGGCCGAGCACCGTATCAGCCGCCTGGAGTCGGCCGCCATGGTCGGTTCCAGCATTACCACGGCGACCGTCGCCGTGGCTGTGGGGCTGCTGGCGGGCTTCCCCTTGAGCCCGTTGAGCTGGGTCACCGGCATCGTCACGGAGTACTTTCCGTGAGTACGCTGATCGCCGTTCTGGTGCCGCTGGCGCTGGTGATCCTGATCCACGCCGGACCGGCCAGCCGACGGGTTGCGCTTTTCCTGGCGCCCTGGTCGCCGCTATTGCTGCTCTGGCCATGGTTGACTGGTATTGACCTCGCCATGGACTGGCCACTGCTGGGCCTGCGCCTGGGTGTCGATGCCACCTCAGCCCCACTCATTCTATTGACCAGCATCGCCTGGACGCTGGCCGGCTGGCAGGCGAACGGCCAGGTGGACAAAAACCGCGCCTGGTTCTGGAGCGGCTGGCTGGCAGCGCTTTCAGGCATGGGTCTGGTTCTGTTGGCCGGCAACCTGGGCAGCTTCTACCTGGGCTATGTGGTATTGAGCCTATCGGCCTACCTGCTGGTCACCCACGCACGCAGCAACGAGGCCTGGCGCGCTGGTCGCATCTATCTGGGCCTGGCGCTGGCCGGAGAGGCCGCCATCCTTGTCGGTGTGCTGATGTTGGCCGGTCAGCTTGGAAATCCGGGTTTCGATGAGCTGCTGGCTTCACCAGAGGTTCTGATTGACTCGCCTGCGCGCTGGTTCCTGATGGTCGGTTTTGCCGTCAAGCTGGGCATTATTCCCTTGCACATCTGGCTGCCACTGGCCCACCCGGTTGCCCCAGTTCCAGCCAGCGCCATCCTGTCTGGCATCATCGTAAAAGCAGGCTTGCTGGGTTGGCTGCGTATGGTGCCGGCACTGGCAGCCGATCCCCTGATCCTGGGCCAGCTCTTTCTGGTCCTGGGCCTGGTCACGGCCTTTGGCGGCGTCCTGCTGGGCCTGACCCAGCGCCGGATCAAGACGGTGCTTGCCTATTCCACCATCAGCCAGATGGGTTTAGTGCTGATCGCGTTCTCGGTGCTGTTCCTGGCCCCTGACCAGCGCGATGCAGCAGTGGCCATTATCGGCCTGCTCGCCCTGCATCACGGCCTCAACAAGGCCGCGCTATTTCTGGCCTGCGGCAATCAGCCGGGGCAAACTCGCCTGCGCCTTCTGTTGTTCGCGCTACCGGCGATCAGCCTCGCTGCGGCACCGCTGACCACCGGCTACCTGGCCAAGAACGCGCTCAAAAACAGCCTGGATGAAGCCACCCCCTGGACCTGGCTCGACCCGGTGCTGGCCGTGACTTCGCTGGCGACCGCGTTGCTGCTGTGGAAGGCGTTCGGTCTGGCCAGAGGTTTGCGGAGCAGCCAGCCGGATCGAATCCATCCGGCATGGCCAACACTGGTGGCAGCAGCCTTGGTGGCGCCCTGGTGGCTGGCTGCCAACAGTAATCTGGTCGCCCCGCTGAGCAGCTATGTCCTTTTTGCCGCCGTATGGCCACTGGCAGCCGCAGCTGCGATCATTGCTGTCCACGCTCTGCTGTTCGCGAGACTCCTCCCGAAGCTGCCCGAGGGCGACCTGGTGGTCATACTGGATGCTCTGCTCGAGCAGCGCGCACCCCGTCTTCGCTTTGATCGCACAGCACCCAGCCGGCGTTTCATCAACTTCAAGCCAGCCCGCTGGCTGCGCCGGCTGGAACGTCAGCAACGCCAATTGCCGCTGGCAGGCCTGACTATGCTGGTGATCGGGGGCCTGCTTTGGCTTTTGCTTTGGGCGCCAGGTTGGCTGTGACTCAGGCGTAGCGCACAAAGCGCTGGGTGTCGGAAACGGTCATCGGTGCCCAGCGTTCCTGGTGCCAGTTCTGAAACAGTGGGTGATCCTCCGAATATCTCGAAACCTCGTCGCGCAATGCCTGCATGTACTGGGCCATGGCCGTCGCGCGCTGGTTGTCGGGAAAGCGTCGTGCTTTTTCCTCGGACTGCTCGACCTTCCTGTCCAGTTCCTCCAAAAAAGCGCGTTTTGCATCGATATCCTGATTCATGTTGGCTGCCTCGGTCGGCGTTTGCTGGTAGAGCCCATAGCATGCAAGGCAACCGGGATTTACTGAATCGGACGACGGCGCGGATGGAAGTGCGAAAAGAGCGCGCTTATGCCTAGGAAATTTCCTAGACCAAGGTTTCAGTCTTCTCCAGCGTTGACCGCCAAGTGGGCAAACTCAAGAAGATCTACCAGCCGGTTTTCGATGACACCGACCATGATGTCAAGATCCAGTCGGCGATATCAGTGGTCCTGCAACCTGATAGTTACGGGTTCAGCGTTCCTGTGGCGCCTTGCCCTGAACGCTGACAGACCAACTGAACCCGTAACTGTCAGGTTGCAGGACCACTAGTGCACCAGAATATTTCGAAAGTCCACCATGGCCTTCAGTCGATTGGTTCGTTCCTGCTCAATCAGCCCTGCCTCATTCAACAGATCGAAACTTTCCCGGCTCTCCTGTGGCAGGCCCAGTTTTTTTCTGCGAACTAAGTGATTGGCGCTGTCGATGCAAAGCTCGACAGCGCGCTGCAGATTCATTGCAATGGCATCTTGACGAAGGTGATCCTTGTCAAATGGCAGGTCCGATTCCAGCGCGTAATATTTCTGAATCTGACCAACACAGCGCTCGATGCTGATCTTCTTGTTGATCAGAACATCATTCATGACCGCAGAAAACGCCCGCTGGACAAGCCCTCGGCAAGGATGCCGGCGCGTTCGGCTTTAAGCTTCTGATAAAGCGACAGGACATGCATCTCGAATTCATCGGCGCCTGCAGCATCGCCGCAATAGATTCGCCGACCACTGCCAATAACCTCTTTCTGTAAAACGGTCGAAGACTGACGCAGATCAATCAGGTCCACGTCCTTTCGCAGTTTGTCCTCAAGCTCTAGATGCAAGGTGCTGCCCATCAGACGCGCGGCTTGGCCAGGTTGCTCCGGCGGTAGGAGTACGCCGATATCGATATCACTGCCCGGCAACACTTCATCAGTAGCCGCAGAACCGAACAGGTAAATGGCCTGTGTTTGCGGACGTTTTGAGCTTTCGTGTTTTCGGGGGCAAGGGATTGCTGACGCTTTGCGTCAGCGTTCTCCGGGCGCGTTGCGCCCTCCGAATCGAACCGAGGGGTTCGAATGCAACGTAGGGAAGTCAAAATAAAAAAGCCCGCGCGAGGCGGGCTTTTTTATTTTGGCGTCCCCACGGGGATTCGAACCCCGGTCGCCGCCGTGAAAGGGCGGTGTCCTAGGCCTCTAGACGATGGGGACGTGA
>SKKV01000265.1 GCA_007123575.1 Wenzhouxiangella sp.
GACGTGATCCTGCTCTGGCATGATCAACCCCGGGTCATCACCGGCACCGACGTTCTCGGCCGCCTGCTGCGCGGCATTGCCAGTCCCCACACCGGCGACGCCACGCCAACCAGTACGGAAGCAAATGGCTGATGGCTACGGAAAATTGATACTGCTCAAGAACTCGAATCCCCGAATGGCGCATGCTGGAGCCAAGTAAAAATGGAAATAAGCACATGGCATCTGCAAATGGCGCAAAAGCCACCGCCCTTTCCGCCGCTTCAGCGCAAAAAGACAATGCGCCAGGCCAGGTGTCGGAATATCCCAGGGTGACTCCGGACCAGGTTCGCCAGGCTTTCGAGCAGGGTAAGTATCCCTACCGGCGCAAAATTGCGCGCAAACTCTACGAACAGGAAAAGGCTCAGCTTCAGGCCGAGTTGCTGAAGGTGCAGCTGTGGGCCCAGGAAACGGGGCAGAAGTTCGTCTTTCTGTTCGAGGGCCGCGATGCTGCAGGCAAGGGCGGCACGATCAAACGATTCACCGAACACCTCAACCCGCGTTTCGCCCGGGTCATCGCGCTTAACAAACCAACCGACCTGGAACGCAGCCAGTGGTATTTCCAACGCTACATCGAGCACCTGCCTACCTCCGGTGAAATGGTGTTCTACGACCGTTCCTGGTACAACCGTGCCGGCGTCGAGCGGGTGATGGGCTTTTGCTCGCCGAACGAATACCTGGAGTTCATGCGCCAGACCCCGGAACTGGAGCGCATGCTGACCCGATCGGGCATTCGCATGTACAAATACTGGTTCTCGGTGACCCAGGACGAACAGAAGCGGCGCTTCGAATCACGTGCCGAGGATCCGCTGAAACGCTGGAAACTGTCGCCGATCGATCTGGCCAGCCTGGACAAGTGGGACGATTACACCGAGGCCAAGGAAGCGATGTTCTTCTACACCGACACGGCTGATGCGCCATGGACCATCGTCAAGTCCAACGACAAAAAGCGGGCGCGACTGAACTGCATGCGCCATTTTCTGGCCAGCCTCGACTACCCGGATCGCGATGACAGCATCGTGCAGCAGCCTGATCCCTTGATCGTCGGCCACGCCTCCCATGTCGTCAACCGCGCGGATCACATCCTGGGCACCTCCCTGCACCCGGATACCCGCCGCGTGGAGCGTCAGAAGAAAAGCTGACGAAGATTGCCAAAGGAGCCTCCGATAGAGGTTCTCTAACTGACAGTCAACACCGTGGCCCTCCGATAGCGCCGTAAGGTATGTCGTGCAGGGCCTCGTTGGCCTGGGCCAGAGGCATGCCAATCCGCTAATATGCGCGATCGATACCCACCCGCATCAATCAGCCCAGCTCACCATCCCATGCCACACCAGCAACCCGTTATCCCGGTCACCAGCGCTGACCAGCATCGCTTCGACCTGATCCATGTTCCGGCCGGACACTGCTGCGGCAGATTGCTGTTCCTGCCTGGCATGGGCATGACCGCGCGCCAGTACATCGGCTTTGGCAAAAGCCTGGCCGAACATGGCATCGAGACCTTCATCCATGAATGGCGCGGGCTGGGCGCTTCCAGCCTGCGCGCAGGGCGCGGTACCGACTGGGGTTACCGGGAGTTGATCGAGCTTGATCTGATAGCGGCACTGGACACGCTGAAGGAGCACACCAACGGCCAGCCCTTGCTGCTGGGTGGGCACAGCCTGGGTTCGCAGCTGGCCTGCCTGGTAGCGGCCAGGCAGCCGCGATCGGCAGCCGGGCTGGTTATCGTTGCCGGTGGCGCGCCTTACTGGCGTAGCTTCCCCCTGTATCAGCGCTGGGCGCTGCGAGGAGTGTTCTCATTCATGCCCTTGGTAGCCAGGCTGGTGGGGCACTATCCGGGCAAACAGCTCGGGTTTGCCGGACGCGAGGCGCGCGGCGTGATTGACGACTGGTGCCGGACTGGCCGCACCGGCTCCTACGCAGTGCCCGGTATGAGCGTCGATCTGGAGGCGGGCCTGGCCGCGCTTGAGCTGCCAGTACTGGGCCTGCGCCTGGCCCGGGACTGGTTCGTGCCGCCGGAATCCCTGCAATGGCTGCTGGACACCATGCCTGGCTGCGAATGCAGCGTAGTAACAATAGATCCCGCCCATTCAGGCGACAAGGCCGACCACTATAGTTGGTTACAGGAGACTGCAGCCGTCGCCAAGGTCATCGCTGACTGGCATCAAAGTACGGACGCCACCAGTCGCGCGTAGAGTCTCTCTTTCAGGTTGGTCGGTTTATCCAGGCCGAGACGGGCCAATGCCTCCGGGTGCTTATCCGGTCGCCCCGTCAAGGCAGCGCGCAGCAGCCGGGTCTTGCTGGCGCTCAAACCCTTGAGTCGCTTCAGCGCGGGAATCAGGCGCTGCTCGATTTCACTGAAGTCGCTGCCGTAGGGATATTCGGGAAAACGCTCACGCAGCGGTTGAAACTTCTCGCGCAAGGCTTGGGGCGTGTTGGATCGGGCCTGGTCCGGCACCCGCCAGCCCTTGTCCAGCTTGCCGGCCCGCTTGGCGCGTTCGACCAGCTCATCCTGGAACGGCGCTTCCATGATGCAAACCAGCGCCTGAACACACTCTTCGTCGGTCTTGCCACGCAAATCGGCAATACCGTACTCGGTGACGACCAGGTCGCGCAGGTGACGCGGTATGGTCACATGCGGATATTCCCAGACGATGTTGGAGCGTCGGCCATCGCCGCTGCCGCGCGCGGCGCGCAGCATCAGCGCCGAGCGTCCGTCGTCCATGGCGTGGGCCATGGCGACGAAGTTGTATTGGCCGCCGACGCCGGAAACCAACTGATGGTCAGCCAGGCCATCGGACACGGCGGCGCCCGTGGCTGTCACCATCATGCAAGTATTGATGAACCTGGCATGCCGGCGCTGGGCGATTTCCAGCGCCTCCGAGCCGCCGTAAAGCTGATTGATGCGACCAACGCCATGCATGCGAAAGCGCGGTTTTTCTTCCTCGCTGAGCCCGCGCAGGAATTCATAGAAACCGCTGCTGCCCAGGAAAAAGCCGCCGTCCATGAGCGCACCGCTGCCGCTTTGCTCGATGGCCTCGCCGCGATTGGCGCGCTGCTGCAACTCAAGATCATCGAACACTTCGCGCTTGAGAATGCCCGCTTTGTATAGATGCATGAAACCATCCATGAACATCTCGCTGGCCCCGTATAGGCCCTCGTCGAACACGCCTTCAGCCTCCAGGGTGCAGGGCTGATTAGCCAGGCGATCGCGCAGACGGCGGTGCTCATCTGGCGCGTCGTGACGAAGAATCAGGCTGTGAACCAGGGCATCGCTGAGGGAACCAATACCAATTTGCAAGGTACCGCCGTCAGCAACCAGGCGACTGGCTTGAAAGCCGACTGCGTGATCCTGCAACGACACCGGCATGCGCGGCAGGCCAAACAGGGGCTGGGCCGGATCCAGATCGATGATCTCATCGAAAAAATCAGCATCGACAATGGCATCGCCGTGCATGAACGGCAGGTCGGGGTGGACCTGGCCGATGCAGACCAAGCTTCGGCCCGATCGCGATTGGACGATACGCGCCAGGTCCAGGCTGACGTCTGGATTGCAGGACAGGCTGTAGCGGCCTGCCGAGTCGGGTGCAGAGATGAGCTGGGCAGTCACATTGATGCCGCGATCGACCAGGTCACGGGCCACGTGGGTGTAGTTGGACGAGATATAGCGCCGCTGCAGCAGCGGTTTTCCCAGGGCCGCACCCGACTGGAAGTAGAACTCAGTCAGGCTCACGTTATCAGGCAGGCCGTCCGCGCCGAGATCCACCTGGTAGCCCAGGCGCGGGTAGTGCTTGCCGAACTGGCGCTCGATAATCGGCCCCATCAGGCGGGCCTCCAGCCAGTGGCCGGGCTGCGGGATATCCAGGCTCAGGGCGGTAACAATGTCCAGGCGCAGCGTCGAATCGGCCTTGGCCCGCTGATAAAAAGCATTGACCAGGCGATTGGGCTTGCCCAGTCCCAACGGCAAGCCCAGCACAATATGCCGCCCGACTCTAGCCAGCGTTCGTTCAACAACTTGTTCAAGCTGCTCGCCTGAGGACATAACTGCGCCCACCATTCATGAGTAGAGTCCCTAAACTATCAGACTATGGCTACGAAACCTCCGAGTTATAGCAGATGTCAGCAGATTCCTTGAGCGTGCTACCCACCCCCAGTCTGTTGGTTGACCAGCAACTGATGGCGGCCAATATCCAGCGCATGAACCAGCAGCTTGAACAGCTGGGCGCGCCACTGCGGCCGCATCTAAAAACGTGCAAAAACATCGAAATTGCCCGCGCGATGCTGGCCGGCCACCCCGGCGGATGTACCGTCTCTACCCTGGCCGAGGCCGACTATTTCTTTGAACACGGCATCGATGATGTGCTGTACGCGGTTGGCATCGCACCTGGCAAGCTGGCTGCCGTAGCCGATCGGATCAAGGCCGGAATGAAGCTCAGCATTATTCTTGACCAGGAGGCAACCGCAGAAGCCGTGGTCGAGGCCGCTCGGCACCACGACTGTCGCTTCCAGGTACTGCTGGAGATCGACGCCGACGGCGCGCGCGCTGGCTTCGTGCCCGATGAACCGGAACTGCTGAATGCCGCCATGAAACTGCAAAACGGCGGTGTCGATGTAGCCGGAGTCATGGTTCATGCTGGCGGCTCCTACGCTTGCCTCAGCCATGAAGCTATCAAGGCAATGGCAGAAACCGAGCGACAGTCCGCAGTAAAAGCTGCGGAGCACCTGCGTTCGCAAGGGTTGGATTGCCCCGTGATCAGCGTTGGTTCAACGCCAACCGCCTTGCGGGCAGGAACCCTGGTTGGCGTGACCGAGGTTCGAGCTGGCGTCTACGTTTTCCAAGACCTGGTCATGGCCGGGCTGGGGGTGTGCAGGGAAAAAGACATTGCCGTGTCAGTCTTGACCGAAGTCATCGGCCATCGCAAGTCCCGGGGTGAAGTGCTGATCGATGCCGGCTGGATGGCCTTGTCGCGAGACCGGGGCACCGCAAGCCAGGATCGCGATCGCGGCTACGGCCTGGTCAGGGATTCCGACGGCACTGACTTGGGCGAAATCATTGTCCGTGCCACCAACCAGGAACACGGCATTGTCGGCCTGGCCGATGGCAGCGCGCTGAATCTCGCCGACTTTCCGATTGGCCGACGGTTGCGCGTTCTGCCCAACCACGCCTGCGCCACCGCCGGCCAGCACAGTGGCTACTGGCTGACCAACCCCATCGACGCTCCCCGCAAGCTGAAGCGCTGTCATGGCTGGTAGAATAAATGGCGTATAGCATCCTGAGAGCTGCCACTGGATGAGCATTTTCGCCCTGCTTAATCATCTGCATATTCTTCTGGCCGCCCTGAGCGCGCTGGGCTTGTTACTTCGCGGCTACTTCCGTATTGTCCGCAACCAGCCTCTGCTCAATCCGATGTTGAAAATCGGCCCTCACGTCATTGATACGCTGCTGATCTTTTCCGGCATCGCGCTCTGGTTGCTGCTGGGGTACTCGCTACTGTCATGGCTCGGCCTGAAAGTACTGCTGGTGCTGGTTTATCCGGCCCTGGCGGTCGTCGCTTTCCAAATCAGGCCGAACCGCCCCAGGCTTGGCGCCGCGTTGTTCATCGTCGCCATCCTGGTCTTTGCGGCAATCATCGGGCTGGCCGTCCACAAGCCGCTGTAGACGGCATTGTTGCTACGCTCAGCTCTCTTCCCAGTAAAACGAGCAGATGCCGGCGGTTCGACTTTCTTCATCACCTTCCGCCGCTGGCTGGGCCTCCAGCACAGCTTCGGCCGCGTCGGCCTGGGACGATAGCAACTGATCAAGCCTGCTTGGCAAGTCTTTCAGGGCAGCAGCGGGCAGATTTTTACCGGTCCGAGCCTGCTGCGGCCAGGTCGATTCGGTTCCAGTCTCATTCCTGAAGCCGTGAACCACATGCCTGCCCATGCGTTCCAGAGCAACGCTGCCTGACTCAATGGCCACCCGCTGCTCATCCGTTGTCGACCCGAAATGCGGATTCAACAGGCGAACATGGTCGTTGCCAACCAGCTCGACATTGCCGCCAGCGGTCAGACTGGTCAGCACGGTGGGGCAGGTCACGTTGCGGCCGGCATAGCGCATGACCAGATTCTGAAAAGTGCCGCGACGGCCATAGATGTTGATGTCCCTTGGTTTGCCGGATGCCGGGTCAACGAAATCCTTGTGGCTAGACCAGGCATGCAGCACGGCTGCTTCTGAGGTCAGATCAGCAGCACTGACGGTCTCGCTGCGAGGCGCTGCCTCCAGGCTGGCGATCACGCGGGTATCGAGACCGGTTTTTAGGGCCAGGGCCGACTTGGTTGCTCGCTTGCGGCCTTCCTCGTTGATCAGCTGCCGAGTTGCCTCGGCGATGTAGGCCTCTTTGAGCAGGTCAATGGCGACCGGGCAGGCCATCCGGCCAACCAACAGCCGCACAATGGGTTTGAATACTCTTTGAACGGCTGCGACCAGCCAATCTGGTTGTGGCGGGGTTTGTGAATTCACCATGGCGTCTCTCCTATTTGCTGGAGCTTGTTAATCCGGTAAGGCGTATCACCCACCCGTTCCCCCTTGAACGCCGGTTGCCTGTCACATTGGTCTGTGCCTGGACAAGACCATCTCTCACGTGGCTTAGACTCTAGGGTCTAAGCGCGGACTTTGCAAGCGCCGATTGCCGGAAAGTTTCAAAAAAGTGCAGGTTGTTATGCCGTCACCACTCGATTTGGCTGCCATCCCAGGCGTAGAAATTCCCGCTCTCGTCAGGCTTCAACCCGCCAATCACGTCCAGCAAGCGTTCAGCCACGAATTCCGTGCTGAACAACTTGCCCGCCGGCACATTGCCCTGGAACGGGCGCGACAGCGCGGTATCGGTGGTACCGGGGTGCAGTGCCGCGACAATGACATTGCGGAAGCGCCGGCGGGCCTCGATCGCGGCCGTGCGCAGCAGCTGATTCAGCGCGGCCTTGCTCGACCGATAGGCATACCAACCGCCCAGGCGGTTGTCTCCGATCGATCCGACTCTGGCCGAAAGGGCGGCCAACACGGCCTTGTCGTTTTTGGCCATTCTTGGCAGCAGTTCGCGCAGCAGGATTGCCGGGCCTAAGGCGTTGACCGCAAAAACCCGTTCCAACTGCTCCAGGCTCAAGTCTTCCAGGCGCTTTTCCGGCTGCACCTCGTCGCCGTCATGCAGCAAGCCGGACACGTTCAAAACCAGTGAAGGTCGCAGTTCGTTGTCATCAAGCATGGCGCTCAAATCCACAACGCTGCGCTCCCGCGTGATATCCAGTGGATGAAGCACGATACGCCCGCTGTTCGCGGCGGCCAGTTCGGTCAGGGCCTTTGCCTCGTTCGGGTTTCGGCAGCAAGCAAGGATGCGTCCGAAACGCCGATCTGCGGCCAGGGACGCCGTCAGCGCCAGTCCAATGCCGCGGCTTGCGCCCTGTACCAGGGCAACGGCCGGATCGGGGAAGTCGGCTTGATGCGTTGGCTGATTCATGGCTTGATCAATGGCTGGAGTTGTTCTCAAGTATGATGAATGGCCGTGAGCAAAAACACAGAGCCAAACTTCACATGCGCGCGCTGATCTGCCATCGATTCATCACGCTGCTGGGCCTTTTGGCCCTCGTACTGCTGATAGCCGGCTGCCAGTCGGGCCCGCGCCAGATCAGGGGCGAGGCACCGCTGGTCTCGCTGGAAAGCGTGCATCTCGGCCAAGGCGCTGCAAGCCTGCAGGTCGCAATCCGCAACGTCAACGACAGCCGCCTTGAGCTGTCCGAGGTCAAATTGAATCTGAGCCTGGATGAGCGCGAAATCGCCGGGCTGGACCTGGTCCCGGTCGACCTGTCCGTGGCGCCGCGCGGACGCGAGGTGATCGCATTCGAAGTGGACCTCGACAATGCCAGTCGGGAGTTGTTCAATGAGCTCGCCCGGGGCCAGCGCAACAACCTCGCTTGGGGAATGGAGCTGGTGCTCGACCCGCCGCGCGGTCGGATGCGTTCGGAGGCCAACGGGTTTCTCCATCCGGTACCTGGCCAGCCTGGCCGCTTTCGCTGATATCGAGGACTGCTTCACCCTATGCCGCACGCCACCGCATTCCCGATCCTGACCTGGCACTCGATCAAGGTGCTCGACAACAGCTATGCCGGCAACGATCCGCTGGCCTTTGCCAGCGATTTGTATTTGCTGGAGCGGCTGGGTTGGACGATAGCGCCGCTGGAACAGGCCCTGGCCGATCTTGCCCGCGGTCGGCTGGCGCCGAAAACGGCGGTGTTGACCGTGGACGACGGCTCCATCCTTGACTTCGAGGATTTCGATCACCCGACCTGCGGTCCGCAGCGCAGTCTGTTGCATCATCTCAAGGCCTTTCAGGAAGACCCGGCCACCAGTCAGCGCCATCAACCCCACCTGACGGCGTTCGTGATTGCCTCGCCCGAAGCGCGGGCAGAACTGGATCGCACCGACTACATGAGCCTGAATGTTTGGCCCGATCACTGGTGGCAGGCAGCCAACGACAGCGGGCTGCTGAGCGTCGAGAGCCATAGTTGGGATCACAATCATGGCTCGCTCAAGCGCACGGTTCAGCGCAATAACCGTCGTGGCGATTTTCGCTGGATTGAGACGATGCCGGAGTGCCGGGCCGAGATTGACCAGGCCAGCGATTACATTGCACAGAAAAGCGGTCGCCGGCCCAGATTCCTTGCCTACCCATACGGCCAGGCCAGTGATTATCTAAGGCGAGAGTATCTTCCCCGATTCGGCGGAGAAATCGGGCTGAAAGCGGCGCTGGCCTGCGACCCGGAACCGGTCACCGTGGCGTCCGACCCCTGGTACCTGCCCCGTTACATGTGCGGCCGGGACTGGACCAGTCCGGAAGGACTCGAACAGCTGCTGGCGTCGATCTGAGAAACGTCAGAATTCACCCAGGGCCGCCACGCTCGCAATCAATTCCCTGCGCTTCTGATCATCGAGTTTTCGGTTCCAGCGCACGATCAGGTAAGGATGATCCAGCCTCTGGTAGCCGCAGCTGGACAGCACCGACCAGGAACGCGCATCGCCACAGTGGCCGAAGGTTCCAACCGAATCACCGGCAAAGCGCTGCTCTGCATAGCGCACCGTTTGCAGCATCAATCCGCCTGCGCGCTCAATGCTTTCCCGCTGATCAGCAGCGCATTGTTTAAGGACCGAACCATCGGTGCAGGCTCCGCCAACCAGCATGGCTTCGCGATGGGGCAGGTAGTTGATGTAGGAACCGACCTGCCAAGCCTCGTTCAGGCGCACAAAAGCGAAAATGTGATGGCCATGCGCTGGAGCGGCTGCCCGGTACTTGGCCTGAAAAATGTCGGTTGCCAAGACTTCTCCATCAGCCACTTCGGTTACCACGACAAATTGCGCTATCCCTGGATCAACAGGATTGAGTGATTTCACTGGAGCATTCCCGAAATCAGGCGAAAGCCGGCATTGTAAGGTAGACTTCGCTTTTTTCTGGAGGAGTTTCGTGCCATGACCATTGCATTCTGGTGCGTACTCGTGGCCGCGATCATGCCATTTATCCTGGCCGGAATATCCAAGGCCGGCGATCGCAGCTTCAACAACCGGCGCCCCCGCGACTGGTATGAAAACGTCAGCGGCTACCGCAAACGCGCATGGTGGGCCCAGCAGAACAGCTTCGAGGCACTTCCTTTTTTTGCTGCAGCGGTCATCATCGCGCACGTGGCTGGCGCCGCTCAAAGCACCATCGATTTCATCACGATCCTGTTTATCGCCGCCCGCATTGCCTTTGCTACTTGCTACCTGGCCGATTTGCACTGGTTGCGTTCTGTCTGCTGGCTGGTTGGCATCGGCTGCTGCATCGCCTTGTTTATTGTCGCCGTCTGACGCGGTAGGCTATCGAAAACCATCTAACCCGAGGAACGACCATGAGCCTGCGAGTTACCCTGGAATTTACCGAAAAAGATCTTGAGCATTTCCGCAATCTGGCCCGCAAGGCCATGGAGACCACCGAGCAGCAGAAGCCGGATGAGATCGTTGCCAATGCCCATGAGCTGCTCAAGGAAGTGGATGAGCGCGTCGAAACCGATTACATCCGCGACCGCTTGAAACAGCTTCAGATTCTGATCGATATGCTTGAAGACGAAGGCTGGGGCATGCAGGAGGTGGGGCGCAAGCGCGTGCTCTCGGCCCTGGCCTACTTCAACAATCCCGACGACCTGATTCCCGACCATATCCCGGGCCTCGGCTTCCTGGATGACGCCATCATGGTCGAGCTGTTGTGCCGGGAATTGAAACCCGAAATCGATGCCTACCGGGATTTCGTGATTTACCGCAGCACCGCTGCCAAACGAAAGGGCGTAGACCCGTCCGAACTGAACCGCTCCGATTTCCTCAAGCGCCGGGAGCAGGCGCTGCTGGCCCGAATGCGACGTCGGCGGGGTGGCGGTGGCGGTGGCGGTGGCCGGCGGTCTCCGTTCTCTTTGTTTTAGGTCGCCAGCATCTCGATGTGGGCGATGCCGTCCTCGTCATACGGCTCGCTGACCGTGACAAAGCCCAGGTTCTGGTAGAACCGCTCCAGGTACTGCTGCGCCGAAATACGAATCGATTGACCGGGATAGCGCTGCCTGGCTTCATCCAAGCAGCGCTGCATCAAGCGCCTCCCCAGGCCCTGGCCACGCGCAAGATCCGTGGTCAGAACCCGACCAATGGAGGGCTCCTTGAACCTCAGACCGGCCGGCAACAAACGGGCGTAGGCCAGCGCAGAGCCATCACTTGCTGTCGCCAGCAGGTGGATACCATGTCGGTCGAGTCCGTCGAGATCCTGGTACGGGCAGTCCTGCTCGACCACGAATACGGCTGAGCGAGCTGCAAGGATGGCGTACAACGCTTCGCAGTCGAGTTCGGACCAGGCGCGGATCGTCCACGTCACCCCTGCTTCCCTGGCAGCAACCGCCCTGTCAGTCGTTTGCTTAAATATTTCCGACACTCCAATTCCAACCTCTTATGTCCGCACCCGAAGACCTTCATCATATCCGCTTGGCCGTTGGCATCGAAGTGGACAATAGCGGCCAGGGCCTGCGCACGCTGACAAAGTCAGACTGCGAGCGGCTAGCAGCAGACTTGGCCAACGACCTTGCCCGACTTGAGCCATCTGCCAGCCAGGGCCTGCTGGTAGTCGGCGGTGTCTTGTTCGAACCTGGCGAGGCCTTGCGCCCGGGACTGCCAGCCTGGGAAGCACTAATCGACCTGTCGAAGCCGGTCGCCCGTGAACATGGCTTATCGGGCAAGCTGCTGGCCATCGGCAGCCACCAGGGCAGAATGCCCGACGCTCGGCTTCATCCGCCCATCGAGCCGCCGCAGGGGCAATTCCTGGTCTTGCCGCTGCTGCTGGCCTTGCCACCGCTCCTGGCTGAAGACATCCGCCAGTCACTCGAAGACAAGCTGTTCGAACAAGGCGGTGTCCATCCCCCGGGCCGGGCCCGGCTGGCAGAAGCCAGCGGCTGGCCCAACTCCCATGCCCAGCTTCTCACCGCCAACGATCTGATCGCGCTGCAGCATGTGCAAATGGATAGCGCCGGGCTGGGTGCTTTCTGGCCGATCGTTGAGCATGTCCTAATCGATCCGACGCACGACCAGGATTTTTCATTGCCAGGCGATCTACAGGCTCGCTGGAAGGCCGACGACCAAGCGCTGACCATCTGCTTTGTGAGTTTCGATCAACACGGCGGAGGCCCCGATGACTACGCGCTTTGGGTGAGAGCGTTTCGCTCGCTTGACGCATTACTGGAAAGCCACGGCATTGCCCGGAAAACTGACTCAAGCCTGGTGCTGGATCCGTCGCTGGACTGCCTGATCGAAGCCGGCGGCCCGTGTCCGGACGAGGCCGGGCTGACCGAACACATCCACGCCGACTGCGGCCTGATTGCCTGGACCCTGGTTGATGACGGCCACCAGGCCAATCTGTTTCCGCTGTCCGGCCAGGCAATCGCCAGGGTTCAACAGGAGCTTGGCCAGCGCAAACTGCAACGGAAACGCAGCAGCGAGGGAATCTGTTACGATCCGGACACCTGCAAGCTGGTGCCTGCCAGATGACGAAACGCCGCTACGATGACAACCCCCGCGCCTTTGTCGACGAATCCCCCATTCACGGGCGTGGGCTGTTTGCCCGTCAACCGATTGCCAAGGATGATTACATCGGCAGCTACGAAGGCCCGAGCACGCAGCGTGACGGCATGCATGTGCTCTGGATCTGGAACGAGGACAGCCAGCGTTGGGAGGGCATCAACGGCAAGAACGAAATGCGCTTTCTCAACCACGCAAGCGAACCGAACGCCGACTGGTGGGGCACGGACCTGTACGCGCTGAAAGACATTGCGGCCGGGGAAGAAATCACCTTCGACTACGGCTGGGACGAAGAGGAGTAGGAATAGTGGAACAAGCACCGCAAACCAGCACGTTGGCCATCGTCAGCCTGGTTTTTGGCATTCTGGGTTGGACGCTGATGCCGTTCCTCGGCAACATCGTCGCTGTCATTACCGGACACCTGGCGCGCAGCGAGATTCGACAGTCGCATGGCGAAATCCAGGGCGACGGCCTGGCCATCGCCGGCATGATACTGGGCTACCTGGGCCTGCTGCTCGGCTTCATTGCCGTGCTGATGATCATCTTTGGCGTCGGCGTGCTGGCGTTTCTGGCCCGCTAAGCTGTTTACAGGCTTGGGGCTAGACTAGCCTCATGTCAACTACCCGCCTGATCCGCATCCCTACCCTGGACGTCTCGCGCCAGGCCGACGCACCCGCCGGGGCGCTGGCCGATCTGGTCGAGTTCATGAGCAGCCACCAGCGCCTGCTGGTACTCACCGGAGCCGGGCTGAGCACACGCTCAGGCATTCCCGCCTACCGGGACGCCAGCGGTCAGTGGCTCAGACGGGACCCGATTCTTTACCAGGACTTCATGCGCTGCGAGATCACGCGGCGGCGCTACTGGGCGCGCAGCTTTTTCGGCTGGCAGCTCATGCAGCAGGCGAGTCCCAATGCTGCTCATCTTGCCCTGGCTCGGCTTGAAAAGGCCGGACGGATCAGCCAGATCATTACCCAGAATGTCGATGGGCTGCATCGGGCGGCAGGTTCGGATCAAGTCATCGAACTGCACGGAAGACTTTCAGCAGTAAGCTGCCAGGCCTGCGGGCTGGGCCTGGAACGGGATCTGCTGCAACGTCAGATGGAAACGCTTAACCCGGACTGGCAGCCGGAAGTGCTGGGTTACAACCCGGACGGCGATGCCGAGCTGGATGCCAGCGCCTACCCCGGGTTCAAGGTGGCCGCGTGCGAGGCCTGCGGTGGCCCATTGAAGCCCGACGTGGTGTTCTTCGGCGAGACCGTGCCGGGCAATCGCCTGCAAGCCGTCAACCAGGCAATCGAGTCCAGCGATGCAGTACTGGTAATCGGCTCATCCCTGGTCGTGATGTCCGGCTACCGGATCGTGCGCCAGGCCAGGAAACTGGGCCTGCCGGTGGCCGCGATCAACGATGGCCGCACCCGCGCCGACGACCTGCTGGATTTCAAGCTCGGCGGGGATTGCGTGCAGTTGCTGGCAGCAGCCGTCGAGGCCATGCTCTCAGGCATCGAATCGTCGAGCCAGCCGCGCCGGCCTGCGCAGGCCGGGCACGACAATTGATTCCCCGCGATCGTCGACCACGCTCAGCTTCCCCTGCCCCAGCAGACGGGTCCAGGCATTGCGCTTGACCCCGACGGCCTGAATCTTGTTCCGTTCCAGGCTGGCAGTTTTCTGCCAGAACAAGCCGTAGCTCAGGTACAAACGCCGCTCGCCAAGCACGGCACCAGAGTGAATGAAACGGGCCAGCGCCTGTCCGGCCGTACCCGGCAAACCGATCAGGTAAAGCGCCGCTGCCATGGCCAGGCCCGGCGTACCGAATGGTCCCAGCGCAAGGGTCAGCGCCGCGGCGATCAGCAGCAGAGGCAGGACAAATACCGTCCAATGGGCGGAAATGGATATTTCCGCACGCTCCCCTCTGGCCAGCAGCGCTTCCGGCTCGCGAGCGCGGAACCCGATCGCTGCCAGCAAACCGATCAGGGCGGCCGGGGGCAGCAGCGCCACGCCAGAAACCAGCAACATATTGCCAACCCGGCTACCGGACCAGGCAACACCCAGCACCAGGGTCAGGGCGGCGCATAGACCCAACGACACGCCGAGGGCGACAATGGCATGACGAACCCAGACCTTGCGGCAGCTGGCACGGGCATCCCGACCCAGCGGCCACCACTGCACCAAGGCCGATGCCAGAGTCACTGGCAGCAGTACAACAAAGGCGACCACAAACCCCAGCGAAGCACCCCCGCGCCAGAGCAGCGCGCCGAGCAAGGCCAGCAACGTGATGCCGGCCAGACTCAAGGTCAGCCAAAGTCCGCGCCGTCGCATCCACGCTCCACTTGTAGTGGCGGGTTGTTCCGATATCCGGGTCATCTCTGTCATCACCTTTTCAGTGTCGTGAGTGTAGCCCGATATTCAATGCGATCAGGCCAAACGCCCTATCGTGAACCCAACCAGGCGCCCACTTCCTGCGCAGCTTCGAGGTGATTGATGCCTCCTGCCCGGCCCCAAGCGCCGCCTGTTCACCGATCAAACCGCACCTTGGGCCGGTTCTACAGCACCATAAGAATAATCAGGCCCAGCAGCAGAGCCAGCAGCACCGACAGCCAAACCAGGGTCCACCACGGAAAGCGTTTCTTCGGCAATTGATCCAGCTGCTCATGCAGCCAGCCGCGCAGCAGCTCGGTATTGCGGGTATTGGCCTTGTAGATGGCATCGAAGGCATCGCCGATGACCGGCAGCAAGCCGCCAAAAAACTCGATCAGCATATTGGCCACCATGCGCAGCTGCAGCCGGCGCGGTGCGGCCACAAGACGGGCCTGCTGCAACACATACAGTGACAGCACCAGGCCAATCGCATCGCCCACGACCGGCACGAGCCCGATCAACGGGCTCAACCCGAACCGAAACTGGGTAAACGGAACCCGGAAGTTGCTGTCGGTCCAGTAACTGAATCGTTCCAGACGTTTCAGCACCTTGGACTGGAATTGGGGGTCACTCTTGCTCACGGTCATGACCTTGAAGCCTCAGGGGCTAGAATAGCGGTTCGCAGCCACAGAAATACGATGCCGATGATTCGTTTCACCTCTCTCCCCATAACCCTGCTCCTGGCCGCGCTTGCCCTGACCGCCTGCACCGAACCCGAGTCGGAGCCCGCGCCGCCGCCGGAACTTGAGCGCGCGCCAGAGCCCGCCATGGCCGCCGACCTGGTCTTCTACGGCGGCCCCATCATCACCATGGACCCGGACAATCCCGAAGTCGAGGCCGTCGCGGTGAGACACGGACGCATTTTCGCCGTTGGCGACCGTGCCCAGATCGACGACCTGATCGGCTCAGGCACCGAGCAGATCGACCTGGACGGGCGCACCCTGCTGCCCGGTTTCATCGAGGGCCATGGGCATTTCCTGGGCCTGGGCCAGGCGAAAATGATCCTGGACCTGACCGAAACCACCAGCTTCAACCAGATCGTCGAAAAGGTAGCAGCCGCTGTCGAAGACGCCGAACCGGGAAGCTGGATCAGCGGCCGCGGCTGGCACCAGGAACGTTGGGAAGCCAGCGATGGCGAGCTTTTCGACGGCGTCCCCACCCACGCCGCCCTGAGCGAAGTCAGTCCCGACAACCCGGTCGTCCTGATCCATGCCTCGGGCCATGCCAGCTTTGCCAATGCCCGTGCCCTCAATGAAGCCGGTATCGATGCCGACACACCCGATCCGACCGGCGGCACCATCGTCCGCGATGGCGACGGCGAGCCGACCGGCTTCTTGCGCCAGGCCGCGCAGACGCCGGTGCGTCAGGCCATGACACGGGCCGAAGAAGACATGGAAGAGGACGAGCGCCAGGCCCTTTTCGATCGCCAGGTTGCGCTGGCCGGTGAAGAGGCACTAAGACATGGCATTACCTCATTCCACGATCAAGGCTCCAGCTTCCCCGAGATCGACCGGCTGCGCGCTATCGCCGAGGCCGGCGAGCTGCCAGTTCGCCTGCACGTGGCCGTGCGCGGCGAAACCAATGCCGACATGAACCGGCTGCTGCAGGATTACCGCTTGATCGGCCACGCCAATCACTTTTTGACCGTGCGCGCCATCAAACGCCAGATCGACGGCGCGCTGGGCACCCATGGTGCCTGGCTGCTGCGGCCTTATGCCGACAAGCCAGACACCTCGGGTCTGCCGCAGACCCCACCCAGAGAATTGGCTGAAACCGCCCGCCTGGCCGTTGCCCACGGCTTCCAGCTAAACACCCATGCGATTGGAGATCGCGGCAATCGCGAGGCCCTGGCAGTTTACGAGGACGTGCTCACCCAGCAGCTCGACGACGACCTGCGCTGGCGCATAGAACACGCACAGAACCTGCACCCTGACGAAGTGCCGCGCTTTGCCGAGCTGGGGGTCATCGCTTCCATGCAGGGCATCCACGCCACTTCTGACGGGCCCTGGGTGCCGCAGCGCCTGGGCGAGGAGCGCGCCAAACGCAAGGCCTATGTCTGGCGCTCGCTGCTCGATGCCGGCGCGACCATTTGCAACGGCACTGATGCGCCGGTGGAGCCGCTCTCGCCGATCGCCTCGCTGGCGGCTTCGATCACCCGGCTGATGGCGAACGGCGAGCAGTTTTTCCCGGAGCAGGCCATGACGCGAGAGGAAGCGCTTCGCTCCTATACGATTGAGTGCGCCCGGGCCGTGTTCGAAGAGGATCTGCTGGGTAGCATCAGTGCCGGCAAGCTGGCTGACCTGGTGGTGCTGTCCGACAACCCGCTGACCGTTTCGGAAGACGAACTGCCAAACCTGAAGGTCGAGCTGACCCTGCTCGATGGCCAGATCCGCTACCGGCGCGAGCCATGAAAACTGTCTGGCTGCTGCGCCACGCCAAGTCCAGCTGGGACCAACCGCGCCTGGCCGACCATGATCGCCCGTTGGGCGAGCGGGGCTTAAGGGATGCGCCTCGCATGGGCCGCTACCTGGCATCCCAGCAAACAGCGCCGGAATGGGTGCTGTGCTCCAGCGCCCTGCGCACTCGCCAGACCTGGGAGCTGGTTGCCGAGCAATGGCCGGCGGCGCCGGCCTGCGAGCATGACCGGGCGCTGTATATGGCTGACGAAGCAGACTTGCTGGCCCGCGTGCGCCGCCTGCCCGAGAATTTCAACTGCGTGCTGCTGATCGGCCATAACCCGGGACTGGAAGACCTTGCCGACACCCTGGTCGGTCGCGGAGCGGCTGAAGACCTGGCCCGGATGCGGAAAAAGTTCCCGACCGCGGCCCTGGCCGAAATTGCATTTGATGCCGAGCAGTGGCGCAGTCTGGGACCCGGCCAGGGCGAACTATGCCGCTTTGTCAGGCCAAAATCGCTGCCAGAATGAACAGTACGCTGCACCGGCATCAGGCCGGCCTGGCCAAGCGTTGGTGGCTGGCTGGCGTTGTGCTGGTCCTGGCTCTTGTCTGGCTGGCCTGGACGCTTTGGACCGAGCAGGCACCGGAACAGGAGCGAGAGCTGCGCATTCAGGTCCAGGAACAGCTCGAAGCCTGGTTCCCCGAGGCCATGACCCTGCCTGATGATCTACTCGGCTTCATCCCGCGCTCCGAGCAGTTTGACGACAGCCAGACACCGGCGGTGATCATGCTGCACGGGCTGGACGAGCCCGGCGGCATTTTCGATGAACTGGTCGAAGCGCTGGACGCCGCCGGAATCAACGGCTGGGAGTTTCGCTACCCCAATGACCAGGCCATCGACATGAGCGCCGACCTGCTCGCCGAGCACTGGCCGAAGCTGCCCGAGGACAATCCAGTCGTCCTGGTCGGCCACAGCATGGGCGGCCTGGTCATCCGCGACTTTGTTACCCGCCACCTGCACGGAAATGAAACTGGAGAAGACATCGAGGGCCCGACGGTCGCCGGGGTGATCATGGTCGGAACCCCCAACCAAGGCTCGGACTGGGTCCGGTTGCGCGCCTGGCTGGAACTGAGAGAGCACTTCGCCGATATCGCCGATGGCCGCTTCTCGCTGTTTGCCGGCCTGCGCGACGGTACCGGCGCGGCCAAGATCGACCTGCGGCCCGATTCAGCCTTTCTTGAAGACTTGAATCAGCGCCCCTGGCCGGCAACCATTCCAACACGGATCATCGGCGGCCTGCTGACCGAACCCAGCGCCGATGCGCTGGACAGCATCGCCGCCCTGAAAGAAACGCTGAACCTGGACTTGTCCCGGGAAATCGAGCGTTGGTGGGCGGACGGCGGCGAGCAAATCGGCGACGGCGTCGTACCGGTCGAGTCGCTGGCCCTGCCAGAATCGCCCGAGCCTGACATCCTTCCGGCCTCCCATCGCGGCCTGCTGGTTACCCTGCCAATGAGTGAGGGTGCGCCCCCGGCGATCGAACCGGTGGTCGAGCAGGTCAGGCTCTGGTTGATGCCAGACGGCCAGGCTGATTGATCTGTCGTCCTCGTCCCGGTATCCTGCCCTCGGCTCAAGACCACACAAAAATAGAAATGCCCCCTGCTGCCGAGCTACGTTTCGTGCAATTCGGTGCCCTCGCCCTGCGCGTGCACGCACCTGATCCTGAAGAGGTTATTGCCGTTCTCAAGCAGCGGCAGCGGCAGGCCCCGGCTCTGTTGGAGCAGGCACCACTGGCCCTGGACCTGTCGCCGCTGGAAGCTGAAGAAATTGACCTCGATGCCATTCGCCGCCTGCTTTCGGCGTTGCAGGATGAAAACATTGCCGTGCTTGGCTTGATTGATGGCAGCGAACAGAAAACCGTGGCCAAACAGCTTGATCTGCCGCTGCTGGGCAGCGCCAGCGAACGGCGCAGTGCCCTTCGTTCACCCGAGAAGCGCTCAGCCAGCGATTGGGCCCCGACCCGCCTGGTTGATGGTCAGGTGCGCTCCGGCCAGCAAATCTACGCCCGGCAGGCCGATCTGGTCATTTACGGCAGCATCAGCGCAGGCGCCGAGGTCATCGCCGATGGCAGCATTCACATTTACGGCGCCTTGCGCGGTCGCGCCCTGGCCGGCGCCAGTGGCCTGGGCGAGGCCCGCATCTTCATCCAGGAGTTCCACGCCGAGCTGATTTCCGTGGCCGGTCACTATAAAGTGCTGGAGGAGCTGCCGGAGAACCTGCGCGGTCAGGCCATCCAGGCCAGACTGGAAAACGATCAGCTCAGCATGGTCACGCTGCGATAAACTAGCCCGCATCGGGCTAGACGCGACGTTGGCAGCGTCTTTTTTTACAACCACTCAAACCATCGCAGAGACAAGATCTTGGCAGAAATCATCGTAGTGACTTCCGGCAAGGGGGGCGTAGGCAAAACCACCACCAGCGCCAGCATTGCGACCGGCCTGGCCCAGCGCGGCAAGCGCGTGGCCGTGGTCGATTTCGATGTTGGCCTGCGCAACCTCGACCTGATCATGGGCTGCGAACGCCGGGTGGTTTATGACTTCGTCAACGTCATCCAGGGCGAATGCACGCTGAAGCAGGCCTTGATCAAGGACAAACGACACGAAAACCTGTTCATCCTGGCCGCGTCTCAGACCCGCGACAAGGATGCACTCACCGTCGAAGGCGTGGAAAAGGTGCTCAACGAGCTCAAGAACGACTTTGATTACGTCGTCTGCGACTCACCGGCCGGCATCGAACGCGGCGCCCACCTGGCCATGTACTTCGCCGACCGCGCCATCGTTGTGGTCAATCCCGAGGTCAGTTCGGTGCGCGACTCCGACCGGGTCCTGGGCATCATGGCAAGCAAATCCAGGCGCGCCGAGCAAGGTAGTGAAGGCATTTCCGAGCACCTGCTGGTGACCCGCTACTCGCCGAAGCGGGTGGCTGAAGGCGACATGCTCAGCATTGCCGATATCGAGGAGATCCTGGGCTTGCCCATCCTCGGCATCATCCCGGAATCCGAGTTGGTATTGCAATCATCCAACGCCGGCGTCCCGGTCATCCTCGACGACAAGGCGCCCGCCGGCCAGGCCTACGCCGACGCCGTTGCCCGCCTGCTGGGCGAGGAGCGGCCGATGCGTTTCGTCGAGATTGAAAAACAGGGGCTGATCAAGCGCCTGTTCGGAGGTTGATATGGGATTGATGGACCTGTTCAGGAAACGCAAGCCGGCCAGCGCGGCGGTGGCCAAGGAGCGGCTGCTGATTCTGGTCGCCCAGGAGCGCGCCCAACGCGGCGGACCCGACTACCTGCCGGTGATGCAGCGCGAAATCCTGGAAGTCATCCGCAAGTACGTTCAGATCAACAACGAAGACGTCCAGGTTCGCCTCGACAAGGACGGCGACCAGGACGTGCTCGAACTCAACGTCGTCCTTCCCGAAAGCGGCACTGAGCGTTGATTCTTTTGTCTCTCGCCAAGGCGCCAAGGCGCTAAGGGAAAAACAACACAAGGGCAAAACAACTTTAACCACGGAAAGCACGGAAGACACGGAAAAGGCTTTCTGGGTTTTGCAGGGGGCGCTCCCACGTTTAAGGCACCTCTGAACAATTATGCTCGAACGCGCTCCGTGAATTATGGTCAGAGGTGCCTTAAGTTTTAATGGCTCTTCTCTGCGTCTTTGCGCCTTGGCGAGAGAAAATTCTTTTGGCCTTTCAATCGCTCAAGATTGCTTTCCGCGCGATGTTTTTCATGAGTTGACGGGTTTCGGTTACGATTGGACTCTAGTTCAAGTTTGTTGATACATGGGTTCAGTGAACAGTCTGAGTGTTGCGGTGATCGGGGCGGGGCCGTCGGGGTTGGCGGCGGTTCGGCAGTTGCTGGCGGTGGGTGTTGAGCCGGTGGTGTTCGAGAAGGCGGGCGATATTGGCGGTAACTGGCTGTTCGATGCCGATACCGGGCATGCCAGCGTGTACGAGAACACCCACATCATCTCCTCAAAGACCTTGTCGCAGTACGAGGACTTTCCGATGCCGGATGACTACCCCGACTATCCCGGTCACCGGCAGCTGCTCGCCTACTTCCGCGCCTACGCCGAACATTTCGATCTGAAGCTGTGGATCCGCTTTCGCCACGAGGTGCTGTCGGCCAGCCCGGTTGACGATGATGCCTGGCAATTGAGCTGGCGCGATGATCAGGGCATGGAGCACTCGCAGCGTTTCAGCCACCTGGTAGTGTGCAACGGTCACCACTGGGACCCGCGCCTGCCGGAGTACCCGGGCAGCTTCGATGGCCCGATGGTCCACTCCGGCGATTTCCGGCGCATGGACGATAGCTGGCGCGACAAGCGCGTGCTGGTGATTGGCGCCGGCAACTCGGCTTGCGACGTGGCCGTGGAAGCCTGCCGCGTCACCCCGCATGTTTTCCTGAGCATGCGCCGGGCGCAGTGGTTCGTGCCCAA
>SKKV01000131.1 GCA_007123575.1 Wenzhouxiangella sp.
GGCAATATCGCCTATAGCCTGAAGAAACTGGGCGGCGACCCTTGGCCCATGGCCGCCGTCGGTGCCGACTTCGACGACTACGCCCGCCACCTGGATCGCCTCGATATCAGTCAGCAGTACGTGCGCGTGTGCGACCAGCTCTGGACCGCCCAGGCCTACATCACCACCGACATCGACGACAATCAGATCACCGCCTTCCACCCCGGCGCGATGAACGAAAACCACCACCAGAAAATCAGTGCCGATATGGGGGTGAAGTTCGGCATCGTCGCCCCGGACGGCAAACAGGCCATGATCGATCACTCGGCCCAGTTCGCCGAGGCCGGCATTCCGTTCATTTTCGACCCCGGTCAGGGCTTGCCGATGTTCAACGGCAGCGAACTGATCCAGATGATCGACCAGGCCAACTGGCTGACCGTCAACTCTTATGAATGGGAAATGCTGAAGAAAAAGACCGGCCTGGACCACGAGGCCATCGCCGCCAAGCTCGACGGCGGCCTGATCGTGACCCACGGTGGCGAAGGCTCGGACCTGTTCCACAACGGTGAGAAAACCCGAATTCCGGCCGTCAAGCCCGAGCGTATTGCCGACCCCACCGGCTGCGGCGATGCCTTCCGCGCCGGCCTGCTGTTCGGCCTGGAACGAAACTGGGACCCGGTCGACGCCTGCCGCCTGGGTTCGCTGCTTGGCTCAATCAAGATCGAACACAACGGCCCCCAGCACCACGACTTCACCCGCAAGACCATTGCCGAGCGCTTTGCCAGCCAGTTCGGCAAGGCCATGCCAAGCTGACTACAGCCCGGCCTAGACACGCCCTGCACAGACAGGGCGCATGCTGCAGCTCGGAGTCAACGGAGCCCCCTAAATGAGAAACCCACCCGGCACCCTGGTCAGCGCGCTGGCCCTGGTCATCTTCCTGGTCTTGAGCTTCGCCGCCTCGGCCACCGGCATCCTGTTCGGGCCGGGCGACTGGTATGACAGCCTGGAAAGGCCGTTCTTCGCACCGCCCAACTGGTTGTTTGGCCCGGCCTGGACCCTGTTCTATACCCTGATGGCCATCGGCGCCATGCTGGCCTGGCGCCAGGTCGGCCTGCGCTCAGCCGCGCTGGGCTGGTGGTTCGTGCAACTGGTGCTCAACGCCCTCTGGACCGTTATCTTCTTCGGCCTGCAATCGCCCGGCCTGGCCCTGCTAGAAATCACCCTGATGTGGATCGCCATCCTGATCTGCCTGCTCCAGTTCCGCAGGGTCAGCAAGGCAGCTTTCTGGTTCATGCTGCCCTATCTGGGCTGGGTCACCTTCGCCTGGATACTGAACGCCGGCTTCTGGTGGCTGAACTGAGGAGTCCAATAAATGAAAAACCGCCCAAAGGCGGTTGACGCTGAATCAGGGACGCGAGACAATACGCGGCTTCGCGTGGCTACGTAGCTCAGCTGGTTAGAGCGCGGCACTCATAATGCTGAGGTCGGTGGTTCAAGTCCACCCGTAGCCACCAACAAATCCCCCTCAAATTCAAGCGGTTGGCGCAATTTCGATGATGCCGGCCAATACCTCATTTTGTCCAATTTTGGGCTCTGGGCCCATATTGGGCCCATCCTGGGCCCAAAACCGTCCCAAGGTCAGTGCCGAACTGACCTCAGCACTCCCGGTTTTTGGCGCGATATGACAGAGGTCCTTATTAATTGACGCGACGCAAGACGGCCTCTACGGTTTGGCATTTACAACGGAGATCGATCCCATGCCGACTCGACCAACGAACATCGTCGAGCTGCTGGCCGAGTGGAGGCAGGAGGCGCCGCTTGGGCCCGACGATGAGCTTCCGGATATTCAGGATATGCCCGTCGAGCCGGAGGACATCTTTTGAAGGGCTATCTTCTGGTTGCGATAGCCTTCAGCGGCAAGAACAGACGACGTTGAGTGGAGGAACCGAGCCGGGTGAATCCGTAACGTTCGTAGAAGCGCTGGGCGCTGTCATCGATGGCGTCCACCACCATGGCGTGGATGGCGATTTCTTTGCTGACAGTCAAGGTCCGTTTCAGGGCGTCGGCCAGCAGGACTCTGCCTATGCCTTATTTGCTGGTGACGCGATGCTCATGCTCATCGAGGGCCGCCAACAGCCTCTTGTTGAAGCGAACCGGCTTGCTGAGCGCGTTGATAAAGGTCTCGGCATCTTGCGCATTAAGCCGCATGACCTCATGCTCTTGAATGGTTTTCTCAGCCCGCGCCATGGCAGTCATCAGAATGAAGTCACTGACTGTCTTTCCTTCAAAGCTGGCAGCTCGTTCCAGCACCTGTTTGGCCTGGGGCTTAAGCCTGATATTGATTCGTTCCTGCTTGTTTTCAGTGTTCGCAGCCATGGCCAACATTGCTTTCCCAGCGTTTGATATCCGCGAATGTACGTCAAAACCGTGCCTTTGGGAACAATACCCGCCGATAACCTTATCGCTGTTTTTCAGACTGTCTGCAAACGGGCGGCAATCTCCGTAGTCACAATCCGCCCGCACTCGGCTTGTTCAGCAAATTCGGTCCACCGTTTGATGGCGGCATTGACGCTTTCTCGCAGCGCATTCAGCTCGCGGGGGCGCAGGCCGAACTGGCGGGCCAGAGTCTGTACCTGGCCCAGGCCCGGGGCGCGGCCCTCGCCGGCAACGGTGGTGCTGTGCTCGCCGCCGGGGCCGGGGCTGAAGGTCAGGTCGAAGGCCGGCGCCAGACGCCACTCTCCTTGGTCATCCATGAGAAAAGCCACGTTCTTGCCGTGATCGTCGCGGTTGTGGGTGGCGATGTTGAACAGCATCAGACGGAAGGCGCTGAGCAGATCCTGGTGGTTGCGCGTCAGCGCCTGGGTAACGCGAAACAGATCGGCGTAGTCCAGGCTGGGCACACGAAAGTCGGCATGAAGCAAATTGGCAAAACTGTGCAGGTGCAAGCGGCGGTTGCCTGGCAGACGATCAAATCGCTGCACGGCGAAGCAGCGGGTTTTCGTGCCCAGCGCAAGCAAGCGAACCGGGGGCATTTCTATGCCTGCAGCGCCAGCCATCAGGGCATAGGCGTACTCGACTGGCCCGGCATCGGCCAATTCCTGACGCGCGGCGAACTTCACCAGCCAGTGTTCGAAGCCGGTTGGCAGTTCGTCCTCGCCCGATAGCACCTCATCTCCGCGCAGGCCGACCAACACCTTTGGGCGGGCGCCGCCAGGCGAGCCGCCAGCGCGCAGCAGTTGCGGCAGGACTTCGTTCGCCTCACCGGAGAGTACGTCGGTCGCATGGCCAAGCAGCGCTTGCAAGTCCAGCGCCCGGGCCGGAGTGGATTCCGGGGCCGGGTGATAGCTCAGCGCGCCCAGCGTGCGCGTGCCCAGCCAAAGCAGACGATCCAGCACCGAAATCGAGCGCGGATCAAGTCCCTGCCGGCGGAAATGACGATCCAGCAGCAGGCGGCCCCAGCCATCAGGCAGCGAATCGGCGAACACGCCGGGCAGCGGGCCGAAAGCCCGATCACGGTGTTCGATAGCGCCAACTTGCAGGGGAAGTTTGAAGGGGGAAATCTGCAGCCCACCGGCTACAAATGCCGAGTCGTACTCGAAGTAAAGCCGGCGCTCGGCTTCCGCCAGGCGTCCGACCAGGAATTCGCTATCAGGCGCGAAACGCAGCCGGACTTCCACTTGCTTCATCGGTGCCCGCGCTGCCTGGGCGGTTGTTCGGACTCAAGCTCGTCGATGGAACGCACCGGCGGTGGTTCGAATGCATCGGCAAGCTCTTCCAGCCGGCCCAGTGCATGGACCAGGCGCAAGAAATTGGCCAGTGTGATCTGTCCGCCGCCTTCAAATCGCCGCACCGTGGGTAGCGAAACGCCAGACCGCTCTGCGAGCGTGGCCTGCTTCCAGCCCATCCGAAGGCGCAAGTCGCGCAAGCGCTCGCTCAGGCGGTTCTGAATTTCCGCAGGCGTTCGCAAAGACAGGTGCGACGGCAGTTTGGAGTCCATACTGGAAAGGTCACAAATGACATACTAAGCGTTAGTAGCCCCCATTATATATCAAATATGATCACTATCCGGGCTGGGGCTCAGGGCAATTCCAGCTCCTGGTACGGGCCGTAGGTTTCAACTTCGCCGTTGTCGAAGGCGAAGGGGGCGCCGGGCAGGCGGCGGTCGGGGCGGTCCACGGCCTCGCCGAACAGGATGCGCTGGATGGTTTCGACTTCCGTGGGGATGATGTGGGGCTGTTCGATCAGCTCCTGGATCATGCGGCTGCTGCCGGTATCGCTGCGAGCGTAGATGCCAATGAACGGTTTGTCGAAGTCGTCTTCATGCCAGCGCACCACCAGGCGCTGGTGTATTTCTGTGCCGATTACTTCGGTTTCGCCGACCGGATCACCGCGGAAGGTTTCGGCGTCTACCCGCACCTCGCTCCAATCGATTTCCGGGTCATGAAGAAAAAAGCGCTGGCGACCGAGTGAACGGCCCAGCTTGACATCGCCAAGGTAAAACTTGTAGCGAGACGCATTGTCGAGACGTTGCCATTCCACCAGCACCACGTCTTCAAGTTGCATCTGAACCCCAGCCTCGGCGCGCACGTTCTGCATAGGTAGGGTCATGGCCAGGCATAGCAGCACGCTGGCTGTTGCGCTCAATAACGTCCTCATGATTCGGTCCCTTTGTTGTAGAGCTTGTCGTTCTCTACGGCAGGAAGGAAGATTTTCTGCCAGCCTCATTCATGGTCGGGCGTCGCCGGGGCTAGCCGGGCCCGCGCATTCTGACCATGTCAGTCCTGCAAATGCGAAATCAGATCAGTGAGCTCAGCACTGACATCGAGCAGCTTTTGTTCCAGCTCAGCCGCCGCCGGATCATTCCGGGTTCTGGCGTGATGCAGCCTGAGAGCCAGATTGTGGACTTCCATGTGCCGGTCAACCACGCTGGGAAAGCGCGCATTGGCAGTGAACAGGCGGCTTCCCTCATCGCGCAACCACAGGCCGAGCGAACAACGCAGATGATCGCCAATCTTCTCTGCTGGCTCGCCGTCCGAATCGCCGTCAACTGCTTGCAGCACCCGTTCAAGCCAGGCCTCGTGCGTTCGCATGGCAACCGCCAACCCTGATTTGCCGGCCGACATTCGCTGGGCGCCAAATTGCAGCCAGGGCGCGTTCTGCTGCCACTGGTCGAACCAGGCTGCCACGTCCTGTGCTGGCATCGGCTTGCCAAGGCCAAAACCCTGACCCTGGCCGCAGCCGAGCAGCAGCAAAGTGACTGCGTGTTCATCCGTTTCGACCCCCTCGGCAATCACCTCGAGATCGAAAGCCTTGGCCAGCCCAATAACGCTCTTGACAATGCTGTAGTCGCTCAGGTCGGTCAACATGTGGCGCACAAAGCTCTGGTCAATTTTCAATATCGATACCGGTAGCGATCGCAGGCGACTGAGCGATGAGTACCCGGTACCGAAATCATCCAGCGCTACCCGAATGCCCATGCCTCGGCAGTGGCTCAGTACCCGTACCGTTTGATCGATATCAGCCAGGGTAGCGCTTTCAAGTATTTCCAGCTCCAACTGACTGGGACTGACCGCTGGAAATTCATCAAGCAATGCGCTGAGGCGGTCGATGAACGTAGGGCTCAGCAGATGCGAGCCGGTCAGGTTGACGCTGACCCGCCAGTCCTGGCCGCTTTCGTTCCAACGCTGGAGCTGAGCCAGGGCCTGGCGAATGACGTATTCGCCAAAGCCATGCTCAAGCTCCGAACCGTCCAGGTAGTCGAGAAAGGCCGGTGGTGGCAACAGGCCCTTGTCTGGATGCTGCCATCGAGCCAGCCCTTCGAGCCCCACCAGTTCACCCGTCGCCATGTTGACCTTTGGCTGGTAGTACAAGACGAACTGCTCATCGGCCATGGCTTGTTCAATTTCTTCCAGCCTGGCTCGACGTTGTTCGAGATCGCGCTCGAGCTGGGTGTCGAAAACGCTGAAGCGATGTCGTCCCTTTTCCTTGGCATCCAGCATGGCGGCATTGGCGTGACGGAGCAAGACGTCTGGGTCATTCGCGTCTTGCGGATACAGGGTCACCCCAACGCTCGCGCGCACATGGAGTAGCTGGCCATCAATGTTCATCGGTCGGGCAACACCTTCCAGTAGGAACCGCAGGCGTTCCTGCAACACCCCCTGCTCACCCAGGCCCTCGAGCAAGAGCACGAATTCGTCTCCGCCGAGGCGGGCCACCACATCGCTACCGCGCACCAATCGACGCAAACGTTTGCCCACGCGGATAAGCACCTCGTCACCCACAGCGGTGCCGTGCCTATCGTTGATTGACTTGAATCCGTCCAGATCCAGATAGCACAAAGCCAGGACAGACTCCTGCCGATCGGCTTGCGCGAACGCCTGTCGCATCAGCTCGGCGAGCAAGGTGCGATTCGGCAGACCGGTGAGGCCATCGTAATGGGCTGCTTGAAGCAAATCTTTCTCATGCTGCTTGCGCTCAGTCAGGTCAATATCCAGGCAGAACAATTCGGGCGCTTTACCCGGCGAGCGCACCACCGTGTGGCTGGAGTAGACGGGAACGGGCCGGCCGTCCTTGCCGACCAGCTCAAGCTCCTCGTTCTCGATATTGCCGCCCTCGGCCACCCGGGCCAGGTTGTTGCTGACCGCCGACCGCATCTGTTCCGGGATGATCAGATCAAGCAGGTTGCTTTTCAATGCCTCTTCGCGGGTATAGCCATAAAGCAGTTCGGAGCCGCGGTTCCAGTAGTGAACCTTGCCATCAAGACCGTAGCCTTGTACCGCCACGCCTTCGATGTCATCCAACAAGGAGCGGAAGCGCAATTCAC
>SKKV01000254.1 GCA_007123575.1 Wenzhouxiangella sp.
GAGCGCCTACAAAGAAAACCTTTTGGGACGCAAAGATGCGAAGCAGCCAAGAAGCAAACGTTTTAATGAATTTTTGCTGCTTAACTTCCTTGCTTCTTTGCGTTCCCAAGATTTTGGGTTTTTTGGTTCACAGGCAATCAAGATCGTCGGCGGTTGAACATGGATACGACTCGGAGGATCTGCCGGCAGCTGATCTGGCCGATCAGTTTCCCGTATTCGTCAACCACGGGTCGACGGCGATGGCCTTTGGCGACCATGTCATTGGCAACATCGACAACGTTATCGTGGAGTTGGCAAGTTTGCACGTTGGGCGTCATGAAGTCGCGAACATGACCAACATCAGCTGAATCGTTGTAGGTGGCAGCGATCACTGCCCGCAGGCAGTCCATCTCAGACAGAATGCCAACCAGTTCGTCGCGCTCGCTAACCACGCAAACGCCGGTCAGTCGGTTGTCAGTGATGATGTCGATGGCATCGAACAGCCGATCATGGCCTAGTACTTTGGCCGGGTTCTTGTGGATATAGTCGCTCAGATCAACTGATCGCAGCATGCCTGACTCCTCGTTTTCTGGTTCTGATTGGTTCTGCAAGGATAGTATAGATCAGCAACCTGGCATCACTCCTTTGCGTAGAACCATTTGCAGGACTATTCCTGCTGGTCAATCCTGGCCTGCAATCCATTAGCGCTCAGCCTGAGGATCGGCGCGAAACTGCTATCCGATGTGTTCGGATCATCCAGCCGCTCAATCGATTCGGACACAAAAGTCTGGGCCTGGTCGGCAAGACTGGCATTCAAGGCGAGTTCGGCGGCCTCGATCAGCGAGCGGATCAACTCCAGGTTGAGCTGTACGTTGCCCGGATCGCCGTCGGCCAGGTTTCGCAGCTGGGTAAGGGCCCTGGCCTTGGACTGCGCTGCTGGCACGGTGCGACCAAGTGCCTGGTAGCTTGCCGCCAGCTTGTTGTCAGCCACGGCCATGTCGCGCTGAAGCTGTCGGTTGTCGGGGTCTTCGTCCAGCAACTGGTGGGTCAGGGCAATGACCTGTTGATGAACAGGAATGGCCTCCTCGTGCCGCTCGAGCCAGTCCAGCGCCGAGCCTATGCGTGACAGGCTGATCATGTGGCCGCGCCGTGCACGGAACAGGTCCGGCGTCAATTCAAGGCGGCGCTGGGATAGATCGTAGCTTTCGCGAAAGTGGACCAGGGCCTGGTCAGGATTGATCCGGCCTTCGAGGTCCCCCAGGGCCTGCACGACAATGCCCAAGGTATCCAGATAGACGGCGTTGTCAGGTTCGAATCGATGCAGGCGGCGGAATGCGGTGACAGCCCGGCCAAAGTGGCTGCGGGCCTGGTCAAGCTCGCCGTTGGCTCGGGCGTGCTCGCCGAGCTTGAACTCGGATACCGCCACAGCACGGATCAGGCCGAGGTCGTTTGGAGAATCGGCGAGCAGCTGGAGCCGGATTTCGTAGGCTTGTTCGAATTGCTCTCTAGCTTTCTCTGGCTCGCCCATCCAGCCAAGCAGGTCGCCCTTCTGGTCGTGTGATTCGCCGATGTCGTGCTTGATTGTGCGTTCTAAATCAGACCCCGCTGCGGCCTGTTGCAAGGCTCTCTGCCTGAGATGCATCGCTTCGCGATAACTCTCCAGCGCGCCCCGGACGTCGCCGAGGTTGCTGAGGTAGGGGTTGCCCTGAAGGGTGCCGATTCGATCATAGGCACTGGCCATTTCGATCAGCAGCCCGATGTCGTCGCCGGCGTCCCGGTCCAGGCTCTGCAGGTAATCGATAGCCCTGCTGACGATGATCTGCCTGGCCGGCATGCTGCCAGGCAATGGTTCGATGGCGTCATGGATCTCGAAGATCATGGCGCCGGCCAGCTCGCGAACCTGCTCGAAGCGCTGTTCGGCCAGGCGCCGTTCTTCGGCTGCAATCTGACCCTGCTGCCAGACCACTGTCAGCCCGCCCAGCAATGCCAGCAGAAGGACCAGCGCGGTCGTGATCGCCAGCGGTTGGCGCCTGAGCAGGCAACCAAGCTGGTAGCCCAGTCCGCCGCCGCGCGCTTCCACCGGCTGCCGGGCTAGGTGGCGTCTGAGGTCATCAGCAAACTGTTCGACCGACAAGTAGCGTTGATCCGGCTCCTTGGTCAGGGCTTTGAGCGTGATTGCATCAAGATCGCCGCGAAGCCTGCGGGCCAGGCGTTTTTCGCCCTTGCGCTGTGCGGCCTGGCTGGGTGGTGCCGGCTGCTCATGAACCACCTGCTTGATGACTTCGGCAGTGCGCTGCCCATCGGCGCCAAAAACGGGTTGATTGGTGAGCAGTTCGTGCAGCAGCAGGCCCAGGGCATGAACATCAGTGGCTGCCGTGGTCGCCTGGCCCAGCACTTGTTCCGGAGCGGCATAGGCGGGAGTCAGGGCCAGCTCGCTGGTCTGTTCCAGTTCGCCGCGACGCTCCAGCAGCTTGGCGATGCCAAAGTCCAGCAGTTTGACCTGGCCGTTGCGGTTGACCAGGATGTTGCCGGGTTTGAGATCGCGATGGATGACCAGCGCACGGTGGGCGTGCTGGACGGCGTCGCAGATTTGCAGAAAGAGATCCAGGCGCTGGTTCAAGCCCGGTTGATGGCGTTCGCAGTAGCGATCGATAGGCTCGCCGTCGACATACTCCATGACAAGGTATGGCCAGCCCTCGTCGCTGCTGCCGGCGTCAAGCAGGCGAGCGATGCCGGGGTGATTCAGCTGCGCCAGGATGCTGCCTTTGGAGTGAAAGCGTTCCTGCAGCGTGTCGCCGCCCATCCCGGATCGCAGCAGCTTGATCGCCGCCTGGCCGCTGAAACGATGATCGGCCCGTTCGGCCAGAAAGACATCGCCCATGCCGCCGCTGCCAATGGCCCTGACCAGCATCCAGGCACCGAGCCGGCGCCCGGTCATGTCGGCCGGCGCGCTCTTGGGTTTGTTGTTTTTCCCGGGATTGGCGTACTGGATCAGGGTGGCCACGGTCCTGGCCAGTGAGGGGTCGTCGTCGGCCAATTTCCCAAGCGCGCGCTCACGGTCTCTGTCGGCCAACTCAAGCAGGCGCGCCATGTGTTCGGTTGCGCGATGCTTGTCTTGGGTCATGGCCTGTCAGAACCCGCTTGGCAGGTGAACGTTTTTGGTTTCGGTGAAGAACTCAAGCGACCAGCGACCGCCCTCACGGCCCAGACCGGAGTCCTTCATGCCGCCAAACGGGGTGCGCAGGTCGCGCACCAGCCAGCCGTTGATCCAGACCAGCCCGGCCTGCACCCGGCCCGCGACGCGCTGGGCCGTGGCCAGGTCGCGGGTCCAGACGGTCGCGGCCAGCCCGTAATCAACGCTGTTGGCAAGCGTTATGGCTTCGTCCTCACTGGCAAAGGATTGTATGGTCACCACCGGGCCGAAGATTTCCTCGTGATGCAGGCGGCTGTCGGTGGGCAGGTCGCTGATCAAGGTTGGTTCGACGAAGTATCCCTGCCGGCAGCGGCCATCGGGATCGAGTGCGTTGCCTCCGCACAAAATGCGGCCGCCTTCCTTGCCGGCTAAGTCGATGTAGCCCAATACTTTCTGCTGATGATCCGCGGAAATCAGGGCCCCCTGGTCGGTATCCGGCAAGTTCGGGTCGCCCACTGTCAGATTCGCCACGGCGTCGGCCAGGCGCTGCGTCAGTGCTTCCTTCAGGTTTTCATGGACCAGAATGCGCGAACAGCACAGGCAAACCTGGCCTTGGTTGGTGAAGCCGGCTCGAACCAGGCCGGTTACCGTTTGATCAAGATCGGCATCGGCAAAGACCAGGGCAGGGTTCTTGCCGCCCAGCTCCAGCGAAGTCTTGATCAGGCGTGGTGCGGCGGCTGCAGCAATCATCCGTCCGGTGCGGGTGCCGCCGGTAAACGAAATGGCCTTGATCGCCGGATGATCGACCAGGGCCTGGCCGCAGCGTGCACCGCTGCCGTGGACCAGATTGATTGCCCCGGGCGGAATGCCGGCCTCGAAGGCCATTTCCCACAACGCATCGGCGCTGAGCGGGGTCAGTTCCGATGGCTTGGCGACGACGCAGTTGCCGGTCATCAGTGCTGGCGCCAGTTTCCAGCTCAGCAGGTACAGCGGCAGATTCCAGGGCGTGATCAGGGCGACCACGCCCAGCGGCTCGCGTCGGGTGTAGTTGAGGCCCGCCGCCCCCATGTCGTGCGCCTCTGTTGGCCAGTGCTGGGCGGCACCAGCGAAAAACCGCAGGTTGGCCTCGACCCGGGCCATATCGATCTCCTTGGCCAGGGCCAGCGGCTTGCCGGTGTCGGCGGATTCGATCCCGGCCAGCGTTTCCGCCCGTTCGGCGACCATGTCGGCCAAGCGCTCAACGCAGCGCGCCCGTTCCTGCAAGCTCCGACCCGACCACTCCGGGAAGGCTTTGGCAGCCGCGGCGACGGCCAGCTCAACATCCTCGCTGCCTGAATCCGGAATTCGGGCCAGCAATTCCCCGGTCGCCGGCTCAAAATCATCCAGATATTGCCCACCTACCGGAGGCCGCCGTTCGCCTCCGATCCAGTTACTCAATTTCCGCCGTTCAGCCACAAGGCTCTCCGCAAATCCCCTTCCTCTCGCCCCTCACAAGCCTTTCAACCTCCCACCATCGACGGCCAGACTAACGCCAGTCATGTACGCAGCCGCCGGCGAGGCCAAAAAAGCAATCGCATTGGCAATTTCCTGGCCCTCGCCGAAGCGGCCCATGGGAACGGATGCGCGCATCTCGGCGGCGACTTCTTCTTCGCTGCGCCCAGACTTTTTGGCCCGGCCGCTGATCAGCGAGGCCAGTCGGTCGGTGGCGGTAAAGCCTGGCAGTACGTTGTTGACGGTAAAGCCTTCCGGTGCCAGCTCGCCGGCCAGGGTCTTGGCCCAGGCAGCCACGGCCGCGCGCACCGTGTTCGATACGCCCAATCCGGGGATTGGTTCGTACACCGAAGTGGAGATGATGTTGATAATGCGGCCATAGCCGGCCGAGCGCATGCCGGGCAGGGCGGCCTGGGCTAGGTACTGGTTGCACAACAGGTGTGCACGCATCCCTGCCAGGAAGGCCTCGCCCTCGGCCTCGGCAATCGGGCCCGGCGGCGGACCGCCGCTGTTATTGACCAGGATCTCGATTGGCGTGGCTTCAAACCAGCGAGAGAAGCGTTCCTTTACTTCATCTGGTTTAGAGAAATCTGCTACAACCAATTGATGCTGTTGGTTTTGTTCTCTGTCAAGTCCCTCAATAACTTCTTCCAGGCGCTCCTTGCTCCGAGCGACTACGGTCACCGTCGCGCCCATTTTTGCGAGCAGTTCGGCGGTTGCCTGGCCGATGCCGCGGCTGGCGCCGCAGACCAGGGCGTTCTTTCTTGTCAGATCAGTTTTCATGGTTCGACTTTAGACGCAACAGCCGGGCTGATCAAGGTGGCTTGGTTGGGTGGGCCGGGGAAAAGGGAAACCTGATCAGCTTCGTGTCTCAGCAATCGGGCTTCGACCATCTGGGGACGCCGCCCTCGGGCGGTGAATTCCGCTTCAGTTCGACGCGTGGCGAGGCCTTCAGCGAAATCCCCCACCCGAGGACGGCTCTCAGCGGCGGTCTTGCAGGATTTTGCCAGCGTCTACGGATACACGACTCTCATCAGGAAGGGCTAGGGAGCCTCTGAACAATTATGCTCGGGCGCGACGGACCGTTGCGGGAGGCTCCGGTTCGGCTTGGGCGAGCGTGGTTTGGCCATTCCAAATGAGCGAGCTCAAACGAGGCGGAGGCCCCGCAAAGGCCCGTCCCGTAAGGGTTTCGCCGGAGAAGCCGCATCTCGCACGTTGCGCCACTCGGCCGTAGCTACGGCTACTGTCACTCGCGTCGCACCGCACGATCTGCGGCTTCTCCGACTGAAACGCGCTCCGAGCATAATTGTTCAGAGGCTCCCTAGGGGTCAGAACGGTGCGTTGCCGGGGGTGCGTGGATACGGAATGACGTCGCGAATGTTGCCCAGGCCCGTGATGTAGTTGAGCAGGCGCTCAAAGCCCAGGCCAAAACCGGCGTGCGGCACGCTGCCGTAACGGCGCAGGTCAATGAACCACTTGTAGGTCTCGGCGTCCAGGCCGTGTTCGGCCATGCGGCGGGTCAGCACGTTGAGGCGTTCCTCGCGCTGGCTGCCGCCGATGATCTCGCCAATGCCGGGGGCCAGCACGTCCATCGCGGCCACGGTCTTCTCATCGTCGTTAAGACGCATGTAGAAGGCCTTGATTTCAGTCGGATAATTCTTGACCACCACCGGTGCCTTGCAGTGCTTTTCGGTCAAATAGCGTTCATGCTCGGTTTGCAGATCCACGCCCCATTCGGGCTTGTACTCGAACTTCTGGCCGCTGGCCTGGAGGATCTTGACCGCCTCGCCGTAGTCCATCTGCACGAATTGGCTGTTGACCAGTTTCTCGAGGCGGGTCAGCGCTTCCGGCTCGATGCGCTCAGCGAAGAAGGCCATGTCTTCACCACAGCGCTCCAGCACGCGGGCGAAGACGAACTTCAGAAAGTCTTCGGCCAGTCCGGCCAGATCATCCAGGTCGGCGAAGGCCAGCTCCGGCTCGACCATCCAGAACTCGGCCAGGTGACGGGTGGTGTTGGAGTTTTCGGCACGGAAAGTCGGGCCGAAGGTGTAGACCTTGCTCATGGCCAGGCAGAACGCCTCGACGTTGAGCTGGCCGGACACGGTCAGGAAGGTTTCGCGACCGAAGAAGTCTTCGGCAAAATCGATCTTGCCGGCCTCGGTGCGCGGCAGGTTCATCATGTCCAGGGTCGAGAC
>SKKV01000283.1 GCA_007123575.1 Wenzhouxiangella sp.
AGGGTCAGGTTGAGCGTGAAGCTGTCGAGGTCTGACCAGTCCAGTACGTAACGCATTGATGCCCCGGCGCGGGCGCGCAGGCGGGCAGTGTCGGCATTGAAGCTGGCGTAGGTGACGTTGAGCGCGCCGGCATCGCCGCCCATCGGGATCGGGCCGCGAGTGAGCCTGAGCCAGCGGTTGAGCAGGCCGGCCTGGGCCATGGGATGGCGGATGGTCAGATCCTGGATCATGCCCAGCGGCCACAGTCCGGGCATCAAGGCGTTATCCAGGGCCAGGCGTGAGGCTTCGTCTCGGTCGCGCACTGGCGCAGGAATGGCCGCGGGGCCGGCGTGCAGCCATTCATCGAAGACCACCTGCATGGTGCGCCAGTCCAGCTCCGGGTTGCCGTCGAACAGGGCCTGGGGCAGAAAATGCCACCAGCGAATGAACAGGCCGGCTATCTCGGAGTCGGTGCGCATGACCCCGTCCCAGGCACGAATCTCGTCGGCCAGTCGATTACGGCCGGTGTCCTCGGCGGTAGCCGCCAGCCAGTCTTTCCAGCTCAGGGCGCGGTCGGATGTCCGATCAAGCTGGAAGGCGACCATGTCGGCCGGGGTGAACCTGTCCTGGCCGGAGAGGTGATCGCTGATCCGGCGCTTGCGCAGGTGTTTGTAGAACCCCGGGATCGGGTGCGGCCAGTTGCCGTCCACTGCGTGGTTGTTGGCGTTGGCCAGCCAGCCCTGGTCCGGATTCAAGGCGTACGGGCGCTGCGCTGGAGGATGGAAGCCGTCCCAGCCATGCTCGGGGTTCATGCCGTCAAGCACGGCGAAATGATGGCGATGCCGACGCACGGGAATGGGGCTGGACTGAACATAGCCGATATTGCCCTGTCGGTCGGAGTAGCTCCAGTTGACCGATAGTGCCCCGACCTGGCTGGCCGCCTGCCGGAACTCATCGAAGCTGGAAGCCCGATGGATGGCCATGGCGTTGTCGAGCAGTTCGGCCACGGGCAAATCGAAACCGGCCCATTGCATGACCAGGGCCTCGTCTTCGCTTTTTTCCAGCACCCGGCCGTGACGGCTGTACTGGAATTCCCGGGTCAGCGGTCGGTCGCTGCCGCGGACCTGGAAGCTTTCGATGCGGCGATGCAGGCGCTCGGGGCCGTTGACGCTGAGCAGTTGCTCAGGGTTTTCCGGGTCGCGTGGAAAGCGCCAGATCTCGAACAGGTCGACCGGGGCGACGGTAAAGGCCCAGGCAATGCGGCCGTTATGTCCCATGGCAACAAAGGGCATGCCGGGCGCGGTGACGCCGAGCAGATCCAGCCCTTCGGCCGAGTGCAGTCCGACGGCATACCACATGCCGGGAGCGACGTCGTACTCCAGATGCGGGTCGGATGCATGCAAGGCATGACCGGTTTCAGAGCGTTGCGGCGCTACCACCCAGGTATTGGAGCCCTCGGCCATGCTGAAAGTCGGGACAGTTGGTCGGGCCCAGCCGTCCAGTACCTCCAGCCACTGACGGGCGTCATCCCCGTGCAGTTCAACCACGGCCCGCCAGGCTTCACTCATGCGCTGAACCAGGGTGGTGGCGTAAAAACTCTGGTAGTAGGCAATGGCGATGACGTCTTCCACGCGCCAGTCTGCAGGCCGGTGGCGCAGCAGGAGAAATTCGGGCGGTAGCCGATCGCTGGCAGCGATCTTGCTGTTGATGCCGTCAACGTAGGCCTGGACCAGTTTCTCGGTATCCGGGTTCAGTACTGGGCGATCGTCTTCGATGCGCTGGGCAAAGCCCATGGGGCGGGTCACCAGGTCCAGTTCCAGGCCCGGCTGACCGAACAATTCAGCCAGATCGCCGCGGGTCACGCGCCGGATCAATTCCATCTGGAACAGGCGCTCGCCAGCGTGCAGCCAGCCCAGCGCCCGAAAGGCATCAAGATCGCTTTCGGCATAAACCCGGGGAATGCCGCGTTCGTCGAACAGGATCTCGACATCGGCCTCCAGCGCGGCGACCCCGGTCGTGCCCTCGTAGGCGATGACCGAGTGGCTCATCCAGGCGCGACCGCCAAACCAGACCGCGGCCAGCAGCGCGGGTACGGTGATCACGCTGACCCAGAAGCTGCGCAGCAGCAGGCGACGAGTTCCGTGCATAAAGGGTAACTATGCGGCGCTAACGGCGCGGGGTGTCGGGTCCGTGCAGCGACCCAGGCTGGCGTGAACGACAACTTGGTTGCGACCGCTTGCCTTGGCCTCGTAGACGGCCTGATCAGCCAGGCGGATGAGCTGTTCCAGTACGATGGGGCGACCTGGAGGGCGCGAGCTCACGCCAAGGCTGGAGGTGATCTGAATGCCGGCCGGGTTGAGCTTCTCGATTCGCTGGCGAATCTGATGGGCTCGGCTTTCTGCATCCTCCAGCGGGCAGTGCGGCAGGATCAGCAGCATTTCCTCGCCGCCGAATCGAACGGCGAAATCTTCCTCTCGGCAGGAAGCGGTCAGCATGGCACCAACCGATGCCAGGGCCTGATCGCCAACCAGGTGACCGTGCTTGTCGTTGATTTCCTTGAAATGATCAAGATCGAGGATGATGACGCTCAAGTCCATGTCGTGGCGATTGGCCGCCGAGGTGATCTTGCTGGCAAACTCGGCCAGCGAGTTGCGGTTGTACAAGCCGGTGAGCGGATCGGTCATGGCCATTTCGTAGAGCTGGATTCGCTGCTGCTGCACCTTGTCGAAAAGCTGTTTCTGCACGACCAGGTTGCGTATGCGGGCGGCAGCCTCTTCCTGGATCACCGGCTTTGGAATGAAGTCGTTGATGCCCAGGCGAAACAGCTCAACCCGGCGAATATCATCGTCCAGGCCGGACATGGCCAAAATGGGCATGCGCGCCTTGTCGGGGTGCTGTTCGCGCAGTTGGCTGACCAGGGCAACGCCTGACATCTCGCCTTCGACCAGAATGTCGCTGATCACCAGATCATGCACCTTTTCATCGAAATGCCGGTAGGCTTCGGCCGCGCTGACGAAATGATCGACCTTGAGGCCCATGCTTTCCATCAGGCGAGTCATTACCTTGAAGACGGTGCGGCTGTCTTCGACATACAGCACGCGGCCGCTCAGCGTCTGGTCGTCGTGATCGGCCATGCGCGAGGCGCGATGGAACAGATCCTCGATACCCGTTTTCGGGCAGATATCGGTAATGCCGGCCTCGAAGGCCTGACGCCGCGTGCGATTGTCCTGGGCCGAGGTCAGCAGAACGATGGGCACGTTGCGACAGTGCGGCATGGTGCGAACCTGCCGGCAGAAGCGAATGCCATCGATATCAGGCAGGGACAGGGAGACGGCGATGAAGTCGACCGAGCGACCTTCAAGCAGACGCAGCCCGCTGATGCCGTCGGTAGCGATCAGGGGTTCGTGACCGGCATGCAAAACCATCCGCTCCCAAACGGAACGGAATACCTTGCTATGGTCGACGAAAAGAACCCTCATCTTTCGGTATCCATTGCAAAACTAAGCCTTGACTGTGAACCAATCCCCACAAAAACGCCACTGCAAGGCACAACCATTTGAAAATAGCACATTCAGCCACGAAATCGCTACTGCTGGTAAACAATTGACCGCTTTTCAGGGTAATCTTGCGCATTTCCGCATTCCTAGGGAGCTGCAGCGATACCATGCCAAAAGCCAGCGAAGTAAAGCGTGGACAGGTCATTGATCATGACGGAGCCGTCTACGCCGTGCGCCAGATCGATCGTTCGGCACCGACCGCCCGCGGCGGCGGAACGCTGTATCGGTTCAAGCTGGAAGGCATTCCCTCCGGTGACCGCAGGGAGCTGACCTTCAAGGGCGATGACATCATTCGCGAGGCCGACCTGGTGCGTCGGCAGAGCGAATACTCCTACCGCGACGGCGACGATTTCGTGTTCATGGACAGCGAGGATTTCAGCCAGTACCAGCTGGGCGAAGCGGCCATTGGAGAGGCGGCCGGCTACATCACCGACGGACTCCAGGGGATTTACGTGCTGATCATTGCCGACCGCCCGGTGGCCATCCAGCTACCGCAGTCGGTGGTGCTTTCCGTGACTGACACCGCGCCGGTAATGAAAGGGGCGACGGCCAGCAAGTCAAGCAAGCCGGCGACCCTGGAGACTGGCCTGGAGGTGATGGTGCCGGACTACATCACACCGGGCGAGCGGATCAAGGTCAACACGGAGACCGGTGACTTCATGAGCCGGGTTTGATGACAGACTCGATCACTCCCAGCCTGGAATCGCTGCGCGCCGAGCTCGACCAGGTCGACGCTGAATTGGTGGGCCTGGCTGCCCGCCGCCAGCAAATCGTGTCGGATATCGGCCGGCTCAAGCACGGAGTAGGCCGGCAGGTACGCGATTTCCGCCGCGAGCGCCAGGTACTGGACCATGTGCGCCGACGAGCGGTGGAGACCGGCCTGGACCCGAACCTGGCCGAGGAATTGCTCAAGCGTCTGATTGATGCTTCGCTGGCCAGGCAGGAACAGGAGCGTGGCCAGCGCCGCGCCCGTGGCCGCGGCCAGCAGGCGCTGGTGATCGGCGGCGCCGGTCGGCTCGGCGGCTGGCTGGCCGACTTTCTGGACAATCAGGGTTTCAGCGTGCTGCTGGCTGATCCGACGCTGCACGTTGATCCCGAGCAGGGCCGCTTCAGCGACTGGCGGCACGCTCCTTCAGCCGTCGACCTGACCGTGGTGGCGTGTCCGATCGCGGTCAGTGCCGGCATTATCAGCGCACTGGCCGAGCGTGCCCAACCCGGGCTGGTGCTGGAAGTGGCCTCGGTCAAGAGCGGCCTGATTGATACCTTGCGCAGCGCAGCCGGGGCAGGCCTGAAAATCTGCGCCGTTCACCCCATGTTCGGCCCCGATACTCGTCTTCTGGCCGGTCGCAACGTGCTGCTGATGGATGTTGGCAGCGGCGACGCCGTGGCCGAAGCCCGGGCCTTGTTCGACGACACCATGGCCGAGCTGCACGACATAGATATCGAGCACCACGATCGCCTGATGGCCCTGGTGCTGGGTCTGTCGCACGCGCTCAATATCGCCTTCTTTTCAGCCCTGTCCGAATCCGGATTGCCAGCGGCCGAACTGAACGCCGCGGCCAGCACCACCTTTGCCCGCCAGCTTGCCGTGGCCCGCAACGTTGCCGCTGAGAACCCCAGCTTGTACTTCGAAATCCAGTCATTGAACCGCCACGGTCAGTGGTCAAGGCAGCTGCTGGCAGACGCCGTCGCCAGCCTGTCAAAGGCGGTCGACGAAGATCGGCCGGACGCGTTTGTCGAGGCGATGACGAAGGGGCGGGAGTATCTGGAGGAGCTGGGGTAAAGGATCAAGGGGCAAGGATCAAGGATCAAGGAGCAAGGAGCAAGGAGCAAGGATTGAAATCTTTGCCTTGTGCCTTGTTCCTTGCGCCTTGATCCTGATTGCTATCAGCCGCCCTGGCTTAGCTCCCGGCCAATCAACATCCGCCTGATCTCATTGGTGCCCGCGCCGATATCGTAGAGCTTGGCGTCGCGGAGCAGTCTGCCGGTGGGGTACTCGTTGATGTAGCCGTTGCCGCCCAGGGCCTGGATGGCTTCCAGGGCGACCTTGACCGCGCTGGTCGAGGCGTGGAGCAGGCAGGCGGCGGCATTGATACGCGACTTGTCGCCGCGGTCATAATCAGCGCCGACCTGGTAGGCGAAGCCGCGCGAGGACTGCATCAGCGCATACATGTCTCCGATCTTGGCCTGCATCAGCCCGAATTCCGACAAGGTGCGACCAAACTGCTTGCGTTCGCCCACGTAGGGCAAGACCTGGTCCATCGCGGCCTGCATGATGCCGATCGGTCCGCCGGAGAGCACCAGGCGTTCGGAGTTCAGGCCAGACATGAGGATCTTCACACCCTGGTTGACTTCGCCAAGCACGTTCTCGGCCGGGATCTCGCAGTTGTCGAACACCAGCTCGCAGGTATTCGATCCGCGCATGCCCAGCTTGTCCAGCTTCTGCGCCTTGCGGAAGCCGGGCATGCCGTTCTCGATAATGAAGGCAGTCATGCAGCGGCTGCCGGCTTCCTTGCCGGCGGTGCGCATGTAGACCAGTGCGACGTCGCATTCGGGCCCGTTGGTGATCCACATCTTGGAGCCGTTGGCCACCCAGACATCGCCGTTCAGCTCGGCCTTGCAGGCCATGGAGCCAACCACGTCGGAACCGGCACCCGGCTCGGACATGGCCAGCGCGCCTTTCCACTCGCCGCTGACCAGCTTGGGCACGTATTTCTCGCGCTGGGCCTCGGTACCGTTTCGGCACAAATTGTCCAGGCAGAGGTTCGAGTGGGCGCCGTAGGACAGCCCGATCGAGGCCGAGGCCCGGGAGATTTCTTCCATCGCCACCAGGTGGGCCAGGTAGCCCATCTCGGCGCCGCCGTATTCACCCGGGATGGTGATGCCAAGCAGGCCCATTTCGCCCAGCTGCTGCCACAGCTCCTGCGGAAACTCGTTGGCCTCGTCAATCTCGGCCGCCCGCGGCGCAATGGCTTCCTCGGCAAAGCGCCGAGTCGTCTCCCGCAGTAGTTCGATGTCTTCGGTTAGTTTCATTTTCGGATACGGTTTACGTGAAACGGTTTACGCTTGACGGTTTACGGTTTAAGGGTCGCTCCGATCAGTTTCTCGGGCCCCCATAGTGATCAAGAATCTTCAGCTTGGCAGGCTGCGTCTAATGTAAACGAAGCCCGCCCGTAAACCGTAAACCGGAACCCGTAAACCGTTGTTTATCAATGATTCCCACGCTCACGCCCCGGGAAGCGGTGGGCGCGGCCCATGAACGGCAATTTGAGCTTCCCGATGGTGGCAATACGCTCCTCGGCCATGCGATCGGCGGCTTTCCAGCTTGGGATGCCGTCGCGCTCGGCAATCTGGAAGATTTTCGAGACGTTGTAGTAGATGGTGCGCATCATGCGCTTGGCGCGCTCGCGGTTGTAGCCTTCGAATTCGATCGAAACATTCATCAGACCGCCGGCGTTGACCGCGTAGTCCGGAGCGTACAGGATGCCGCGGCGCTCCAGCTCGTTGCCGCACTCTTCGGTGGCCAGCTGGTTGTTGGCCGCGCCACAGACAATCTTGAACTTGAAGCGCGGGATGGTCTGTTCATTGACGATCGCACCGAGTGCCGTCGGGCAGAACACGTCGGCATCGACATCGTAGATTTCATCCAGACCGACGGCCTCGCAGCCGAGGTCTACGGCGGCTTGCACGGCGTCTTCGTTGATGTCGGTGACGAATACCTTGGCACCTTCATTGCGCAGCAGCTTGATCAGCTCGAAGCCGACGTGGCCCGCGCCCTGCACGGCATAGCTGTAGGAGCCGATTTCCTCATCATTGAACTTGTGCATCAGCGAGGCGCGAATGCCCTGCAGGGTGCCGAAAGCGGTAAACGGTGACGGATCGCCGGAACCGCCGTGAACCTGGTGCACGCCCACACAGTTGTCGGTTTCCTGGAAGACATATTCCATGTCGTTGACATCGATGCCGACGTCTTCAGCAGTGATGTAACGTCCGTTCAGGGACTCGATGAAGCGACCGAAAGAGCGAAACAGCGCCTCGGATTTGTCCCTGCGCGGGTCACCAATGATGACTGACTTGCCACCACCCAGATTGAGGCCGGCCACGGCCGCCTTGTAGGTCATACCGCGCGACAGGCGCAGGACATCTTCGATTGCCTCCTGCTCGGTGGCGTAGGGCCACATGCGCAGTCCGCCGAGTGCAGGGCCCAGCGTGGTGTTGTGAATGGCGATGATGCCTTTCAGGCCGGCATCCTTGTTGTGGCAGAAGACGACCTGCTCGTGCTCGGTCGAGTGGATGGTCTCAAACAGATTCATTAGGAAATCCTCCAGAGCCTGCCAGCCAAGGTTAGCAGGCGATTGGGCCGAACCCCGAAGTGTCGGCCAGCGTTTGGTTAATTATCGTGGGCCCGGCATGAAAACCGCCCGGGCAGCGACTGGCCGGACAAGCACGATCTCGCCCGGACAGCCGGATATTTTACCGAATTCGCTGAGGCTTTAGGGAGCGGTGCTTCAGTGGCTGAGAATCTGGGTGTTCGGCGCCATCATCCAGGCTGCCACATCGGCCGGATTGGCGGCAGTGATGCCTGCTCGCAGTTGTTCGGCCAAATGCTCGGTGTTGGGCAGGAAAATGGCGCAGACTTCCACCTGGGCGCCGTTTGCCATCAGGCGTTGCAGCAGATCAACCGGCGTGATGTCGCGCGGTGCAAAAGGCTCGGCTTCATAGTCCGAGAGGGCCAGGTTGGCACCGTCACCACAGAGCAAGACCCTGACTTCGCTGCCTTGGTCGAGCGCCTGGTTTGCCAACACCAGCGGCATGGCGCGATCCTGAGTGTCGCTACCAGTGACGGTGACAAACAAACGCGATTGATCTGCATAGGCCAGGCCACTCATGGCAAAAACAACAACGACGGAGAGCAAAAAGACGTGTTTCAGGATTTTCATCGGACTCGGCAAATGATTTAGGAAAAGCTAATATATGTGTTTTCCAGTGTCAGGTCAAGTTTGCATTGCCCCGAAGCAACGATGGATGCGTTAATCTGAAGACCCTTCCGCAAGGCGACCATGAATCATGAGTGTGAACAGCGTGCTTGTTTTTGGAGCGACTGGGACCCAGGGGCATCCGGTGATTGATGCAGCGCTTGAGTCCGAACTGGTGGTTCGGGCAGCCACGCGCGATCTGGTCGGCGCTGAAGAAAAGCTATCCAGCCGGGTAGACATCGTCGAGGCTGATTTGCACCACGCGGAAGCCGTCGTCGAGGCGATGGCTGACATGGATGCGGTTTTCTTCCACCTGCCCATTTTGCCGAGCGCGGCAGAGACAGCTTTGATCGTAGCCAACGTCATTGAGGGCGCGCGCGCGGTCGGCATCAAGCGCCTGGTGTTTTCAACCAGCGGCTATTGCGGCGATGACATGCCTCCTGGCGATTTTGTCGGCGGCTTGCGCCGGGTGACCCACAGTTTTCTCAGCAGCGGTCTTGACGTGGTTGTTCTGCGGCCGACGCTGTATTTAGCTAATCTTGTCTGGCCCAATATCATTCGTGATATTCGTGAATATGGACGCCTGCGTTACCCGCCGTTGAGCCACAAGCGCCGCTTGAATTGGACCGCAACTGAAGATCAGGGTCAGATTGCGGTGGCTTGTCTCAACGCGCCCGACGTGGCCGGCGAAATAATAGACATTGCCAGCCCCGAGCCGGTGACCGGGCCGGAACTATGCCGGCTGCTTGCTGCGGTTTATGGTCGTGAAGTGCACTATGACCCGATGCAGATCGATGACTTCGCCGACATGCTCAGCCACATGGCCGAGAGCGCCGAGGTTGGTCGGACGGTCTCTGGCCTTTACCAGGGCATTGACAGCCTGCCCGGCCACGGACCGCTGGTAGACACCGATGCACTGGAGTCTCGCTTTGGCGTCCGCCTCACACCGGTCAGCGAATGGGTCGAAGACCGTCTCGGAACCCTGCTGGACCTCTATGGATAGCTGTTTTCTTTGCGTCTTCGCGTCTTGGCGAGAACGACTCGCAGTCAGCTGACAACCATCACCGGGCACTCGGCGTGCCGAATGATCTTGTCGCTGACGCTGCCCAGCAAGAGCTCGGTCAGTCGGCCCTGGCCTCGACGGCCCAGCACAAGGATTGGCCTATCGCATTCAGCCAGGTACCGCAGCAGGGTCGGAGCTGGATCGCCAGCAAGCAGGACCGCTTCGATGTCGACCGCGCGCCTGCCTGCTCTCTCCAATGCGCGATCCAGCAAGGCAGCGCCCAGCGTTTCTTCGGGCTGACCTGCTGCAGCGCGCTCCACTCGATCAAGATCGATGCGCCGGACGCCGCCAGCATGGTCTTCGATGTGGTGTATCACATGGACCAGGCGCACCGGCAGGCGCAGCGCTTCCGCCAACTCGAGGCCCTGATCCAGGGCGCGACCCGCGCTGCCAGCGTTATCGATGGCGATTACAACTGAAGTATGACGAAAGTCCATTGAACAGCTCCCCGGTTAGTGAGGAGGCAAGCCTAGCAGGACCGCCCGCGCCGTGTGGGTTTCAATGACATTTCAACCGCGATCCGAATTTTCAGCGCGATCCAGCAACACCTCGCGCATGCGGCGGTGGAAAGGTTCGTCGCCGAACCAGATGGAAAAATACTGCTCGGCGTATGAGGCATCTTCGCAGAACTGGACCAAGTTTCCGTTCAGGCGTAACGCCAAGCCTATCTCGGGTCGGTAGGTAACATCGAACCGGTCGCCTGGCTCGCCATCGACATAGGCTTTGGCCAGGCATGCCAGGCTTTCCGGCAGGGGCTCGTCCTCGGTCAGATGCAGGTTTCGGCGGAGCAGATCGTAGGCTGTTTCGCTCAGATCCTGGCCAGAGAATGGGCGTGCCAACCGCAGCGAAAACTGTTTGGGCACGGGCGAAAGAATCTGGTTTCGGGCCTCGTGGCAATTGTCCAGGTAGAGCCTGGCGGTGCCAACCCGAAACAGCCCTGCGACACGCAATTCCAGTTCCGAGCAGGCTGGAATATCCAGTAGTTCGACCTCTGCCCACCCCGGTTTGATTAGCAGCACCGACAACGCAATGGCGCCAAAAAAAGTTCGCAAAAACATACTTACATCCTCGATCTGGCACGGCGAACCGCAAAGCCGACGAAGGGTAGGTGGGCATAGAGAGCATGTCCGCTGTCCCAGAAATCCTGGTGCAATACAACCTGCCCATCGGCGTTGAAGCGCAGGTGAGTCATGCCGATGGACTGTGAATGGATATCCCGACCCACGGCACGTGTTCGGAACTCCATGGTCCAACGTACAAACACATCGTTTCCCTCTCGCAGCACTTGCTGAATTTCAATTTCGCTGTGAGACAGGCTAGCGCCGGTCTTGGTCATGTACTGGACCAGGTTGGCGCGGTTGTCGAAGCTGTGCAATGTGTCGTTGAAGAACAGGCGTTCGGCATACAGCTCCGATATCAGCGCTTCCAGGCCGGGATCAGTCAGGTCAGCATAGGCCTTTGCGAAGCGTGCAAGACCAATTTCGATGCCATCGCCATGCCCGCTGAACTCTCGCATTGCCTGCTCATATCGAGCAAGGTCGCCATCCATGCTCTGCGTATCTCCTCGCGAAAAACAGCCGACAGTCAGAACCAGAATCATTCCGAAGGCCAGCAGCAATTTAAATAACAAGTTTTTGTTCATCGGTGGGAAGTGTGCGCCGCGTCTGTCAAGTCACGGTGAACGGTTCCTCAAGCCTTGCGGCAAACCAGGAGCACCTCGTCGACACCATCAGTTTCAATCCAGCCGTCCACCAGTTGAAGCTTGGCCTGGCGCTTGAGGGCAATGGGCATGAATAGACGGTTGTAATAACGCATGGCGGTTTTGGGGTGGGTCTTGAGAAACCACATGCCGAAATCCAGTAGCCAGGAGGATTTTGGTTTCATTCCGAAGATGGCGCTGCGTTGCACCTCGATGCCGGCATCGCCGAGCATTTGCTTCAGTTGATCGGGCGGATAGCGTCGATAGTGCCCAACAATCTCATCAAAAGGCGTCCAGTACTCCGGGTGCAGTGGGGTTGAGAACATGATGGTCGCGCCAGGCTGACTGACACGCGCAATTTCGCTGATTGCGGCCTCGTCGTCGGCAACATGCTCGATGATATCCAGGGCGCAGACCAGGTCGAAGCAATCATCATCGAAGGGCAGGGCATCGATAGCCGCACGGCTGACCAGGCCGCCCCGCTCGGCCAGCGCTTCAAGAGCGGGCTCGCTGATGTCGGCAAAACAAGTCTCCGGAATGGGCAGTCTTGGTCGCAGCCCCGGACCCAGTTCAAGTCGATGTTCAGATTCGGCTGCTAGCGTCTCAACGATGGGCCAGGTATTGAAGCGCTCAGGTTCAACCAGCCTCGCGCTGGACCAGAGCCCATCGTAGAACTGCTGGTTGACCTGGTCCAGGTTTGCAGTGGTGGGAGGCGTGGTCACTCGTTTCCCGGTATTTTGAGTCAGCGCGCAATGATCGCGTCTCGTCATCGTTCGGTCAAGCTGACCTGACTTTCCGTTTGGCCAACGTCATGGAGCGTGTATGATTGCGATCAAGGCCACGTCAATCTATCCGCACCATGACTGAACGAAAGGATCCGTTTGAAACGCTAAGCGAAGCAACCATGCGTCGAGCTGAGGAGATGTGTTCAGGGTTGAGCATGAACCTGAGTCTTGACCGCCGTGGCCAGGCGGTGCTGTACAGCGGTGCTGTAACCGACCTTGATGATCCAGACGGACGCAATATCCCGGTGGTGGTGGCAGAGGACGGGGACAAACCTTGGTTCGTTCTCGTCGCCGATGAGCCTTTAGATGCTTGTTCTCACGCCTTGTTGGTCTTTCGCAAGCCGCCGAACCAAGATATGAAATATCTGGGCCGTTTCAAAAATGCCTCGCCCGGCAAGCGCGGCGACCAGGACCGGAACCGATTCGTCACTACATTCGATATCGTCCGCGACGCTCGCAAAGGTTGATTTGCAGGGGGTTTCAGCTGGTTTTCCTGTCCCGAATAATTCATCAATTTGCGCTATAGACCCAGCAGTTCTCGGACATCGCGAAAGGGAATGGATCCGAGTCTCAGCACTCGGTCATGAAACGCCTTGAGGTTCAAATCATCCTCGCGCAGTTGGCGATAGTCCTCCCGCAGCGCCATCATCTCGTAGTAGCCGACCACGTAACCAATGGCATAGCTGGGGCGGTAGACGTAGATGTTGGTTTCGCCGGCCGTGGCATCGAAGGTCATGCCGACATGGTCGGCGAGGAAATGGCGCGCCTCGTCGACCGTGATCTGGTCGGTATGAATTCGCGCATCCAGCAGCACTCTGGCTGCCCGCCATAGCCTGAGCCTGAGCTGGGTCAGCCGGGTCGCTTCCTGATCGTGAAAGAACCCGGTCTCGTACATCAACTCTTCGGTATACAGGCCCCAGCCCTCGGTAAACACGGGCGTTGAATAAACCTTGCGCAGGGGGCGTTCGTGCTGCTGGGCCAGCAGCGCCTGGAGGTGATGGCCGGGGTAGGCCTCATGCGGGGCGATTACCTGGATCCAGGAAAAATCATGGGCGCGCAGGAAGCGGGTCTGTTCCTCTTCGCTCAAGCCATCGGGTACCGGGTGCAGAATCAGGTAGCCGATCTTGGAATCTGTGAACGGGCCGGGCGTGCGAAAGGTACCGAACGGGGAGAAGGCCCGCTGGCTGGGGTCGGAATGGATGCAGCGCACTTCCTCCGGCCCTGGAATGCTGGCCAGCTGCCGCTCGCGCACGTGCTCGCGCGAGCGCTGGATTTCGCGACAGTAGGCGTCCAGCAGGTCGTCGGCTTCGGGGTGGTTGGGGCGAATGTCCTGTTCGGTGATTTCCAGCCAGCTTCGCCCCGGCGACATGCGCTCGGCCTGCGCCTCGAGCAAGGCCAGGGTTTCATCGAAATAGTGCTGGCCCAGCTCGATCAGTTCCTCGGCGCTGATGTCCAGGCCGTGGATTTCGCGCAGGTAGATCTCGTACAGGGGCTGGCCGACGGCGATGGCGCCATCACTGCGGGGCAGCAGATCTTCGTTGAGAAAATCCAGGTAGCCTTCGACGGCAGTCGCCGCCCGGGTGCTGGCCTCGATCAGGGCTTCGGCCAGGTGCGGGACCTGTCCGGCCAGTTCGTTGATTGTGTCGACAAAGAAGGGCTGTTGCGCTTCGACAGCGCGGACGGCATCCAGGGTGAAGCGCTGGGGCGGGTTGTCGAGGTTGGCCATACCGAACTCGAGCAATTGCGGCAACTGCCGGAGACGGGCGAGCAGCCATTCGGCACGATCATCGAGGGGATGGTCGGTGTCGAGCAGCAGATCGGTGAAAGCGCTGAACGGCAGGTACATGCGCGGCTCGCGCTGCCAGCGCTCAAGGACCTGGATATCGACCAGGCGCACCCTGGCGTGCTGGCCGAGCAGGCGGTGATCAACTCGATGATCAGCGCTGGGCAGCTGTTCTGGTTCGATACTTTCAAGTTCGTCCAGCACGGCCTGGAGCTGACTGGCCTGGTGCCGCAGGTCGTTGCGGGAAAGCGCGGGCAGGCGATCGTTGTACTCGCTCAAACCGGCGCGGGTGGCGCGTTCCGGATGCTGGCTCCAGTAGTCGGCCAGGTAGCGGTCAATTAGCGCATCCAGACGCTGTTCCGCCGGCGGCTCAGGCGTGTCGGTTGGCGAAGGCTGGCAGGCGGCCAGGGTCAGGATCAGGCTGGTCAGGACAAGGATTCGCACGGCAGGATCGGGAGAGTTGCAGGGCTTGTAAGGTTAGCAATCTTCAGGCGCGGGCAGGGTCGGGTTGCCTATTGTCGGCCTGGCGCTGCTGCCGAAAGATCGCCAGCACCATCACCAGCAGCCAGAGACCGCACAGCAGATCGATGCCGGTGGCGCCGTAGTAGACCCCCGGCAGTCCAACCAGGCCGGGGACGATCAGCATCACTGGCACGTAGAATACGAGCTGGCGGGCCACTGACACCATGGTCGCCTTGCCGGGCTGTTCGATGGCCGGCAGCAGGGCAAGCGCGGTAAAAGTGACCGGCAGCAGCGGCAGCACCAGCATCATGATGCGGAAGTGATGCAGGTCGGTGCTGGTAAAACTCATCTCGGGCAGCATCAGCATCAAGGTCTGTTCCGGGAACAGGGTCATCAGGGCCCAGATGGGCACGATGATAAGCAAACCGGCGCCGACGAAGGTCCAGTAGCTCTGGCGGATGCGCTGCCAGTTGCCGGCCCCGTAGTTGATCCCGGCTACCGGCTGGAAGGCGCGCATCAAGCCGAACAGCGGCGTGAGCATGAAAATCAGCACTCGCCAGGCCGCACCGTAGAAGGCAATGTCCGACTCAGTACCAATCCTGGCCAGGACATTGAATACCACCAAGGCCTGGATCAGGCCCATGGAACTCATGATCATCGCCGGTGTACCGAGATCGACGATGCGCCGGGCCAGGGCGCGATGCAGACCGACCCAGTGCGCGTCGACCGGATAGCTGGCCTGGCCGCGGGCAAAGCGCAGCCAGACCAGGCCGGCCCCGACCAGGCCGCCAACATTGGTTGCCCAGGCCGCTCCGGCCACGCCCCAGCCGAAGCCGGCAATGAACAGCGGGGTGAGCACGATATTGACGCCCAGGCCGATGGCCATGTAGCCGGCCGCCAGGCGCATCTTGCCTTCACCGCGCAGGAGCATGTTCAGACTCATGCCGGCAATCGCACCCAGCCCACCCAGGGCCGAGGCACGCAGGTAACTGGCACCGATATCCACCAGCTCAGCGCGACCGCCCATGGCCCGGACCAGGGGCTCTGCAAACAGGCTACCGACCAGCCCATAACCCAGGGCGAGCAGGGCGGCAATGGCCAGCACCGTGCCGGGCAGGCGGCGCATCATTTCCCGGTCACCGCGGCCAATGGCAATCGACAGGGCGACTCCGCCACCGATCCCGGCCAGCGAGCTCAAGCCCAGGGTGAGTTGGGTAATCGGATAGGCCAGCACTGCTCCTGCCAAGGCCTGTTCGCCAATCAACTGGCCGATGAAGACCGCGTCCAGGATCGCATTCAGGCCCCACAGCAGCATGACCGCGACCGCCGGCCAGCCCATGGTCCAGGTCACCCGCCAGGGCGAAGCGGTCAGAATCAGGCGGGCATGATGGTCATGCTGGACTGGCGCGGGACTGCTCACAATCGCATCAGCCGGTGCGCAGGATACGAACCGGCGGTGTCAACAGCACCGAACGATTGCCCAGCCAGCCGCTGCCCACCACCAGAACCACCGAGGCGGCAAAGCCGGTCACGAACAGGCGCAGCGATGGTTGGTAGGCAAAGTCGAACAGCTCGCGGGCCAGCAGCCAGCCGGTGATCGCCGAGCCCAAGGTGGCCAGCAAGGCGGCAATCACCGCCATGATGCCGTACTCGATCAACAGGCCGCGTCGGACCATCGGATTGTCGGCCCCCAGGGTGCGAATCAGGGCCGATTCGTGGCGGCGCTCATCGCGGGTGGCCTCGAGCGCGGCCAGCAGCACGACCAGCCCGGCCAACAGGGTGAAAAAGAAAACCACCTGGGCGGCCGAGCTGACGCGGTCAATGATTTCGCCGATGCGGGCGATGATGGCGCCAACGTCGATCACTGACACGTTCGGCCAGGTTCGCGACAAGGGCCTGAGCACGCTGCCGTCGCCGTCGGCCAGGTAGAAGCTGGCGATGTACTGATGCGGCAGCAGTTCGCCGGCATCCGGCGTCAGCAAGACAAAGAAATTGACGTTGAAGGAGTTCCAGTCGACCTCGCGAATGCTGGTCACGGTGGCGGTGAAGCGGCGCGCGCCAGACTCGAACGTCAGCTCATCGCCCAGGGAAACCCCCAGCCGCTGGGCCCACATATCAGCCAGCGACACCTCGCCGGTGGCGTCTGGGGCGAAAAACTCGCCGGCTATCACTTCGTTGGCTGGCGGCAGCTCATCGATCCAGGACAGGTTGATCTGGCCGGCCATGCGGTCATCGCGCTGCAGCTCGCCGCTGGAGGCAACCAGGTTGACGTTGGCCATCGGCCGGACCTGCAGATTGCGCGCGCCGACCCGGATGAGCTCTTCCTGGACCCCGTCGACCTGGTCGGGCTGGATGTTGACCAGGAAGTGATCCGGCGTGTCCGGCGGCAGGCTGCCGCGCCACTGTTCCAGCAGCTCGGCGCGCACGATCATCAGCAACAGCAGCGCCATCAGTCCTAGCCCCAAGGCCGTGACTTGGACGATGCCGGCGCCGCGGCGGCGATGCAGACCGGCCAGACCGAAACGCCAGGCAGCAGTGGCGCGGCGCGACAGCAGGCGGGTGAAGATCATTGCCAGCCATCCGAACAGGGCCAGGGCCAGGGCCAGCACGGCGCTGCCGCCAAGCACGATCAGGGCCAGGCGGGTATGGCCGAGTTGGAAGACCGGAATGGCCAGCGCGCCGGCAATCGGCAGCAGCCAAAGCAATCTCGACAGGCCGATGCGGTTATCCAGCGAGCGGTTCAGGATCCGCATCGGTGGTACCTGGCGCAGGTTGATCAGCGGCGGCAAGGCAAAGCCGGCGGCCAGCAACAGGGTAAACAGCCCGCCGCCCAGTACCGGTGCCAGGCGCGGCGGCGGCAGCGCCCCGGCCGGGCCGTCGGCCAGGATCTGGGCGATCATGGCCTGGGCACCCAGCCCGGCCAGGCCGCCGATGATCACGGCCACGAGTACCAGCCACAGCAGCATGAGAGAGAGTGCGGTCATGACCTGGTTGCCGGTCGCGCCGAAGGACTTCAACAGGGCAACCAGGTCGCGTTGAGCCGAGGCAAAACGCAGCGCCGAGAGCAGGATGGCGACGGCAGCAAGAATCACCGTGGTCAGTGCGGCAATGCCCAGAAAACGCCGCGCCTGGGTCAGGGCCAGACCGGTCTGGTCCTCGGCATCGCGCACGGTGATGATGCCCAGCTCAGCTTCGTCCAGCCGGGGCTCCAGCCAGCGCTGGAAAGCGGCAACATCACCTTCGCTTCCGGCGACCAGCAGGCGGTAGCGCGCCCGGGCGCCAGGGCCCAGCAGTTCGCTGTCGAGCAGGTCGGCCAGGTTGACCATCATTCGCGGGGCAAGCATGAAGCGCGAACCGCCGCGGTCCGGTTCGAACACCAGGGAGCGGCTGATTTCCAGCTCGCGCGTGCCCAGGTCGGTCATGTCACCGGTGTCGGCTTCCAGGTAGCGCAGCCCGCGCGGCTCCAGCCAGGCCTGGCCGCGCTCGGGGATGCCGACGTGGGGCTGTTCCTCGCCGCCCAGACGATCAGCCAGCAGCAGCTCGCCCCTGAGGGGATAGCCCTCGGATACCCCCTTGACGTCGATCAGCATGCTGTCGTCGCCGACGAATACGGCGGTGCTCATCAAGATGACTTCCGAGGTGTCCAGGCCCTGGGAACGGGCCTGCTCGATGATCTCTGCATCGATGCGTTCGCGCCCGGCGACGACCAGATCGGCGGCCAGGGCCTCGCCAGCCTCGCGCTCCAGCGCCCGCCCGACCCGATCGGTGAACTGGCTGACCGCGACCAGCGCGGCCGTCGCCACGATCAGGCCAGCGGCCAGCAGCCCCAGTGCACCGGAGCGCCCCTGGCGCAGCAGCAGTCGACCAGACAGGGCAAAAGCATTCATGCCGCTGCTCATCCCTTGTCGACCAGGCGGAAGCGCTCGCGCCCGGCCTCATTCTGATTGTCGACCAGGCTGCCGTCCTCGATTTCCTCGATTCGGCCGCAGCGGCGGGCCAGGTTCAGATCATGGGTGACCAGGATCAGGGCGGTGCCGTGCTCGCGATTGATGTCGAAAAGCAGGCGGGCGACCGATTCGCCGGTGTTGCGGTCGAGATTGCCGGTCGGCTCGTCGGCGAAAAGGACGGCAGGGTCGCCGGCAAAGGCGCGGGCGATGGCCACGCGCTGCTGTTCACCGCCCGACATCTGGCGCGGGTAGTGGGCCATGCGATGGCTCAAACCCACCTGGTCCAGGGCTCGGGTGGCACGCTCGCGTGGCCGGTCCAGGCCGGCAATCTCCAGGGCCAGCATGACGTTTTCCAGCGCGGTCAGGCTGGGCAGCAGATGGAATGACTGAAACACGAAGCCGACCCGGCGACGGCGCAGGCGGGCGCGCTCGTTCTCGTCGAGGCGGTTGAGATGTTCGCCGGCCAGCCATAACTCGCCCGTGGTCGGTCGCTCCAGCCCGGCCAGCAGGCCAAGCAGGGTGGTCTTGCCCGAGCCGGAGGCCCCGACAATGGCCAGCGTTTCGGTCTCGTTCAGGCTGAGATTGATATCCTTCAGAATATCGAGTCGGCCGCCCGGCGCCTGGACACTGAAGCCCACGTTGCGACAGGAGAGAATTGTTTGCCCATGATTAGTCATTGCTGGTCCATCGTCAGAAAACTGTGGTTTGTCGCGGTCCTGGCGACAGCTGCGGGAATTGCCGCGCCGGTTACTGCCGCCACCGTGCTGGTTATTGGCGACAGTTTGTCAGACGCCTATAACATGCCACGTGAAGCAGGCTGGGCCCATCTGCTGTCGGAAAAGCTGGGCGAAGAACGGCGCGTGATCAACGCCAGCATATCCGGAGAAACCACCTCTGGGGGCTTGAGCCGCCTTGGCGGCCTGCTGGAAGACTTTGAACCGGACGTATTGCTGATCATCCTCGGCGGCAACGACGGCCTGCGCGCTTTGTCTCCGCGTCAGATAGAACAGAACTTGGCGGCGCTGATCGAAAAGGGCAAGGCCTCGGGTGCCCGCGTCGGCCTGATGCAGATCCGCATGCCGCCGAACCTGGGGCCGGCCTACGTCAGTCGCTTCGAGGCCATTTACCCGCGCCTGGCCGAAGAGTTCGGCGTCACGCTTCTGCCGTTCTTCCTCGACGACCTGTTCGACCAGCCCGGCATGATGATGCCCGATGGCATCCACCCCACCATAGAGGCCCAACCCCTGATGCTCGAGCGCCTCTGGCCGGCACTGGAACCGCTGCTGAACGATTGAGCTAAAAAGCCTTGATTTTCTCGCCAAGACGCGGAGGCGCAAAGAAAAACCTTATGAAGTTTTTTTACTTAGCGCCTTTGCGTCTTGGCGAGAACAATTTTCACCAATAGTCCCCGGCCGACGTGAGGCATGACATCACAGTGGTTTGTTGCAGGCATAATTGAAAGATGACATCGCGGTCTGGCCGCACTGATCCAAACGAGACGAATCTGAATCATGTCCGAACGTGAAATCATGGAGTATGACGTTGTCGTGGTCGGGGCTGGGCCGGCGGGCCTGGCCTGTGCCATCCGCTTGAAGCAGCTCAAGGACGACCTCAACGTCTGCGTGATTGAAAAAGCCAGCGAAATAGGGGCCCATATTCTGTCCGGGGCGGTGATCGAGCCGGGGCCGCTGGATGCCCTGATCGAGGGATGGCGCGACGATCCGCCGCCGATCTGCGTGCCGGCCGGGACGGATGAGTTTCTGCTCCTGTCGAAAACCGGCAAGCGCAAGCTGCCGACCCCGCCGCAGCAGAAAAACCACGGCAACTTCATTGTCTCGCTCGGCGCGATGTGCGCCTGGCTGGCGCCAAAGGCCGAAGCGCTGGGCGTGGACCTGTTCCCGGGCTTTGCCGCAGCCGACCTTGCCTACGACGAGGCCGGCGCGGTCAAGGGCGTGATCATCGGCGACATGGGCGTGGATCGGCAGGGCAATGAAAAGGACAGCTACGTCCAGGGCATCGAGATCCATGCCGCCGTCACCGTGCTGGGCGAGGGCTGCCGTGGTCATCTGAGCAAGCGCGCGATCGCGAAATACAAGCTCGATGCGGACTGCGACCCGCAGACCTATGGCATCGGCATGAAGGAGCTTTGGCAGCTGCCGGAAGGCCGGGTTGAGCCGGGCCGGATCCAGCACACGGTCGGCTGGCCGCTGCCCGGATCCATCTACGGTGGCAGCTTTGTCTATCACTTGGACAAGAACCGGATTGCGTTGGGTTTCGTCTGCGGCCTGGACTACCAGGACCCGAACTTCACCCCATTTGAAGCCTTCCAGCAGTTCAAGCACCACCCGATGATGCGCGAGCTGCTCGACGGCGGCGAAATCCTGTCGGCTGGCGCCCGCGCCCTGGTCGAAGGTGGCTACCAGTCGCTGCCAAAGGTGGAAATGCCCGGCGCGATCCTGATTGGCGACTCGGCCGGCCTGCTCAACGTGCCCAAGATCAAGGGCACCCACCAGGCGATGAAATCCGGCATGCTGGCCGCCGAGCACCTGGCCGACAAGCTGTCTGCCGAAGGCTTCGATGCGCGGCTGC
>SKKV01000079.1 GCA_007123575.1 Wenzhouxiangella sp.
AACTATGTCGGCGGCCTGATTGGCAGCTTCGAACAATTCTCCGGCATTCATGCGGTTCAGGTGACGGTTTCCAACGTATACGCAACTGGCAACGTCGATGCAACAGGCGATATGGTGGGTGGACTGATCGGCACCATCTGGCCTTCAGGCGATTCCATGCTGTATCTGCAGCGCGCCTATGCTGCCGGCGAAGTCAGCGGCGGAACCAACGTTGGCGGTCTGGTTGGCTACAACCTTGGCGAGGTGACTGAAAGCTACTGGGATATCGACACCACCGAACAGTCGGCTGGAACCGGTTTCAACGACAACCTGTTTGAGGCCGAGGGCATGTCAACGTCGGACATGCAGCAACAAGCCACTTTCGAAGGCTGGAATTTCAGCACGGTCTGGAGCATTGAAGAAGGCCAGGACTATCCGCGCCTGTTCGATATCATCTTCGCAGATCGATTCACACAGTAAGGCCTCACCTGTTCGGCCAAAGCCGAAGCAGGCGAAGCCGGCCGACGGATTGCTCGAAACGCCTGATGTATCGAAGTCCAAGCTTCGGCCGATCCTGTGCGGATCGAACTTTCAACGTAATTTCATATCGTCTTCAAGTTAGATCGCCTCCCCGGTTCCAGGATTGATACCCAAGAAGGCGCACTGCCTCCGAGGTGTGTCGGGTATGAATCGCACATAGCCCCGGGAGGGCATCATGGTTGAAAATTTTTTTTGGTGGGTGACCCGTGGCCAGCTGGGTCTGGCTCTGATGATGTGCGCTGCTACCGGAGCCGTTTGGGCCCAGAGTTCCAATGACGGCTACGCTCCCCTGGTCGAGGGCGGGTCGGTGTTGGCGCTTGCTCAGGCCGCCGACGGCTCAATGCTCATCGGAGGGCAGTTCAACAGCGTTGACCAGGTTACGCGCAACCGGGTTGCGCTGGTTGGACCCGATGGCTCGGTCAACCCGCAGTTCAATCCCAATGTTGGCAGTGGCATTGTCTACACGGCATTGAACAACAGCGATGGCGATTTCGTGTTTGCCGGCAGCTTCACCTCGGTCGGCGGCGTGAACAGAACAAGGATGGCCTGGTTTGATCCTTTCGGTCAGCCGGTCATCGGTGCCTCCAGCCCGGCGCCCAACGGCACGGTGCGGGCGATGATTGAAGACCCGGACACGGCCAAGCTCTACATTGGCGGACATTTCAGCCAGGTCGGCGGCCAAACCCGGCATCGGGTGGCTCGTCTGCACGCCAACGGCAACCTCGACAGCAGCTTCAACCCGCCGGAATTCGACGGTGCGGTGCTGGCAATGGCCCTGCAACCCGACGGCAAGCTGATCATTGTCGGCAGCCTTCAGCGCAGCGGCGATATCGGGGTGAGAAGGATTTATCGTCTCAACGCGGATGGCAGTTGGGACAACAGCTTCATGGTCACCAGCGCGCCCGGGGCAACCGTTCGGAGCGTGGCCGTGCAGCAGGACGGACGCATCCTGGTCGGCGGCGATTTCAGCAGTCGTCTGGTCCGCTACCTGCCCAATGGCGATCTGGACACGGACTACGCGCCGCCGAATCTGAACGGAACCGTTCGCAGCATCGACCTTCAGCCCGACGGTCGCGCCGTGATCGGTGGTGAGTTCACTGCCGGAGTCGGGCCTCGTCAACGAATCGCCCGACTGTTCGAGGATGGCAGCGTGGATTCAGGTTTTGCGCCACTGGTGACGGTCAACGATACCGTCCACGTGGTGCGGGCGCTCGGCGACGGATCGGTCGTTTTTGGTGGGGATTTCACCAACCTGACCTCCATCCCCCGGCTTCGGGTTGCGCGTATCGGTGAGCATGGGGGTATTGATCTCACGCTGACCGTGACCGGCACCACCATAGGCACGATCAAGGCGATGGCCCGTGACCGATCCGGGAACTTGCTGGTAGGTGGCCAATTCAACCAGATCAACGGTGCCAGCCGAACCAACCTGGCGCGCTTGACCCCCTCCGGTCTCGTCCAGACCAGCTTCGCGCCCGTACTCGACGACAGAGTCGATACGATCGCCGTTCAGCAAGATGGCAGCATTCTGATCGGTGGCGCGTTTAGCAACATCAACGGCCAGCCACGCGCTGCCCTGGCTCGTCTCGATGCTTCTGGAGCGCTGGATTCGAGCTTCAATCCCGACTTCCAGCTGCCCGATTCCGGCCAGCGCCGGGTCGCTGCGATGCACCTGATGGACGATGGCAAGCTACTGGTGGCCGGCAACTTTTCCGGCGTTAACGGCTTCCCGAGCAAAACGCTGGTGCGCTTGCTGCCCAACGGCGCGGTCGATTCGTCATTCAGTTCATCGGCAGTGGATCTGTATTGGCTCGAGGACGATCTGGCCTTGAGCCTGGACAGCCAAGGTCGCATCCTTTTGGGCGGCAAATCATTGAACGTCAATGGCGTGTCGCGCAATCTTGTGCGTCTGCTGGCCAACGGCAGCCTCGACGTCAGCTTTAATCCCTTTATCGATGGACCAGTCAGATCCTTGTCGACCCGTGGCTCCACGATCGTTCTAGGCGGTGAGTTCAACTTTGTAGCGGGCCAGGAACGGTTCCTCGCCGCCTCGCTGAACGGCAACGGCGCATTGCTGCCCTTCAATCCGATCACGCCACCGGCGGGCGAAATTCCGCCCTTGTACAGTTCGGTGCGCTCCATCGTCCCGTTGTTCGCTTCCAATCTCTTTGTCGGGGGAGCATTCGGCACCGTTCAGAATCAAACCCGCAACAACCTGGCCCAGCTTCTCGATTCAGGGGCTCTGGCCGGCAGCTTTGGTAACCCCGGGATCGCCGGCGAAACCGCCTTCGAGCCGGGCATCCATACAATGCTGGTCGAGCCTGACGGCCGCCTGGTCATCGGCGGCGACTTCACGACGGTCGACGGTCGCACGCGGCGCGGTCTGGCGCGCCTGCGGTTGGCAGCGGGCCGAAACTCGGATCGCCTGCTTTGGAACCGCAGCAACGGCTTGCTGACCTGGATGATTCCTTCCTCGTCGATTGCCCCGCGGATATTCGGTCGACCCCGAGTGATGGTATCGCAAAGCTGCTGCAACCCCAGCAGCTTCGTGCCGGCAGCCGGCGGCGGTTTGATGACCCAACCCGGGCCGTCCTGGTCGTTGAGCAGCTTCGACGGGCTCCCGGGCAAATTCTACGTCCGCATCGACTATCGAACGGGTGACCCCAAGGGTAGCGGGACCAGCTACTACAGCAGCCCCATCCGGCAGTTCATCGGATCTGAACCTCCGGCCGCGCAGGCTGACCTGAGCTTGAACAAGACGGTTGACCCGGCCCAGGCTGAGGTCGGCGAACAGGTCATTTTCACTTTGACGGTGGCCAACGCCGGCCCTGGCCCGGCGACCGGGGTGGGTGTGATCTATCGAGTTCCCAGCGGCTATGCTTATGTCAGCTCAGATGCAAGTGTCGGCGAGTTCGATCCGACTGAAGGAGAGTGGTCAATCGGTTCGTTGGCGGTTGGCGCAACAGCATCCTTGATGGTCAGGGCAATGGTCAATCAGACTGGGCAATATTTGTCGTCCGCGGATGTGGCCGGTGACCAGTTCGATCCGGTGCCGGGCAACAATCTTGCCGAGGCGGAAGTGACTGTTCTTCGACCGCAGGCCGACCTCGAGCTGCTCATGTCGGTCAATCCCGTCCAGGCCCAATACGGTCAGACCGTCGTTTTCGCGATCAATGTCGAAAACCTGGGCCCCGATGCAGCCAGTGGCATTCTGGTCAGCGATAATCTGCCCGGGGGCTATACCTATTTGAATCACCAGGCCTCGCACGGCAGTTTCGATGCCGACCAGGGCATCTGGGTTCTTGGTTCGATGGACGTGAGCGAGCGTGCCTTGCTGGAAATATCGGCCACCGTCAACCCAACCGGACCCTATCTGAACACCGCGGCAGTAATCGCGAACGAGGAGGACCCCAACCTCGACAACAACATCGACAGCGTGAGTGTCAGCCTGCCGCCGACCGCTGATGTAGCCGTCGCTAAAACCGTCCTGCCCCAGTCGGCCGCGATCGGCGCCACCGTGGAATTCACCATTCTTGCCGACAACTATGGACCAGACACGGCGACCGACGTTTTAGTCATCGATCAGCTTCCTGACGGTTACAGCTACCTTGGCCACAGCCTCAATCAAGGCAGTTTCGATCCGGACCTGGGCCAGTGGGATGTCGGCACACTGGAGCCGGCCTTTCGAGCCCGCCTGAATATCCAGGCCACCGTGAATGCCAATGGGCCGTATCTGAACACTGCAACCGTGCAGTCGGCACAGTTCGACCCACAACCGGCCAACAACAGCGCATCGGCGGCCATTGAGCTGCCTGCACCCGATGTCGCCGACCTGCGGTTGACCAAGTCAGTCAATCCGCAGCAGTCCGTCCCCGGCGGGATGGTCACGTTCAATGTCGATGTGGTCAATAATGGCCCGGACACGGCCAACGGCATTGTTGCGCTGGATCAGCTACCCGACGGGTACAACTATGCCAGTCACATCGTCAAAATGGGCGAATGGGATCCGGACAGCGGCGTGTGGACCATTGGCACCCTGAATCCCGGCGAAGAGGCCCAGCTGCGTATTGAAGCGCAGGTCAACGCCAGCGGCTCCTACCTCAACGTGGCCACCGTCGACAGCAATGCCAGTGACCCCGACCCCAGCAACAACAGTGATTCGGCTGCCATCGTGGTCCTGCCGCCACCAGCGCCCGGAGGCTCAATCGGCCATGTCAGTTTCGGCGATGTCACTGTTGGCCAGGTCAGTGCGCCTGTAGCAGCTACGCTGACCAGCACCGGCAGCGCCAGCCTGGTGATTTCGGGTCCGGCCAGCCTGCCGCAAAATCCGGGCGGGATGTTTTCGATTGTCAGCGACGGCTGCAACGGCCAGTCGCTGGCCAGCGGGCAGACCTGTCAGGTGTCGGTAGACTGCTCTCCTGCCCAGGTCGGCGCGCAATCTGGCACCCTGCGTGTGCAAAGCAATGCTGGCCATCTGGACTCGGATCTCAGCTGTACCGGGGTGGCCGCACCCAGGCCGGACCTGATCGCCGAGCCGGCATTTGGGGCACTCAATCTGGGTGCAGACCTGCCCGGCAGCAACAGCTCGCTGGCCGCCAGCATCACCAATCAGGGCAATGCCGAAGGCCAATTTTCGTGCAGCATGAGCGGTGATTCGGAGCTTTCCGTTGTGCCTTCCTTAAGTGGCAACCAGACCGTTGCTGCCGGCAGTTCCCGCAACTTTGAGTTCCGCTGCAACCGCCCGTCGTCGGCCGACGACGGTGACGAGTATCAGTCCACCCTGACATGCACCGGCGACCTGGCAGGCAGCTTCAGCCTGGCATGCCAGGTCACCGACGTCAGCGACGAGCTCTTCAGGGATCGCTTCCAGCTCATGTCACCCGAGTAAATCGTCAACCCCCGGGCCGTGAACGATGGCCGATCAGATGTCATGGGAAATTGGATTCAAAGCGATCCGAAAACAGACGGTCACCGGCACCGTGACCGACCAGATTCAGCCCCGTCGGCGCATTGGCCGCATCGGATCCGATCACCAGCGTGTCGCTGTAGCCATCTACTGCATCGGGAGTGAAGCGCAAGGTCAGGCTGCAGGTTTCCAGGTTGCCGGTCACGGCTTCTTCTTCCATGCAGCTGGTCTCGACCAGTTCGAACGGGTGAGACACGCTGCCGATCGATTCCAGCACGATTTTGAGCTCGTGACCTCCAAAAACCGCCACTGTGATGTCGCGGCTGGCGCCGGGCAGGACCGCGCCAAAGTCGGCGACTGGTGGATCGAACAATAGCTCAGGATCGGCAATCGTGCCTCGCAGGGAAAACCCATGCGGACTGTCCTCGAGATCACTTTCCAGCAGCAGCTGGTCCTGATAGTCGCCCAGTTCGGCCGGTGCAAACTGAAAGCTGAGCGTGCAGGATTCGCCCGGAGCCAGTTCGAAGGGCGGGATGCTGCACGAGCCGCTGGTCCAGGTGAAGGGCGAATCCGGCAAGGTCCAGGCAGTGAAGGCCAGCGTGGCTGTGCCGGCATTGTTCAGTGTAAACGTGCCGTTGCCGATTTCCCCTGGCCGCCGATCGCCGAAGTCCAACGATGCCGGGGACACCAGTAATGCGCCCTGTACGGCCTCGCCGGACAGCACGATCGACTGCAAGGGCACAGGTCCGTTGCTGCTCAGAACGATCGCCTGGCTTGACGGTCCGGCCGTGTTCGGGCTATAGCGATAGGTGATGGTGCAACTGGTATCGGCGAACAGCATGAAGGGCAACGCCTCGCAGGTGCTGGCAACGACTGCAAACGGTGGCGCGGGCGCGCTCAGCTCGCTGACCGTGACGGTATCGACGCCGCTGCTGAACAGCTGTAGTTGAAGATCCTGGAATTCGCCGACCTTGACGGTCCCGAAGTTCATCGGATTGGGGCTGGGCTGAACGTCGGGACCGTCAGCAAAGCCGAACAGCACCACCTGGTCCGGGCTGCTGTCGCTGTTGCTGATGATCTCGATCGCCTGCGAAACCTGGCCGGCCACCAGCGGGATATAGAGATAGCTGACCACGCAATCGCCGCCCGGAGCCAGATCGAAAGGCACGACCGGACAAGTACTGGAATCAAGATGGAACGGCGCAGCAGGCGCAGGCAGCGCGCTGATAGTCAGGGGCAAGCCGCCGGCATTGCTCAGGGTCACCGCGACCGGCGCCGACGAGAAGCCGAGAATAACGGTGCCGAAGCTGACTGGTGC
>SKKV01000081.1 GCA_007123575.1 Wenzhouxiangella sp.
AAGCAGCAAAGAAAAACAAGCAGCATAAATTCATGAGGTCTTTTGCTTCTTGGCTGCTTCGCTCCTTTGCGTCCAAAAGATTTTCTCTGTTCGCACTCCGACAGCGGGCTCGGTAACGGGTTTTTAGACTTGGCGAGAACATTTTTTGAGAACTAGGATTGATCGGGTTCGTCTTCGCCGCGGTAGATGCAGCCCGAGGTGCAGGTTTCCTGAATGACGACTTTTGACAGGCTGGGCAGGGTGGGTTTGAGTCGCTGCCAGATCCAGCGTGCCAGGTTTTCGCTGGTCGGGTTCTCCAGGCCGGGAATTTCATTCAGGAAATGATGGTCGAGCTGACGATACAGCGGCTCGAAGGCTTTTTTCAGATCGCTGAAATCCATCACCCAGCCAGTCGTTTCACCGACCGGGCCTGTGACATGGATCTCGATTCGGAAGGAGTGACCGTGAAGGCGTTTGCACTTGTGGCCCTCGGGCACGTTGGGCAGGAAGTGCGCGGCCTCGATCTGGAATACTTTGAATAGCTCCATGTCCTGTATTGTAGCTTCTATTGCTGGTTCACAAGCTGCTACAATCGACCGGTTTGCAATGCGAATCAGGCCTTTGTCGCCGCCCGTGAGAACCAGTCACGGGGCCCGGCGAGAGGGGTGCAAAGGGAGTTTCAGGTGTCGGAAATCTTGATTGTTCTCAAACTGCGCCGTCGTTCGGGCGTATTGGCGTCGGCCGTGGCCGCACTGGGCCGTTGTGGCCTGGAGTTTCGTTCGCAGCGGATCAGCGACGATGACGGCCCACGTCTCGACTTGAGTGCCGAAGGCCAGCTTTCCGACTGCGCCGTGGTGGTGGATGCCTACGCAGAAGTTCGAGGCGTGGCCGAGGTGCTAGATGTGATTGTCGATGGCCAGACACTGATGCGCCAGCCAGTGCCTGAGGAACCGGCGCCGGTCAGCGAGGAGCTGGTCGGCGATCAGACTGAAGCGGTCATCGAAGTAGACGAGCCTGCAGTGGCAAGCGTACCGCAGGCCGACCGTGAGCCCTTGCCTGAACCCGAGCCGGTCGAATCTTCGACCGTCGAGCCGGCAGTGCCGGTGCAAGCCAGCTCAGTCCCAGAGCAGACTGAAAACAGCGATAAGATCCGGCCGGAGCTCGACAACTCGCCCGACAGTGAAGCGCCAGAAACCGATCAGCCCGAATCCGAAGAAGAACGCCGCCGCCGTCTGCGCATGGTCATGCGCCGCCGCCGCCGTTATTACTGATTTTTCGTTCCCGCTTACCCCAGCTTCTCGCAAACCACATACAGCTCGGCCAGTCCCAGGGTGCTCATGCTGTATTGCTGCAGCTGTGGGCTGTAGTCCACCACCGGGTCGGTACGCAGGGCGAAGCGGCGAGGCTCGAAACCCAGCTCACGCAGCTCGCGCTCGAAGCCATCGACGGTAATCGGGTTGAGCTCCTTGTACCACTGCCAGTACTGGGCCGGGCTGGACTCCTCGCCGGCTCGATCCATGTAGCGCGGCTGACGACTGAGCACGCGCTCGCGCAGTTCTTGCTCGTCGAGTTTCAGATGAATCCAGGGGTCGTCGAAAAACTCGCCCAGGTGATTGCCGACGCTGCCGTAGAACAGGCCCGGATGGGCAAAGAACAGCCCGCCTGGGCGCAGCACGCGCTTGATCTCGGCCAGGGCGCGATCGTAACCGCCGGCAATATGCTCCAGCGACCCCCAGGACAAGACGACGTCGAAACGGTTGTCGTCGAAGTCAAGTTGGTTGGCATCGTCCGGGCGAAAGCTCAAGTTTGGTGGTTGCCTCAGCGCTTGTGGCAGTTGATGCTCGCGGCAGATTTCCGGCAGCCGTTCGTAGCCGCGGAAGGGGTCGACGCCGATCAACTCTTCGGGCTGCATTCTGAGGGCTATACCTAAGTCGGTGATGCCGTCACCGCAGCCAACGTCCAGGACCCGACCACGCAAGCGCTCATCCTCGCGGAAAAACAGGTGGATGATGGTGCGCGCGGCGTGGTCGAAATGGCGAAAAAACCAGTTGTTGTCGGCCCGCGCCCAGCTCAAATCCTGAATCGGTATCGTGTCCGCGCCGCTGGCCAGCCGCCAGCCGCTGTCCCACTGCGGGCTTTGCGCCAGCGTCGTTTCGGCGCGCGCTCTTTGCCGGGCCGTGCTGTTGGCCCGGTCGCGCAGGATCAGCTCAAGGCGCGAGCCGGCGGGCCAGCCGCGGGCCTGGGCGCAGTCGAGCCGGTAGCGCCCGCGCGGCAGCCACGAGATGTCGAGGCCGGTCTGGCGCAGGAAATACTGCAGCCGCGGGCCGTCGGGTGGATCGACGATCAGCTCGGCATCGAGATCGAACAGGATGTCGTCGTCAAGCTCGAACTCGCAGACGGGCGTGGGCTGGGCCTCGAAACGGGCAATGGTCAGGGTCACGACTGGTTGGCTTGCGGGTGAGAATTCAGGCCCAATTATACGGCGCGCCGATCGCCTGCCTGTTGGCTTCCGGGCTATACTGGTGGGCTTGACCAGCCAGTCTTAACCCGGTCTGCTGAATGCGAGCGGCCTGAATGCGACGAGTAATGCCAAACCCATGAGTGATACCAGTTACCGGGCGGTCTGGGACCGCCGCTCTGCCGATGATCTGGCCGCCCTGGAAGCGGTGGACAACAGCGGCAGTGAAGTCGTGGCCCAGGCCACCGGCCAGCGCGCGGCCAATGCCATTGCCGAGGCCCTGGCCTTGTCGCCGGAAGATGTGATCCTGGAACTGGGCTGTGGCGCGGCCAGGATTGGGCGCGAGCTGGTAGGGCGCTGCAAACAGTACGTCGGCACCGATATTTCCCCGAACATGATTCGGGTGGCCGGCCGGCGCCTGGCCGGGCACAACAACGTGCGCCTGGAGGTGCTGGAGCGGACCGACTTGTCGATGATTGCCGATGAAAGCATCGACAAGGCCTACTCGGTGGCCGTGCTCTGCCACATGGACAAGGAAGACCTGTTTCTTTACCTGAGCGAGTTTGCCCGCATCCTCAAGCCCGGTGGCCTGGCCTATGTCGAGACCTGGAACCTGGCCGATCCGGTCGGCTGGGAGCGCTGGATGTACGAGGTCAACTTCTGGAAGCGTTCCGATCACTCCGAACGCAAGGACGTGGCCCGCAATCAGTTCTGCGTGGCCGAGGAGTTCCAGCTCTACGCCGAGCGCGCCGGCCTCGACGTGCTGACCTGTTTCCGCGACTCCCCCTGGCTGCAGCTCGTGGTCGGCCGCGACCTGGACGCTGCCGGCCGCGCCGCCCACCGCCTGCGCCTAGCCGAACAGCGCTCAGCCATTGCCTACACGCCGATGTTCGGCCAGCTGTTTCTCGACTGCATCCGCGTCATTTACGGTGATCTGCACCCCCTCACGGCGCTGGCCAAACTCGAGTCCCTGTCAGAATTCCCCGAAGCCCGCCTCTACCACACCCACATCCAGGGCCTCTGGGAACAAGACCCCGACCGCTACGGCCCACCCCCGGAAAACCAAGTCAATCCCGCATAAAATCCAGCCGAATCCAATCCTCCCGCCGGCTGATCTTCTCTGCACCCAGCATCTCCCGATAAGCAGCCGCCACGCCGGTCGCCTGCTCCGGCAGAATCCCCGACAACACCAGGTTCCCTCCGGCCCGGACGCATTCGCCCAGCCTCGGCGCCAGCTCGATCAAAGGCCCGGCCAGAATATTGGCCACAACCAGGTCGGCAGCCTGGACCTCGAACTGATCCGGCAGCAGGCATTCAATGCGATCGGCCACGTTGTTGCGCCGGGCGTTGTTCATGGTTGCCGTCAGCGCCTGCGGATCGTGGTCGACGGCAATGATCCGGGCAGCCCCCTTCAGCGCACAGGCAATGGCGAGAATGCCCGAACCGCAGCCGAAATCAATGACCCGCGAGCCGGCCAGCTCATGCCGGTCAATCCACTCCAGGCACAGAGCCGTGGTCGGATGCGTGCCGCTGCCAAAGGCCAGGCCCGGGTCGAGCCGAATCACGATCGGCCAGTCCGGGTCCGGCTCGATATGGCTGGGGCAAATCCACAGCGACTGGCCAAAGCGCAGCGGCTCGTAGCGATCCATCCAGGCCCGGGTCCAGTCGCGATCGCCCAGGCGTTCGACGATCAGTGCCGTGGGGTCGCCAATCAGGCCGGAATCGACCAGTGCTTGACTGAGTGCGGCCAGTTCCATGCTGCCGTCGAATAGTCCCTGAACCACGATGTCCGGCCACAGCGGTGTCTCGCCCGGTGCTGGCTCATGCACGGGATGGTCGCCAGCATCGAGCAGGGTGACCGAATGTGCGCCCAGTTCCAGCAGCGCCTCTTCGCTGCTTTCGACCTGGTCCGGGTCAACCCGAAGCCCGATTTGCAGCCAGTCGCTCATTTCAGCCCACGCGCGCGATCAGGGGATGTTCAGCAGGAACTTAAGATTGGCATTGGCGTCAATGATCGGCTCGATATGGCCGTCGCGTGAGGTGAGCAGCGTGGTCACCCCGGGGCCATGACCTGCTGAATCGCTGCGGCCGTGGGAGATGATGCCAATCGACACCGCGCCGCTTAGCCAGGTGCGTCCATACGAATGGTCGGCATCCATGATCGCCACGATATCGCCGAAGCGCAGTGAGTGCAGGTTGTAGCGCTCGTTGATCTCCTCGTCGAACATCTGGATATCGTAGTCGCCGGTAAAGACATGGTCGCGGCCCAGGCCGGAACCCATGATCTTGGCCGGAATCTTGTGGGTCACACCGATGCGCAGCTTGCCGTCATCGGTAATGCCGGCACCGGCATCATTGAAGGCCTCGATCAGCGTCGGGCTGCTGTTGAATGCCCGCACGCCGTCAATGTTGGTCAAGCGCATGCCGGCGCCAACAGTGCGAATTTGCATCAGGTTGCCAATGGCAAGATCGTCGTAGATATCGGGATCGAAATCGACCATGACGTGCTCGACGCCACCGTGCTTGCCAACCACCCAGCCGCTGTCGCCGGCGGCGGTGCCGTTGAGAATCAGGACCTCGTTGCCAATCATGCTCAGCGCGTTCAGGGCCCGATTGTCGTTGCTCGAACGGCTGCCTTCGCGACCGAGGTTGTAAAGGCTGACCGCCGGCTCTACATGGTTGCCGGCCATGCGTATGGCGCTGTCGCCGGTGCGAAAGTTGTAGGTGATCGAACCGGTGCCTGGCAGCAATACCACTTCGCCGTCGGCGTGGACGCGGTAGATGCTGTCGCGTATGGCCGGCGGTGCGATTTCTCCCTGAACGGCCTGGATGACCAGTTCTTCGGCGTTGAACTCGATGGGCTGGAGGGCCACTGCCTGGGATGCCAGGAGCAACCCGGGAGCCAGGATCATCCCGGCGAAAAACGGTTTTAACATCGCAGATCAGTCAAGAAAGCCAGCCCATGATGTTACCGGATCACGGCCTGGTGGGCAGCTGCTACGGCTCTTCTTCTCGACCGCGACTGCGCGGCGGTCGCCGGGGCTCGGCCGGTTGGGACCGGACCGGTGGTGCTGGACGTGCCGGTCGCGCAGGCATTTGTGACCGTGGTGGTGCGGTTGGCTGCGTCCTCGCCGGCCGATCAGGCCGGGCTGCCGGCGCCGGGTCGCGCCGGGGCTGAGAGCGCGTCGGCTCCCGTCGCGGAGTCGACGTGCCTGGCCGCGCAGTGGGGCGCTGCCGATCTTGAGCTGGACGGGTCTGACCTGGTCGGATGGTTGCACGCTGACGTTCCCGCAGTGCTTCGCGGCTCTGGATCCAGCTTTCGTCATGACCCTGGCGCTGAATCCTTGACTGGCGCTGGGTGGAAATCATGCCGTGGGTGGTCGGACCAACGCCTTGGACCGCACTTGCCTGGCGGCTATGACGCTGACGATCTTCCAGCATGCGAAGACGCTCATCAACGTGCCGGACGCGACTGGGCGGCGGGCTGGTTTTGGCCGGATAGTAAACATAAGACCAACCCCAAGGCTGGTGCCAACGGTAGCCGAAACCATACCAAGGGTAGAACCAACCGGCGTGGTAGGACAAGCCAACCCGGGTTCGCGCGCTAGGTCGATAGCCGTAATACCAGCCCGGGTAGGGATAAAACCAGGGGTCATAGGCGCCGACCCAGAACGAGTAGGGGTGGTAGTGGCGGCTGAAGTAGAAGTAATCCAGGGACCAGTAGGGGTAGAGCAGTGGATCTACCCGGACCACAGAGGTGCTGTGACGGCTGACTGGCTGCTCGTAGTAAACGCCATCGTGCCCGTAGCGCGGCTGCTGATAGGTGGCGCAGCCGCTGATTAGCGCGATCAGCAGAAGGGACAGCAGGATTCGCAACGTTGACATCATGGTCGTGAAGCCTGAACTTGAACCAAACTGAATTCTAACCCATCCCCTCTAAACGTGGACTGAATGCCCTTGCAAGTAACCTCTCCATTGACGATCATGGGCTGAGGATTCCCCCGGGTGCTGTTTCAACATGAATGAACAAACTCGCAAGGCGCTGAAAAATCCCGAGACCTGGCTGCGCCTGCCGGTCATGGTGCTGTTTTTTGTCATGCTCATGATTGCCACACCGCTGCTGATCGTGGTTTCCCTGTATGCATGGGTGGTGCTGCTGGTGACCGGCGGCTGGCCTGAGTCTGTCCTTCGATACGGCAAGGACATAGGGGCCTGGTTCGAGCGTGCCAGCCGCTACCTGACTGGTGCGGCCGATCGTCGGCCATTCCCGTTCGAGGATCTGGATTGCCCGCGCGACCCGGCACCGGTCCCGGTCACCAGGGTCGCGTCACCCAACCCGGCGCAAGAGATACCAGCCGCCGCTGCCCCCGCCTCTGATGATCGCGGCGTCAAGGACCGTTCTGACTCGGACCGATCTGCCAAGCCGGCTGGTGATCAGGGAAAAAGCCCCTCAAGCGAGGCCAGCGACAGCAAGAAAGCCGGCAAGAAAGCCAGCAAGAAAAAAACCGCGGCGAAAAAGAAAGCGCGCAGCAAGAAAGCGGGTGCGAAAAAATCGGCTGGCAAGAAAGCTGTCGGCAAGAAGCAGGCCACGAAGAAGTCAGCGCAGAAAAAGGCCGGCGCGGCCCGTGCCGAAAAAGAAGCGTCCAAAGAAGGCGCTGACCCTCAGGCGCCGCAAAGCCCCGACGCGCCCAACTGACGGCTCACGCTGTCAGCAGCAACTCGACTTCTTGAATGCTGCCACGGCGCAGGGGCCGGCCATCGATGGGGCTAGGTAGCGCCTGGCGCGCCTCGCGCCCGACCATCACGGCCAGCTCGACTACCTCGCCGTCTGCCTGCACGACCAGCACGTCAATGTGGCGACGGCTGCCGTCATGCCAGCGGACCCGGCGGCGCTCCTGCTCGAAAGGAATGCCGTGCTCCATCAAAAAGCGAACGACCGCATCCGGGTCATCCGTGAACACATGCAGACAAATCCGCGAGAACTCGTCGGCCGTGCCTTCGAGCACTGGCCCAACCAGTTTCGGGCCGAAAGGTTTCAGAAAGCGCATGGCCTTGATCGCCGCATGACGCATTTCCAGCAGGCGATCAGCCAGCTCTTCGCCACCGTAAAGTTGTTGCCATTCGCGCAGTGCCGCTTCGATTTCCGCGTTTGATGGAAGCCCCTGTCGAGTTGATGCGCCCAGGCGTTCGGCCGCCTTGTGTTTGGCCAGGAGGTAACTGCGTTGGCCTTCGGTGGCGATGATGCGAGCGGCCTCAGCGGCCAGCTCCAGGCGCTCGCGGCTGCGCCGACGCGTTGATCGGTTCGCCATGGAGATCAGAAAATATCGAACGGATCGGATTCGCTGCCGTTTTCTTCGCTAGCCTCCAGCGGCGGCAGGTTCTCTGCATGAAACCACTCTTGCATGGCGCCACTGACCCCGGGCCGGGTGCGCAGGCCGGTCTCGGGGTTGATCGGTGCCTGAGCCAGGCCAACCGGAACGGTGCTCGGCTGCTCGGGCCGATCGCGCAAGGCTTCGGCCATGAAGTCGACCCAGAGCGGTAGCGCGGTTCGGCCACCTTGTTCATTGCGCCCTAGGCTCTGGTTGTCATCCATGCCCAGCCAAACCGTGGTCACGATGCCTCCGCCGTAACCGGCAAACCAGGTATCGCGCAAGTCGTTGGTCGTCCCGGTCTTGCCGGCCAGATCACTGCGCCCCAGGGCCAGCGCCCGGCGCCCGGTGCCCGAGGTGATCACGTCGGACAGCATTGAGCTGATCAGCCAGGCGGTTTGCGAGGAAATGACTTGTTCAGCTGCTTCCGGAATCGTCGGGCCGACCAGGGCCGGCAATGCTTCAATCGTTTCGGTCTGGCCAGGCGTGACCCGGCGCGGTCCGACAATCGAATCTCCTTCCTGGCCGTTGGCAATGGCGTTGTCGCCGCTGGCCGGCATCGTCGGGCAGTCAGGACACACCTTGCGCCATGGCGGCTCGAACACGATCTGGCCGTTGCCATCGACCAATCGATGAATGAACTGGGGATTAACGGCATAGCCGCCGTTGGCGAAGACTGCGTAGGCTGCTGTCATGCTCAGCGGGGTCAGGGATGCTGAGCCGAGCGCCATTGATGGACCATTGGGCAGCTCGTTGCGGTCGAAGCCGAAATCAGAAATGTAGTCGCGCGCGTAGTCCAGCCCCATGCTCATCAGCAAGCGCACGCTGACCAGGTTGCGCGAATGCACCATGGCCTCGCGCAGGCGGGTCGGGCCGTGGAAGCGACGGCTGAAGTTGGTTGGCCGCCAGGCCCGCTCCATGGAGGGGTCGTCGACGACAACCGGCGCATCGTTGACCACCGAGGCGGCGGTAAAGCCATGGTCCAGGGCGGCGGCGTACACGAACGGCTTGAATGCCGAGCCGGGTTGGCGTCGGCTCTGGGTAACCCGGTTGAACTGGCTGCGACCAAAATCCAGCCCGCCAACCAGGGCCAGGATGGCGCCGGTGTCGGCCTCCATGGCGACCAGGGCGGCCTCGGCCACCGGTACCTGGGCCAGCCGCCATTCGTCCTCGACCCAACGTACTCGCACCAGGTCACCGGGGGCGAGCACTTCGCTGGCCTCGCTTGGGCGGCTGCCCAGCGAATCCTGGGCTAGCTGCGGCCTGGCCCAGGACAAGCCGTCGATATCCAGCACGATTTCCTCGCCACCGCGCACGATCATTTGAGCTTGGGTCTCGTCACTATCCAGCACCAGCGCGGGAATCAGATCAGCCACGGGGCGCACCTGGTTCAAGCGTCCGTTGATGTCGGCCAGGTTGTTCAGCGCTTCAAGATCAAACTGCTGCTCGGGGCCGCGCCAGCCGTGGCGTCGGTCATAAACCTGCAGGCCATCGCGGATGGCCTGATCGGCCGCGCGCTGGAGGCGGGCATCGACCGTGGTAAACAGTCTGTAGCCGCCACCGTAAGCCTCGCTGGCGCCCAGTTTGTCGACAGCGAACTGGCGCGCCATTTCAGCCACCCAGTCTGCGTTGAGCTGGCGCACAGGGGCATGCAGACGCGCATTGTTGGGCTCGGCTCGTGCCTCGGCGTGAGTCGGTTCGTCGATGTAGCCCAGGCGGAGCATCCGGTCCAGCACCCAATTGCGGCGAATCATGGCCTGGCGCGGCCCGGATATTGGATTGTCACGAGACGGTGCCTTGGGCAGCGCCGCGATCATTGCCATTTCTGCAAGACTGAGCTCATCGAGCCGCTTGCCGTAGTAAACTTGCGCCGCTGCGCCGATGCCGTAGGCGCGGTGGCCGAGGAATTCCTTGTTCAGGTAGAGCTCGAAGATCTGGTCCTTGGTTAGCTCTTGCTCGATTTTGACCGCGAGCAAAATTTCACGCAGCTTGCGCGTGATCGAATATTCGGTAGACAGGAAAAACCGGCGTGCAACCTGCTGGGTAATAGTGCTGCCGCCAGGCACGCGACCGCGGCCCATGGAGCGACCATATAGCCAGACGCCGCGCAAGGTGCCTCGCCAATCAATGCCGGGATGGCGGTAAAATCGATCATCCTCGGCAGCGAGGAAGGCCAAACGCATTTTTTCGGGCACATCGAGCAGCGCAACTGGCGTTCGGCGCTGCTCGCCGACTTCCAGCATCAGCTGTTCGTCGGCCGAATAAATGCGCAGCGGAACCTGCAGCCGGACATCGCGCAGGGTGTCGACCGAGGGCAGTGTTGGTACGATTGTCAGCCAAATAACCGCCACGCCGATTGCCGCCAATGCGAAAATCAGGAAAAACAGGCGGATAGAAAAAACTATTAAAGGCTTTATTCGAACCATGAGATATGGTAAATGTACGTCTGGAGAATCAGGATTCCGGTGTTTTGGATGCGGGATTCGTGCAAAAGTGCCCTCGAAAAGTGGGCCTGAACGTGCGATTGCAGAGATTAGCACACGGCTGGTTGCCTGACCGGCACCGGAATATGGGGATGATTCGAGCCGGCTGTAACGCTAAATTGGACCAGAACGCCTGACTGCGCCGAACAGAGGGTCATGAAAGCACAATGAATGAAATCATCTCGAAGCTTTTTCGCAGCGCGCCGCCGCCCATGATCGGGGTGGATATCGGCACCAGCAGCGTCAAGCTCCTGCAACTGGCGCCGAACGGCTCCAGTTACCGGGTGGAAGCCTTCGCGATCGAAGCCGTGCCCGAAGGCGCGGTCAGCGAGGGCAGCATTGCCGATCCTGACCAGGTTGCCGAGGCGGTCAAGCGAGGGCTGAAGCGAGGTGGCTTCAAGGCCAAGGCCTGCGCTATGGCGGTCACTGGGTCGGCCGTCATTACCAAAGTGATCAATCTGCCGGCCGACCTCTCCGAGGAAGACATCGAAGGCCAGATCGAGGTCGAGGCCAGTCAATACATTCCCTATCCGCGCGAAGAGGTGAGTCTGGATTTCGAAGTTCTGGGCCCGTCCCCGCGCAATGCGGACCTGCTTGAGATTCTGCTGGCAGCTTCCAAGACCGAGCATGTCGACGCCCGGCGCGAGGTGGCAGAGCTGGCCGGACTGAACGTCAAGGTGATCGACGTTGAATCCTTTGCCATTTCCAATGCGTTTAGCCTGGTTCGCAAGCGCGCCGGCATTGATGAGTCAGACACCATTGGTGTTTTGAACATCGGTTCAACGGTCTCGACAATGATCGTGCTGCGGGGGGATCGCTCGGTTTATAGTCGCGAACACTCTTTTGGCGGCAATCAGCTGGTCGAAGAATGCATGAGGCGCTATGGCATGGATGCAGAGCAGGCCAGCTTCCTGCAGCGCGGCGAAGAACCGCCGGCCGGTTTCGAGGATGAGGTGCTGGAGCCATTCCGGCAAAACATCATCCAGCAGATCAGCCGTGCCCTGCAGTTCTACTCCTCCTCCAGCGATTACACCAGCATCACAACCCTGTTCATTACCGGCGGCGGGGCCTCCATTCCCGGCCTGGCCGAGGCGGTGGGTAACGAAGTCGGCATTTCATGTGAAGTGGCCGACCCGTTGAAGGATTTGCGACTGTCTCCGAAAATCAGCGCACGGGCCCTGGAGCAGGCCAGGCCTTCCCTGACTACCGCCTGCGGACTTGCCTTGCGGGGATTCAATTAATGGCAAAAATCAACCTATTGCCCTGGCGCGAGAATCTGCGCCAGCAGCGACAGAAGAATTTCCTGGCTTCACTGGCAGTGGCTGCGCTAGTTGCCGTCGGGTTGGTGCTGCTGGCCAATATGGGCATCAACAACCAGATATCGGGGCAGGAAAACCGCAACAACTTTCTGCGCGGTGAAATACGCAAGCTTGACAGCGCCATCGCCCGGATCGAGCGACTGGAGCGCACTCGCGACGATTTGATCCAGCGCAAGAACGTGATTGAGCGCTTGCAGATCAATCGCTCGCTAATGGTGCACCTGTTCAACCAGTTGGCGGAAACCTTGCCCGAGGGAATTACGCTAAATTCCGTCCGCCAGACCGGCCAGCAGTTGACCATATCTGGCACCAGCGAATCCGAATCGCGGGTGTCTGAGTACATGCGAAACATCGAGGCGGCCGAGTGGTTGCACAGTCCGACGCTGCGCATCGTGGTTCGAACAGACTCGGCTGATCGTCCTGGACAGCCGCATCGGTTCGAATTGACAGCGCGGGTGGCGGCACCAGGCCAGGAAGACGAGGAGCGCTGAACTCATGGATCTCAATGAACTGAAAGACCTCGACTTCAATAACCTGGGCAGTGCCTCGACCGGCACCAAGGCCGTGCTTGTCGGGCTGGTTGTTGTGCTGCTTCTCGTTGGTGGCTATTTCCTCTTGATCAAGGAAAAGCGCGAGCGCCTGGAACGGGTTGAGCAGACCGAGGTGCAGCTACGCACCGAGTTCCGCGAGAAGCAGCAGAAGGCGGCCAACCTGGAGCGCTACGAGGCCCAGCTTGAAGAAATGGAAGAACTGCTGGCGACCATGCTTCAGCAGCTGCCCTCCAGAACGGAGATGCCCGATATCCTGGTGGACGTCTCCAGGACGGCACAGGGTTCTGGCATCCGCAACGAACTGTTCGAGCCCAGGGCTGAAGTGCTGCGTGATTTTTATGCCGAGCAGCCGATCAGCGTGCGGCTGGTTGGCACCTATCACGAATTTGGCGCATTCGTCAGCTCGGTGGCTTCCTTGTCGCGGGTGGTCATTTTGACCATGCGCGATATCTCCCTGCAGCCGATCGAAGGCGGAAGGCTGCGCATGGAGGGGACAGTGACCACCTATCGCTACCTGGATGATTCAGAGATCGACAATGCCAGCGGGGGGCGGAGATAAATGATGGTTAAAGACTGGTCCAAGCTTTTTGTCCTGCTGCTGGCGGCCACGCTGCTCACTGCCTGCGAGCGGGGCACGCGCGATCTGGAGCAGTGGGTCGCTGAAACCTTGCGCACCCCAGGGGGAGAAATTGACCCCATTCCGCCGGTGGCTACACCGGAGCCTGTGGCTTACCAGGCTTTCGATCTTCGCGACCCATTCCAGCGCCGGGTTGCGCGCGCCGACGAGCCGGTGGAAGAAGAAGCTGTCACTGGCTCGATCAGGCCGGATCCCGATCGCCGCAGGGAGTTCCTTGAAGGCTTCCCGCTGGACACGCTTCGCATGGTCGGCACGCTGGACATCGAGGGGACCAATTTTGCCCTGATCAGGGACAATGACAACGTCATCCATCGCGTTGCCGAAGGTAACTATATGGGCACGAATCATGGCCGGGTGGCACGCGTTCGCGGAGACCGCGTTGAACTGGTGGAGCTGGTCGAGGACCCGCGTGGCGGCTGGACCGAGCGCCGCGCGCAAGTAGTCATGGCCGAAAACTGAACACTGTGGCCGAACAGCAAGGATCCGAACACAGATGAAGACAACGACGACATTCAGGGTCTCAAATGGGAGAAAAACGATGAACAGCGGTAGCAAGGCGACAGTGCTCCTGGTTGGGCTGTTCTGCTTGTTTTCTTGGGCTACGGCAGCGGAGCTGACCGATGTCAGGGTGGAATCCGGTGATGGTGAGGTAAGGTTCATCCTGCAAACTGATGCACCGCCCCCGGACCCGACCGTTTTTGTCACCGAGCAACCGCCTCGCATTGTGCTCGAGCTGCCTGACACCACCACCCGCATGCGTGGCGATAGAGTGTCTCTGGGCCTCGGTCCGGCTCAAAGTTACATGGCGCTCAGCGCGGGCGGCCGAACGCGCCTGGTTGTCGACTTGAATCGAGTCGTGTCCTACGACCTGAGTGTGGAGTCGGATCGCATCGTATTGGCCTTGGATGCTGGCACCGTGCGCACTGCGCCGGCGGCCACGGTGGGCGAATCAAGCTTCGAAATTACCGGCATCGATTTCCGCCGCGGTGCCGACGGCGAAAGCCGCGTCATCCTCGACTTTGATCGGGCCGGGGTCAACATGTCGGTCAATGAGCGTGCCGCCGGTCTGCGCATTGACCTGTTCGACACGCGCCTGCAGCGCAATCTCTTCCAGCGTCTTGACGTTGCCGATTTCGCCACGCCCGTGCAGTTCATAACGCCCGAGCAGCGTGGTGATAACGTCCGTTTGCAGCTCGACGTTGCAGGACCTTACGAACACATGGCCTATCAGACAGCCGATCGTCTGGTCATTGAGGTAGGGCGCCCGGCACCGGAGCCGGTGCGTGATCGCGAACTGCAGTTCTTCGAAGAGCGCGAATACGAAGGTAGCCGCGTTACTCTCAACTTCCAGGAAATCCAGGTGCGTTCCGTGCTGCAGCTGATTGCTGATGTCTCGGACCTGAATATCGTCGTGTCAGATTCGGTGAGTGGCGCGCTGACCCTGCGTTTGACCAACGTGCCCTGGGACCAGGCCCTGGATATCATTCTCGAAACCCGCAATCTCGACATGCGGCGCTCGGGTAATGTCATCTGGATTGCGCCGGCCAGCGAGATTGCCCAGCGCGAGCAGCAGGTGCTGCGCGCCCGGGCCGAGCGTCAGAGCCTCGAGCCCCTGCGCACGGCGATGATCTCGGTCAGCTATGCCGATGCCGGTGAACTGGCCACCCTGATCCGCGCTGCTTCGGCCGACACCGAGCAGGGTTTGCTGTCCTCGCGCGGCTCGATCACGGTTGATCAACGCACCAATACACTCCTTATCTCCGACACGATAGAACAAATCGACGAGATTCGCAGCCTGGTGGCGGAACTGGATCGCCCGGTCAGGCAGGTCCTGATTGAGTCGCGCATCGTGATTGCCCGGCATGATTTCAACCATGAGCTGGGCGTTCGCTTTGGTGTGACGGCGGCCCGTGAAGACTCTCGTGCCAATCTCCTGGCCACCTCGGGCAGCTCAACCGGACTGGACCTGATCAACCGCCAGGCCATCGCCAACCGTCGAGCGACCCAGGGCGGCAGCAGCCTCCCAGTCGACCCACCAGCACTCAATGACCGTCTCAACGTCAATTTGCCGGTGGCCAACCCGGCTGGTCGCCTGGGTTTCAGCGTTCTGGCCGCTGATTATCTGCTTGATCTGGAGTTGAGCGCGCTGGAAGCGGAAGGCCAGGGTGAAGTGATCTCCACGCCGCGGGTCATCACCGCCAACCAGGCCCAGGCAGTCATCAAGCAGGGTGTCCAGATTCCGTATCAGGAGGCCACCCAGGCTGGCGCGGGCACGGCCGTGTCGTTCCAGGAAGCAAACCTGGAGATGGAAGTCACGCCCTTGATTACGCCTGACAACCGCGTCCAGATGAGCCTGAAGATTACCCAGAACACCATCGGCGAAATCTTCGCCGGTGTTCCGTCCATCGATACGCGTGAGCTCGAAACCCGCGTCCTGATCGACAACGGCCAAACCGTGGTGCTGGGCGGCATCTTCCAGGAGGAGCGCAACTTCGAGACCTCGAAAGTGCCTGTGCTGGGCGATGTGCCCGTGTTGGGTGCCCTGTTCCGCAATCGCGGCACCCGGGATCAGAAGCGCGAACTGCTGATCTTCGTCACCCCCACCATTCTTGATGACCGAGTGGTCCTGGACTAAACCATGAAGAATTGTCGGAAAACACAGATGTTGGCCAGAAAAATCAAACAATCGGAATTCATCAACATGAATATGAGCAAGTTTTTGGGAGTCGTCGCCTGCGCTCTGATCCTGGCTGCCTGTGGCGGTGGAAGCAGCAATCAGAGCATGGGCCCTGGGCCGAGCGGCTCCTTGCAGATTTCGACCGCTTCCGGCCAGGTGCTTGCCAACCCGGAAGGCTTCGCACCCAACCCGGACAGTCCGCACACCACCGAGATTCAGGTTCGGTTCCGTCAGGCCAGTGGTTCCAACGTGGCTGACGGTACAACGGTTAACTTGTCTACCAGCAATAGTTCAGTGGGCCTGGTCTCGCCAATCAATGACCCTGCTGCTTCTGGCAGTTCGGCAGCTTCGACCACGGCCGCAGGCGTGGCACGTTTCTGGTTCAACGCCGGCTCCCAGGCAGGTACCGTTACCCTGACTGCCTCAGCAGCCAACCCGGCCGGCGGCGGTAACCTCTCTGCTTCCCTATCCATTACCGTGGCACCGAACGACGGTGCGGGCCAGAGGCGTATTGAAATCACTGCCAATGACCTGGAACTGCCGGCGAATGTACTCAACCTGCAGCCGGCCGCCAACAGCCTATTTTCGACCCAGGTCAACGTGCGCGTTCTCTCCGCCAGTGGCAACCCGGCTGAAGACGGCACGGCCGTCACGCTTGGCGTTGACAACAGCGCGCGTGCCGTGGTGTCGCCGCTGGACGATCCGCAGGCAAGCGGCGCGACCGCTTCTGGCGAAGTCGTTGCTGGCTTTGCTCGTTTTCTCCTTACTTCTCAGGAGAGTGCGGGCCCTGTCGTCTTGACAGCCGGCTTGGCGGCTGACCAGGATGGTGATGCCGTGCAGGGTGAACCGCTGACGGTCAATATCGTTCCTAATCAACAAGACAGTGGCCGCCTGAATATTTCCGGCGCAAGCACCATGCCAGCAAACACGCAGGGCGTGCCGATCTTTATCGGCTCGCCGTTCATCAACGAGCTGACCGTCGAATACACCGGCCCTGACGGCGGTATCGGCCAGGTCGAGGGCGGAGAAATCGCGGTCGCCGTATCGCCAATTTTCCGCGGTGCATTCTCGACCCTCAATGATCCGTCCACTGACGAAAATGAGTTTGAAATCCTGGTTGGCGCGGGTCCCGTGATCATGACCGCCGGGGTAACAACATTGTTCATCCACAGCTTTGATCGCCCCGGCCCGCTGCAAGTGTCGGTCCTGGCGCAGGATGCCGAAACCGGCGAGCGCTTCTCGGAAAAATTCATTGTTGACATTATCGATGGCGCCGCCGACTTCCTCCCGGCCAGCCTTGATTTCAGCGCCAGTCCAGCCCCGATCTACGTCACCGGTTCCGGCGGAGCGACCAACAAGCAGATTCAGCTGACCGTTCGCGACTCTGGCGGCAACGTAGTGCCTGATCCTGAAGCTGATGGTGTCAGCTGGAACAACGTGCTGCTTGAGTTGGATGCGCCAGCTGGCAGTAACGCTCGCTTGGCCGGCACCGGCAAGGACGGTCCGGTCAGCAGCGAATCGGCGATTCGTGTTCGTACCGTCAACGGGATCGCAGCGTTCAGCCTGAACGCAGGTTCCGAGCCGGGCCCGCATCGCATTACTGCGACCGTGGATCGGGCCGACAACAATGTTGACAATACGCTGACCGATCCGCTGTCGGCCAATAGCCTGATTCGTGTTGGTGACGGTCGCCTGTTCTCGCTGCGCCTGGTCAGCCCGCCGATCAATGCAATCTCGGTCAACCCGAGGACCGACAGCATCGGCGCTGATTTCCCACCCGTGCTTGACCCCGGCTCAGGCGACTTTGTGCCGCCGGCACCGGATGGGACTTACTCGCTGACCGTTACCGTGATTGCGACCGACAAGCAGGGCAATCCGCCGCTGTCCGGAACCAATATCCGCTTCGGCAAGATCGACTCGCCGCTGACCCCGACCATTCCGGGCTTCTTCGTATTCTCCGGAGCCGAGGGTGACCCGGAAGAAGGTGGGGTGCTGTTTACCGCCATGGATGTTGCTGAAGGTTTCCTTGATGATCCCACGCGTCCGGATGAGGCCGTGGAGCCGGGCGATACCCTGGCCCTGTTCGGCAAGGCCGTCCCCGGCAATCGCGAGCACGAAGCGGCAAGAATTGTGGCCAGCGTGATTGATGACAATACCCTGACCGTCACCGAGCCGTTCAACCCGAATGACGCCACCGGCAGCCCGGTTGACGACGGTGCCGTTATCCCCTGGGTGATCGGTCGCTCGGAGGTCGGCTTTATCGACTCCAGTCTCACCCTGGACAGCCGCGGGCGCGGTAGTGTTCGATTGACCTATCCGATCAACGCCATCGGCGCGCCGGTCGTGCTCTGGGCCCAGGGCGACCGTGTTGAACCGACCACGGTGAAGACCGTGGCCGATGTCGAGGGAACCCGGTTCCCCGCTATCTTGCCGTTGCGTCTAACGGTAGTGCCCAACGTGGTCCGTGGTAACACGTCGACAACCATGACCATCTGTGTCGAAGACGCACTGCGGGCCCCGGTCAATAACACCTTTGTCCGTGGCTTCGTCTCCGACGGTCCAGCCTCCGGTTCTTTGGACGGTGACCCGATGCCCACCTTTACCGAGCGGGCCACGGGCACGGCGGGGCCCGGTTGTGTCAATACCGTATTGACCACCACCGGTATGATTCCGGATGGTGACGATGCCACGGTGACTTTCAACGTTGGCGAAGCCTTTGCAGATGTCCAAGTCGTAGAGCCGAACTCGGCGCTGCTGGAGGTGGATCCTCCCATTGTGTTTGATAATTCCATTGCGCTTGTGAGCCGGCTTGTCAACCTGAGGCTGCTCAGCCCCGCCGGCGAGCCGATTGTCGGTGTTCCGCTGAGCGGTGAGTGCGATGGTGGCGATGGCACGCTGGAGATAACCATTAACCCCGGTATCACCAACAGTATGGGCCGGACCACGGCAACGGTGCTGGTCGGCATGGCTGGCTGCGGCGATAGCGAGAACGACGACAGCTTCCCGCGGATTGGTCAGTGTGAGTTCACAACCGAGTCTGGCGAGCCGGTGGGTCTGTTTACCGCCGTCGGTAACGATCTACGTCAAATCTCACTGCCGTCGCCGGGTACTGACCAGTGCCCGCCGCTGGAAGACGAGCCGCCGGTATCGCGCCTTATTGTCAGCGTGGTCGATGAACGTGCCACACCAGGCAACAGTACGATCACAAGCACCCCCGAAGGCATAGGCTGCAACGCCGACGATACGGCCTCACCCGGCTGTGTTGCCGACTTTGATGAATCGCAGGTGGTTCTGCAAGCCCCTCAAGGCACTACCCCCGTCTGGGGTGGTGACTGCTCGGGCAATACCGAGGCACTCCGCTTTGCGACAGTCACCTTCCCGACGGCCAGCTCGCCGGGCGTCTGTACGGTGACCTTCCAGGATTGATGGCCTGACTCGCCTTTGTTTTTGAACTACAAGGGCCCGGACTTCCGGGCCCTTTGTGCATACGGAGTCCATTGTTGTCATGGCTGAAGGCAGCCTGGTAGTCTCGGTACCGCATGCGGGGCTGTTGGTCCCGGCCGGGCTGTCGGGGCACAGTCAGGCCTGGACCCGATTGCGCGACACCGACTGGCACGTTGACCGTCTGGCCCGCGCCTCGCTGGATCCGAGCTGCTCGCTGGTCGTTGCCGACTACTCGCGCTATGTCATCGACCTCAATCGCCCGGCCGATGACAAGCCGCTGTACCCGGGAGCAGGTACTAGCCTGGTGCCTACCGACACCTTTGCCAGTGAACCGCTGTATGCCGCCGGGCAGGAGCCGACGCCAGCCGAGCGCGAGCAGCGCCGGCAACAATACTGGCAGCCCTACCACGATCAGCTGCGCGCGGCGCTCGACAAGACCCGCCAGCGCCATGGATTCGCGGTGCTGCTGGATTTGCACTCGATCGCCAGTCGCGTGCCGCGTCTGTTCGAAGGTCGTTTGCCCGACCTGAACCTCGGCACCTTTGACGGGCGAAGTTGCGATCCCAGCCTGGAAGCCGCGGTAACCGAGCTTTTAGCGAGCCAGAATGATTTCAGCTGGGTGGTCAACGGCCGCTTCAAGGGCGGCTACATCACCCGCCATTATGGACAGCCGAGCGAAGGTGTTCATGCCCTGCAGCTTGAAATCGCCCAGGCCTGCTACATGGATGAATCAGACCCCATGACCTGGTCGGCCGAGCGGGCCGCGCCGCTGGTGTCTTTTCTCAAGCAGCTGCTTGCAATTCTGCAGAAATGGCAGCCGCGATGATTGCCAAGCACATCCATTGTCCCTGGCTGCTGTCGCCATCAGGCTGGCAGGCGGACCAGGTGCTGCAGCTGGACGACAACGGCCTGATTGTCGATGTGCTTTCTGACCATGACCAGGCCGATGTTCGTCTGTCCGGGCCCGTCATTCCCGGCATGGTCAACGTCCATTCCCACGCCCACCAGCGCCTGATGGCGGGCTTGAGCGGGCGCCGTTCCGACAGCGGCGACAGCTTCTGGTCGTGGCGGGAGCAGATGTACGCCGCCATTGGCCTACTGACGCCCGAGGACCTGAAGCTGCTGGCCAGCTGGCTGTATCTGGAACTGCTCGAAGGCGGCTATACCTGTCAGGGCGAGTTTCACTACCCGCATCGGCTCGGGGATGCCGAGCCCATGGAAAGCAGCCTGGCCCTGATCGAGGCGGCTGAACAGGTGGGCTCAGGCCTGACCCTGCTGCCGGTCTGGTATCGCTACGGCGGCTTCGGCAACAAGCCGCCCGGCCAGCAGCAGCTGCCCTTTATCCTCAATTCGCAGGGCTACGCTGACCTGGTCGGTCAGCTCGATGCGTTGGCCGATCAGCGTGACTTGCTTGAGGTCGGCCTGGCGCCGCATTCGCTGCGCGCGGTCGCTGCTGAAGAATTGGCCGACCTGTTGAAAGATTTCCCGAACCGCCTGGTCCACATTCATATCGCCGAACAACCCGCCGAGGTCGAGGATTGTCTCAAGCACCACGGCTGCCGGCCCGTCACCCTGCTTGGCCGCCATATTGAACTGGATGCGCGCTGGTGCCTGATCCATGCCACCCATGTTGACCAGTCCGAGCTTGCAGGCATCGCCGGAGCCGGCAGCATTGTCGGCCTGTGTCCGACCACCGAGGCCGACCTGGGTGACGGACTGTTTCCCGCCGCTGACTTTCTGGGCCGGGGCGGTCGCATGGCGATTGGCTCGGACAGCAACCTGCATACTTCAGCCGCCGCTGAGCTGCGCCTGCTGGAATGGGGGCAGCGCC
>SKKV01000094.1 GCA_007123575.1 Wenzhouxiangella sp.
ACTACGGCGACCGGCAGCGGCAGTTCCGCGTTGCCTATCATGGCTCGCTGTTTTCCAACAACGAACCGCAACTCGCCTTTGCCAACCCGTTCTCGACGATCGGCGGCTGGGCGCCCGGCTCTGGCTTCCCGGACGGACGCGGTGAGCTCGCCCTGCCCCCGGACAATCAGTTTCATCAGCTAAGCCTGGCAGGCGGCTGGCAGCTGCGGCCCAACTTACACCTGACTGGCCAGGTTGCCTCGGGGCGCATGACCCAGAACGACCCCCTGCTGGCCTATACGGCCAATCCGCTGCTGGCCCAGGCCATCGTTCAGCCCTTGCCTGCCGACTCGCTGGACGGGCGCATCGACACCACGGCGGCTCATTTCCGTTTGAGCGGGCGCAACTTCAGCCGCCTTCACTGGAACCTGAGCTACCGGCTCGACGACCGCGACAACCGCACCGACCTGCGCGAATGGGTCTACGTCGGCGGTGACTCGCAGCTTCAGGATACGGGCCCGACCAGCGGCCGACGCCGCTACAACCTGCCCCATGACTACCGCCATCAGCGCCTGCGCCTGGATGGCCAGTGGCGACTGGACGATCGAACCCGGCTCGGCAGTGCCATACAGCAAAGCCGCACCGAGCGCAGCTTCAGCGCTCGTGAGCGCGTTGATGAAACCCTGCTGGAGTTCAATGCACGCCATCGCGCCAGCCAGCGCGTACAGCTGGGCGCGCAGGTCCTGTGGGCGGACCGTGACGGCAGCGCCTACGACGGCGCCGCGGCCTTTCTGGCCGGCCATGATCCGGGTTACACCGATACCCTGGCCGGCCAATGGGCCAATCTGCCGGCCTTGCGCATGTACCATCTGGCCGACCGGCGCCGCCAGCGCCAGGCGTTGTCAGCCAATCTGACTCCGCACGAGCAGTGGGCAATTGGCCTGGAAGCCGCGCGCGCCGTCGATGACTATCGAAACACCGAAATTGGCCTGACTGAAAGCCGGCAGGAATCGCTGTCAGGCACGCTGACCTGGGCGCCGTCGCGCGAGCTCTCGGCCCATGCTTTCTATACCTGGGAACGTCTGGCCAGCGACCAAGCCGGCTTCAGCTTTCGCGGTGGGCCCAATCGGTCGATCGACCTGGCCAACCCGGAGCGCTTCTGGGAGGTGGATCATCGCGACCGCATCGACACCCTGGGCGCCGGCCTGCAGCGTTACCTGCTCGACCGCCGCCTCAAGTTGCAATTGGACGGCGTCCATGCCCGGGCTCGGGCAAGACAGCAGGTAGCCACCGGCACGGCGCTGACTGCCGAGCCGCTGCCGACGGTCAGCAACCGGCTCGATTCGATCATGCTGCGCGCGGGCTACCAACTGTCAGAGCCGCTGAGCCTGAACTTCCGCTACTGGTTTGAACGATTCCGCTCGGATGACTGGGCCTTTGACGGCGTCGGTCCTGACCAGCTCGCCAACATCATCCTGCCTGGCGAGACCGCGGATAACTACCGGGTCCATGTTGTCTCGATAAGCCTGCGCTATCAATTCCAGTAGAGTGCAATCAGAAAGGCCCACGCGCTAGCGGCATGGTCATGCAGCGGCAACCGCCGCCACCGCGCGACAGCTCGGCGCCGTCCATCGTCACCACGACCGGACCACCGGACTCAAGGCGCTTGGAACCGGCAATAACGTCGGCGGCCTTTAACACCTCGAAGCCTGCCTGGTCCAGGGCCTGGACCGTGTATTGGTTATGGCCGTAGCCGATGATCTGTCCCGGCGCGAAAGCAAAGAAGTTGGCCCCACTGGCCCACTGCTCGCGCTCCTGGTTGAAATCATCCTCACCCCCGCAGTTGATCGGCTTCAGATCCAGGCCCAGCGCCGACAGCGCTTCGAGCACACCGTCATACTCCCGAATCGTGGCCTGGGCGCTGTCGTCAAAGCGGCAGTGGAAAGCTCGGCAGCGCTGGCGGCCGGTGATCAGCGGCGGAAAGACCACGCACTTGTCGCGATCGACCATGGTGAAAATCATGTCCAGATGAATGGTGGCGCGGGTTTTGGGTATTTCGACGACGATAAAATTGCGCACCGGCCCCTTGCTGGCAATCGCACGCATGATGCGGTCGATGCCCGACACCGAGGTGCGCTCACTGTAGCCGATCACGACCAGGTCTTCGCGGATCACCAGCAAGTCGCCGCCCTCGATGGTCAGTTCGGCGTCCTTGTTGTCAGTGCCATCGAAATAAAATCCCTCGCTGTCAATGTCCGGGTGGTACTTGAAGATCGCCTTGAGCAGCAGCGCCTCAGCCACGCGCGCCTTGTAAGCCATCGAACCGATGATCACGCGGCGGTTCAGGCACATCGTTGCATCGCGGGTAAAAAAAGTATTCGGCAGCGGCGGAATGGCGTAGCGCGAAGGGTCAAGATACTTCTCCAGGCTGATTGCCTTTTTCGGCGTACCTTCAATCAGCCGGCTCGACAGCGCGGCAGGGGCCAGCGCCTGCAGATCTTCGACCAACTCCGGGCAGTCATACAGCTCACACAAGGCCCTGACCAGCGCCTCGCGAATACGACCCTGCCCCAACACCTCAGTCAACAACTCCCGCAGCTCAACAGTTCTGGCCACGGTGGAGAGCACCCCCTTGAGCTGTTCATGCTCGGAGCTGGCCAGGCCCAGGTTGAGAATATCGTCGTACAAGACCTCGGCCGCAGTTTGCGGCGTCATGTTCTCGATTTCCTGGCCCGGCGTGTGGACCACCACAGTCTGCAATGGCCCAATTTCAGTGTTGAGGTCGATTCGTATAGTCATGACTGGAATTTCCTGAAGTATTTTCCCCGATGATGGCAAGCCCGGCTGGCTGCCACTGTCATTTATGCAGCGGCGACTGACTGGCCCTATAGTATGGCGGCAGTGTACGGACTTTCCCGGCGTTCGTCAGTAACCAAAAAAACTGAATGTCGACCCCAAAATAACGTGATGCAGTTCACATATTTGCTACAATTCGGACTCGCGTGCAAACTTGGACTTTGGCATGCCGAACATTAAAGATTTTGACTACCGCGCCGCCATTGGCCGCGAGTTCGGTAACTTCGTGGTTGTGCGCGAAATCGGGCGGGGTGCCATGGGGGCGGTGTTTCTTGGCTATCAAAAAACCCTCAAGCGCCAGGTCGCCATCAAGCTGTTGCCAAAGGATCTGGCCAAAACCAGATTGGCCCAGCAGCAGTTTCGCGACGAAGCAGAAACGATTGCCATCCTCGATCATCCAAACATCATCACAATTTTCGAATCTGGCGAAGACGATCAATTCTTTTACCAGGCCATGCGGCTGGTCGACGGTCAGGACCTCGGTCAGCTCATAGAGAAGCTGCGCAAGCATCCGGTTCCATCGCGACGTCTGTTGCCCAAGGCACACACTCTGCGGCTGATCGATGAAATTCTCTCCGGGCTGGCGCACGCCCACGCCATGGGCGTGATTCATCAGGACCTGAAGCCGGGCAATATCCTGATCGGAGACAAGGATGGAAGAGCCCAGATCGCAGATTTTGGTATCGCAAAGACCATGCAGATTGAGTATGCTGCCCGTCAGGCTATTGTCGGCACGCCGATCTATCTTTCGCCGGAGCAGGCATCGGCGAAAGATACCGACCATCGCACGGACCTGTACTCCGTCGGCATCGTGTTGCTTGAGATGCTGGCGGGCCGTCTGCCGGTACGGCCCGAAGATGCGCGCCAAACCATTGTTCGCAAGGTGCGTCAGCCTGATACGTTTTTCCTCCATAGCCCAAGTGAATGTCATCCCAACATATCTGCCGCCATGGAGAACATCATCCTGAAAGCCGTCGCGACCAACCCCAACCAGCGCTTCCAGAGCTGCGATGAGTTCAAGGCCGCCCTGGCTGACCTGCCAGACAACATCCCTGCCGGTGTCAAACCATGACCGAGGGAGAGTCGCACGCGCTTGATGGACACACCGCCGAATTGCTGGCAAGACAAATCAACACCGCCTTTACCATGGCCAGCGGCTATGGAATCAACCACCCGATGTTCCACAAGGCATGCGAGGGGCTCCAGGAATCACTGACCGACGCGCTGAAGGGCGTATCCTCGATTTCCCTGCTGATGGACCGAGGCGCCCTGTTCATCGACAAGTTCCCGGTTGGCCAACGGTTCAACCCCAGGCGCCTGATGAATCTCCTTTCCCAGCTGGGCATCGAGTCGATCAGCTTTTCCAGCGGCATCGGCGTCGAAGACATTCAGAAGCTCATGGTCTGCTCCACCGACCATGACCAGTATCCGGATGTGACCGCCATCCAATCCGGCCTCCAAGCCGAAGATGTCACCACCATCCGGTTGAACTACATCCAGTTTCGGCAGGTAACCGCCGACCAGAAGGTCGTTGCTGAAGGTCAGGCCAGTGCAGACGGGGCCGCCGCGTCCGCTGACGCTTCTTCCCGCACGGCAACGGACAGTTTCGATCCGATCACGTCGCTGTTGTCCCTCAATGAGCTGGTCAGGGATCCGGAGCAATATGCCGAAAAACTGGAACAGGAAAGCGCCGGCGATAGCAACCGCCGCCAGGTTGTCCGGCAGCTTCGCAATCTGGTCAGCCAGATCGAACGCGGAGAAGTCGCAACGGGCTCTGCGGTGTCATCCGAGGCGGTCATGAGCGCAGTCAATGATTTGCGGTTTCGGATTCGAAAGAGTATCGACACACGGCGAGATGTCGAGCTGATCCTGAGCGAAGAAGATCAAGTCGTGGGTGAAGTCGACCAGCTCACCTACAGCACGCTGGTTTCCCTGGTGCGCGAGGAGTTCCGAGGCGGCAAGTTTTCGGCCAAACGGATGGCTCAGATCATCAATCGAATGCTGCCCGATGCTCGCGACCTGAAAAGACTGCTGCCACAGCTCAAGAAAGGCTTACTGGCCGAGGGAATGAGCCTGGACGAGTGGGCGACGCTTGTCAGTGAAATGTCCACCGAGCTGCGTGGCGAGCACCTGATCCAGGCACTGGAAGAAGGCGCCGAAAACGTTGGCCTGGATGTTGATGAAATCATCGATCAAATCCGCGAAGATCCATCAGAAGCGGCGCGCTTGATTGTCATGGCGACCGAGCTTCGACGCAGCGGTGCCGGGGAAGAAGAGCAGCTGTCTGCCGCATTCTCCGAGTACATCGAAAGAATCAGCGACAAGCTGTCGTTGAAGCTTGGCGAAGGCATGCCGAACAGCGAAGCGCTCGACAGCCAGCTTTTTCGGGTGCGTCAACTGCTGGTTGAACAACTCAATCGACAGGGCCTGCCGCCAGACCTGATCGAAAGCGTGCGCGGCCGCCTGCAGCCAAAACCACCCGCCACTGCCGAACAGCCGGAGCCTGAGAAGCGGGCAGCCGCAGCGCCCGAAGAAAAAAGCGACATTGATGGGCCCGGGGAGACTGAACCACCGCCCAGCGAGGATCTGGCCACCGGATCAAACCTGGCAGAAGAATACGACGACACCAGTGATGAGCCGGTCGAATCCAGCCCCATATCGGCATCATTGCCGCAAAGGGTCTTGAACCCTGAAAACACCGCCTTTTTCCTCGATCGGGAGATCAAGAGCGCACGCCGCTACAAGACAGCATTTTCGGTCATCAAGGTCAGCATCGAACTGGTTCGTGACCGGCCAGGCCCACCGCGCGCGCCCAAGCCTGACGACTTTGACAAGCTGCTGCCGCAGCTATACGCCGAAATCATTGCTCAGTTAAGAGATCTGGACCTGGTCGGCTCGCTCGACAAGCAGCGCCAGGCCGTGCCGCTGATGATTCTGCCCATGACGCCCACCGACGGTGCCGAAATCGTGCTCAAGCGGCTGCTCAAGCGACTCAAACTGACACCTTTCCGCCTTTCCGGCATGCCCACTCAACTGCTCTGCGCGGTCTCCTGCGCCACCTTCCAGTTCGACTCGGAAGAAACCGACCAGGCCTTCCGCGACCGCGTCGAAGAAGAACACGAAATCAGCCGCGAAATGCTGCACCTGGAGCATGACACCACGGAGCTGAAGTCGAAAACCGGCTTGAGAAGCTAGTCAAGAGATTGTTGGTGCCCGGGGCCGGACTCGAACCGGCACGGAGTTTCCTCCGAGGGATTTTAAGTCCCTTGCGTCTACCAATTTCGCCACCCGGGCACGGTGCCTCATGATACTTGCCCCCTTCAGGCGCGGGGACCAGATTTCTTCGCAAATCCGTCCATTCGCTGCCTGAAAACGCAGTTCATGCAACGAGCAGTAAGCGTATGAAGTTGGAAAATGGAGGCTAGGCCCGGAGTCGAACCGAGGTACACGGCTTTGCAGGCCGCTGCATAACCACTCTGCCACCTAGCCTTGGTGGAATGCTGGATTCTAACCGATCCAGTTAGGAGCCTGTCGGGTTTAGGACTGATCTGCTGCGGAAACGCGGATATCGGCCAGGATTCCGTTTCGTTTTCGTTGAATAGCTATGGCTATTCGCCTCAAACGAACCGAAATCCTGACTCGATCCCGCGCTCCCTCGCGACGATCGCCTAAATCCGACAGGCCCCAAGACTGGCAAGCCTTTTGATCGGGCTGCCAGCCGAAGCCTGAAACGAAAAGACCCCGAAACTCGGGGCCTTATCTTGCAAATCTGGAGCGGGAAACGAGACTCGAACTCGCGACCCCAACCTTGGCAAGGTTGTGCTCTACCAACTGAGCTATTCCCGCAATCGAGCCGCCCATTTTAGGCAGATTTTTCATA
>SKKV01000243.1 GCA_007123575.1 Wenzhouxiangella sp.
ACAAGCCCTGGCCGATGGTAGCCACCCACAGCCCGCCATCGCTGTCGCGCTGCAGGTTTTCAACCAGGGCGTCGTGCGGAATGTCCCGATCCCGGTCTTCGAACAGCCGCTCAAAGCGAGCGCTGGCGGCAGACAAGCGCACCAGGCCGCCGCCCAGGGTGCCGACCAGCAAGTCCGGGCCATCATGCAGCAGGCTGCCGACCATGCGGTGGGGCAGGCCGCCGGGCTGTTCTGGCTGGGGCCGAATCCATTCCAGCAGCCCCGCTTGCAGATCGAACCGGGCCAGTCCGCCGACATCCAGCACCGAAACCCATAGCGTCCCATCCGGATTCTCCAGGACGCTGGCCACGGCGTTGCCGGGCAAGCTGGCCGGTTCATCCGGGCGATTGCGGACCAGCAGGAATGCGGTGGTGTCCGGATCATGAACGCTCAAGCCGCCGGTCCAGCTTCCCGCCCAGATCAAGCCTTCGGCATCCTCGAGCAGGCTGATGATGCGAGAGCCGCTCAAGCCCAGGGGATCGCTGGGGTCGTGGCCCCAGGACTGGCTGGTACCCGTGGACAAATCAAGCCGATTCAGCCCCGTGATGGTGCCCACCCAGAGCTGGCCGTTGCTGTCGAACATCAGGCTGCGGATCTGGTCGTCATCCAGCCGGTACTGGCCGGACCGGTGCCAGTGTCGCTGCAGCTGGCCGGCATGGTCGAGCTCGAACACGCCGTGGCTGCGGCTGCCGATGAAGTACCGGTCCGCGCTGACTGCGGCCAGCTCAAGGTGGATATCCCTACCCAGGGCTTCGCCGTGCGCCAGCAGCTGCTGGTCGGCCTCGCTCCAGCGGTAAAGCTGGGCGCCGTCTGCCAACAGCAGGTCGCCGTCGGCCAGGGCGGCCAGCAGGCGCAGTGGATGGCCGGGGCGAGGAGTTTGAAACGGTGGCTGTCGAAACCGCTTGCGATCCTGGTCCAGCCACTGCAAGTCGCCGTCCTGACTCTGCACCCAGACCCGGTCAAGCGCATCGACCTTGACATGCTCGAGCACATCCGACACCAGCGTGTCGGGCTGGTCTGGCTGATGGCGATAGCGCTTGAAGCGCGCCATGGTCGGGTCCAGTCGATTCAGCCCGCTGGACTGCGTGGCAATCCACAAAAACCCGGCTTGGTCCTCGGCCAGGTCGACGATGTGGTTGTCGCCGATGCTGGCATCATTGCCGGGGGTGTGGCGAAAGACCTCGAAGCGCTGGCCATCGAAACGATTCAGCCCATCCTGCGTGCCGACCCAGATGAAGCCGCGCTGGTCCTGGTGAATGGCCCTTGCTGTGGCCTGGGACAGGCCGTCGCTGACATCAAGCCAGCGAAATCGCACCTCGTCGATACCGGGGGGGCTGGCCGCCGCGATGGCACCGACCAGGGCCAGGCTGAAGAGCAGATATTGCCCCCATCTTGGGCGAGTCTGACAGTGTCGGGATCCGTTCACCCCTTCACAATAGCGGTAAGTTCGAGTGAAGTCGATCCCAAAGCCCTGATGGCGATGGCCACGATTTCTTGTCAGCCTGGGGGCTTTATGGCACATTGCAGACTGCCCCGACTAAGTTTCGAATCATGCGCCACTTTCTCAGCACGGTGGACTGGAGTCGCGATGACCTCCAGGCCCTGCTTGATCAGGCAGCCGAACTGCGCCAGCATCGGATCACCGAGCAGCTAAAGGGGCGGACCATTGCCCTGCTTTTTCTCAACCCATCGCTGCGCACCCGTTCCTCGTTCGAAATCGGCGCATTTCAGTTGGGCGCTCACGCCGTGGTACTGGAGCCCGGCAAGGCCGCTTGGGGAATCGAATTCGAGGCTGGCCGGATCATGGATGGTGAAGCCGAAGAACATATTGCCGAGGTGGCCGGCGTTCTATCGCGCTACTGCGACGCCATCGGGTTGCGCGCTTTCCCCTTGTTCAAGGACTGGTCCAACGATCGCAAGGACAAGGTGATCCGGTCGCTGGCAGAGCATGCCAGCGTGCCGGTCATCAACATGGAAACCATCGTCCATCCGTGCCAGGAACTGGCCCTTATGCGCACCATCCAGGACCATCTCGGCCAGCCGGATGGCAAGAAGTTCGTTCTGACCTGGACCTGGCACCCGCGCCCGCTCAACACCGCCGTGGCCAACTCAGCCTTGATGATTGCCAGCAAATTCGGCATGGATGTGACCTTGCTCATTCCGCACGATGACTACCTGCTTGACGAGCAGTTCATGGATGCGGCCTATGCCAACGCCGACGAGGCTGGCGGCAGTCTCGAAATCAGCACCGACATCGAGTCGTCCTACCAGGATGCCAATTTCGTCTATGCGAAAAGTTGGGGCGCCTTGCCCTTGTACGGGCGCCCTGAACAAGAAGCGCGTCTGCGTGAGTCCTATCGTCACTTTATTGTGGATGGCAAGAAGATGGCCATGACCAACAATGCCCTGTTCAGCCACTGTTTGCCATTGCGCCGCAACATCAAGGCCACCGACGAGGTCATGGACGCCAGCTACTGCGTGGCCCTGGACGAAGCCGAAAACCGCCTGCACGTCCAGAAAGCACTGATGTGTCGTTTGCTGAGAGGCGATGACTGAATTTCGGTCATCGTCCTCAAAGCATCCAGCGCGCCACGCTTATGGTTCTACAGCCCTGACGACTCGGAATGTGAAGAAGTTGTTGACATTTCCGCGGCCGGTGAAGAAGCGATGGGCTGAGCGAAGCACCACACTGCCGTTGTCCCAGTTGCCGCCGCGGAGCACGGCACTTGCGCAATCGCCCGTCATCCAGGCGCTGCCATCGGTGGGGGCATCTTCGTAGTCGTCGTTCCTGCAATCCTGCACCCATTCCCAGGCATTGCCATGGGTGTCGAACAAGCCAAAGGCATTGGGTGCGAAACTGGCAACCGGCAGGGTCTGTTGGCGATCGATGCCTGGAGGGCAGTTCTCAGCAGGGAGACTTCCCCGAAAATTGGCCTGTTCGGTGGTAATGCATTCGCCGGTGTTAAACCGACCAGTGGTGCCGGCACGGGTGGCGTATTCCCATTCGGACTCTGACGGTAGGCGGTAGGCCTGGCCGGTCTTGCTGCTCAACCATGTGACGTATTCCTGAGCATCGTTCCAGCTGACGAATATCACCGACCGGTTGCCTCGCCCCCATCCGTTGTCGCTGGGCTGGCGTGTGCAGCCGCCGTCGGCCCAGCATGCGTCCCACTGAGCAAAGGTTACCGGCGTCTGGCCCATGGCAAAAGCCTGGATAGTGACTGTGCGTTGCGGACGTTCGCGATCATTGCTTTGCAATTCATTTTCCGGTGCACCCTGTTCGAAAGTCCCTGCCGGAATAAGCACCATGCTGGGGCAGCCGGGACAATCGCGGAAACCCGGAAGCTCGAAATTGTCGAAAAAAATAGGATCGCCTTCGGGTTCAGGTTCGGTGGCCTGCAAGGCAGAGCTGAGGCCGAGTACAAAACCAAGCAAAGCTGCGCGATTTGCCGAAATCATGTTGCCCTCAGGTCGATAGACTGCATGAAGCATAGGTCACTTCCAGAAGGAATCCAAGGAGAAAAAGTGCCAGGGCAGCTGCCAGTTGCCGAGTGCAGGACACAGAAGCCAATTATCTCGGTGCTCCCGTGTCAGCGGGTAATTTCATAAACTGGCGCAATCTTCGTGATCTTGACCGCGATCGGCCATACGAGACCATTCGAAGCCATATTCAAAATATCGACGTTTAATCAAACCAAGCCGCCTGAGCGCTGACCCAGCACGCTAAACTAAAGGCTAGATATATTTTGAACATTGGCCTTAAGCGGGAATTCTCTCACTGATGCAATCCAACTCACCCATCGTCCTGGCCTTCTCCGGCGGCCTGGATACCAGCTACTGCGTTTTGGCCCTGAAGCAACAGGGCTTCGAGGTTCACACGGCTTTCGTCGATACCGGCGGCATCAGTGCTGAACAGAAGCAGTGGATTGCCGAGCGTGCCCGTGCCCTGGGTGCTGTCGAGCATCACGAGCTGGATGCGGCCCAGCCGCTGTGGGATCAGTTCGTGGTGCCGCTGTTGTGGTCGGGCGCGCGCATGCTTGAGCAGTACCCAATGTTGTGCTCGGACCGCTATGTGATTGTGCAGCAGTGCCTGGCCCTGGCCGACAAACTGGGCACCAAGCACTTCGCCCACGGCTGTACCGGCATGGGCAACGACCAGCTGCGCTTCGACCAGTCGGTACGCTCGCTGGGCGATTACCAGATCCACGCCCCGATCCGCGAGCTGCAGCGCGAAACCAGCAATGTTCGCGCCCATGAACTGAAGCTGATGGCTGAGGCCGGTGTCGAGGTGCCGTGCTCCAACTCGCGCTATTCAATCAATGAAAATCTGCTGGGCGTGACCCTGTCGGGTCAGGAGATCGATGAGTTTGGCGTGCCGGGTGAAGATACCCACGTCTGGTGCCGGCCGCGCTCGGAATGGCCGGAGCAGCGCCTGGAACTGACCCTGGGCTTCGAGGCCGGGCGCGCGGTCAGCCTGGACGGTGAGCCGATGGCCGGTCCTGCCCTGTTGGCCGAGCTGAATCAGCGGCTGGGCGCCTATGGTGTCGGCCGCCACATTTACACCGGCGATGTCTCGATTGGTTTGAAGGGTCGGATCGTGTTTGAATGCCCCGGCGTCGACGGCCTGATGATCGCCCAGCGTGCGCTGAGGGAGGCGGTCAACACCCGCCTCCAGAACCAGTTCCAGCAGACCATGGCCAACCGCTGGGCCGAGCTGGTCTACACCGGCTTTTTCTTCGAGCCCCACAAGGCCGATCTGGAAGCCTATCTGAAAAGCGCCAACAGCCACGTCACCGGCGTGGTTCGCCTGGCCACTGAGGGCGGTGCCGTTCACGCCGTGGCAGTAGGCTCGCGCTATTTATTGAAGGATCCCGGTGCTGTCTATGCCCAGTCGGCGTCCTGGACCCCGGAAGAAGCCGAAGGCTTCGTCAAACTCATCGGCCAAAGCTCCACCCTGGCCGCCCGGGTGCGGAAATGAAAAATCTTGGTGTCGCGAAGCAACGAAGCAGCAAAAGAAACCAAGATTGAAAGAGTAGTGATAAGTCTTTCCTTCCTATCTTCGTTGCTTCACTGCTTCGCGTCCAAAAGATTTTGCTTTTGGTAGATTCAGAGAAGGGCCATAAGATGAATGACCGAACCCTCCTTCACCTCGCGAAGCTGATTGCCTGTGATAGTCAGAATCCGCCGCGGGCGTTTGATGGCGAGGCGGCCATGTTTCGGTATTGCCGGGAGCAGCTGGAGCAGGCCGGATTCAAGGTCGAGATTGCTGACTTTGGCGATGGCCATGTCAACCTTTACGCCCGCCGCGGCAATCCTTCCGTGCTGTTCAACTGTCATCTTGATACCGTCCCGATCGGGCCGGGCTGGACTCGGCCGCCGCTGGAACTGACCATCGAGGACGGGCGTGCCTACGGGCGCGGGGTGTGCGATATCAAGGGTGCGGCCGCCGCGCTGCTGGCCGTGGCGGAATCGACCGATGCACCGATGGCGCTGCTGTTTTCCAGCGACGAAGAGGGGGCCGGCAGCTGTTGTGTCCGGAAGTTTCTGGATAGCCCGGCACACCGGGACTATCAGCAGGTCGTGGTCTGCGAGCCGACCGGCTGTCAGGCCATCCTGGCCCATCGCGGTTTCTTGTCGGTCAAGGGGCGGTTTTCAGGCGTGATGGGGCATTCGTCGGAGTTTCGGGCCCTGGCAGACAATGCCAACCACCGGCTCAGCCGCTGGACGGTGGCCGCGCTGGACTACTGCGCCGCCGAAGCCGAGGCCGGCCGCCACACCTGCTTCAATCTGGGCCTGGTCAACGGCGGCACCAAGTCGAACGTGATTGCCGGCGAGGCCAGCCTGCACTATTCAGCCCGCCTGGGGCCGGGGCAGTCCAACGAGGCCCTTTTCGATGCCCTGAAAGACCTGGCAGGCGCCGATCGCCATGCCGAGTGGCATATTCCCTTCGCCGGCCCGCCGCTGCCGGCTGCCGGTCGTGATGATGCCGCCGCCCGTGCTTTCTGCCAGCGCCACGAGCTGGCCATCGGCGAGCCCGTCGGCTTCTGGACCGAAGCTTCTTTGTTCTCCGATGCCGGCATGAATGCCCTGGTGCTGGGCCCCGGCGATATCGCCCAGGCCCATGCTGTTGATGAATGGGTCACGTTAGCGCAGTTGGATCGCGCGGCAGCCATTTACGCTGCCCTCGTGGGCTGAAGCTGGTCAGCCGATCACGTCGCCAAGCGCGGCATCCGGGACGACATAGGAGGTCATCAGCAGCGGGTCCTGCCATTCGAGCATGTCGGGAAAGCGGGCGGGGAGAATCTCGACGGCGAAAATTTCCTGTACCCCGTCCTCGAAGCGCAGGAAGGCCAGGGTTTCGCCGGTCTGCCAGTTGACCACCCAGACGCCGCACTGCCGCTCTTGCTCGGCCAGGCGCTCGACCAGCGGAAAGCCGCTGAATACGGCGCTTTCGCGAACCTGCGACAAGCCGATGAAGGCCAGCGGCCCAATAAAGGCCAGGCCACGGGTAAAGCCGGGCAGGGTTGCTATGGTTTGCCATTGACCGCTGGCCGGGTCGACCC
>SKKV01000270.1 GCA_007123575.1 Wenzhouxiangella sp.
GCGCCAGCTGCGCGATGCCATCGAGGGCGAATGTTTCGAAGCCACAGCCGCTGAATTGCAGCGCGCCTGGCGCGACGGCATTCCCGATTGAGTTGCAGACTTATCCAGTAGTGGCTTTGAAGTGATTGGCTTTAATCCTGATTTCCATGGCTTTCTCAGTTGAATGCAGGCATTGATATAGGCTACGCTGAATTTGCGACTGCTCGTGCTGAACAACGCGGGCGCCATTTTGGCGCAGAAGGTGTGTCCATGAATCTCATTAAGCCGATCTCTCCGGTATCTTTAGCACTCCGTTTGAGTATCTTCCTGCTCGCCACGTTTGCCTTAGCGGCCGGCGCTGGCCAGCCGGGTCAGAATTGGGAGGCGGCGTGGCCTTTCGAGACGGTCCAGCTGCCGCCGGAAGCGCTTACCCTTGACCGGCAAGCGCTGGCCGAGCGCGCTGATCGGCCGCGCGTGCCCCTGCTGCAGCGAATTCACCAGGCTCACCAGGAAAGAGATGACTGGCGCGCCAAGGCCGAGCGTCACCTGATCCGGGTCGACGATGATCGTCTGCTGCTGGAAATCCGGCTGGCACCCAACCAGCAGCGCGTGACCAGTTCCAGTCTGGCCAGGCGCACCGGGCTGGAAATCCACGCACAGAATGTGCCCAGCCTGTTCGATGCCTGGGTGCCGGTGGGCGCTATCGCCGACCTGCTGGCTAGCGAAGACGTGATCAGCCTGCAACCGGCGCGCGAGGTGCGCACCCTGCGTCGGTTTGATTCCAGGGCCGGCAGCGTAACCTCGGAGGGTGTGGCTGCCAGCGGCATGGGACCTTACCATGCTCTTGGAGCCGACGGGGAGGGGACAATTATCGCCCTGATAGACAGCAACTTCGTGGGTTGGGAAGACCTGCAGGCCAGCGGAGATTGGCCTCCTAATGCGCAACTTCGACGGTTCGTGATTGCTGGCACTAATGTGTTTGAGTGCACCGGTTCCGGAGACCCGCCTGCATGCAGCAATTTCGACAGCGGCGGCACTCACGGCAGCAGCACAATGGAAATCGCCTACGACATGGCCCCAGGTGCCAACTTCTGGGTCTACCAGAGTACATTGGTTTCGTCCTGGTACGCTGGACTGCTGCACGCCAGTGACACAGCAAATCACGGTGGCCTCCGTGCAGATATTTTTTCTGCGTCGCTAGGCGCTCCACTGGATGGAATTGGCGATGGCAGCGAGTGCCCACCATTGTGGGGCAATCCTTGCGGCACCATTGCCGAGGCTGCTGGTATCGCCGCTGAGCGAGGTACGCTGGTCGTCAATGCCGCTGGTAATTCGAGGGAGGAGCATTGGGGTGGGCTGTACGATGGCAATGGCGTTTCGCCGGGGGGCGATTATGTGGATAGTCATCGGTGGACTCCCGGCGGTGGCAATCTAAACCAGAGTCCTGCCTGTCTTCCCGAAGGTTTTCCAATACAGATTACCGCGTTTTGGAATGATTGGACCGACATAAATCATGATTATGACCTCTTTCTGTTTCGCCGCAATGCAGCGAACAATCAGTGGGAGCAATACGCCTCTTCTACCAGCGAGCAGTCTGGGGACCCGTCACAGGATCCGCAGGAATTCATCTCCGTGGGAGCAAGTGGCTCCAGCGGCAACTGTCCCAGTGGACTGTCAAACTACGCTTTGGTGGTGGCGCGCTGGTCCGCACCCACTGCTCGCAATCTGCAGGTGTTTTCCAATATTGGCTTCTTCGACTTCATTCCCGAACGCTCTCTCGGCTTCCCTGCCGATTCGCCCAACGTGTTTACTGTCGGTGCCTTGAATGCGTCCGGAAATTTTGACCAACAGTCCTCGTTCAGTTCAGAAGGCCCGGTGCTGGCCCCCGGTGGGGGCCTGCCGCCGCCGACTGATGTTGACAAGCCCGACGGCATGAATTTCAGCGGCGTCTCAACCGTCACGGATGACCCTATTACGTTCACCGGCACTTCCGCGGCCACCCCGCACGTGGCCGGAATCGCCGCCGTGCTCAATCAGCTAAGCCAAGCCAAGCCGGCACAGACGGTCGACAATCCCGCCGACGCGCTGCATCTCGGACTGGCCCTGGTTGGCCTGGATGGTGATAACGATCTGGGCGACAGCGGCCACGATACGATTTACGGCTATGGGCGCATTCGCCTGCGCGATTGCACCGAATCAATCACTATCTCGGCCGAGACCTGGCACCAGGTGGCGCTGCCCTGCGAACGCCTGGCCGGCAACACCGTTGCCCAGACCTTCGGCATGCTGGGCATGGGGACTTACGGCAGTGACTGGATGATGTGGCGCTGGGATCCGAGCTCTGGCGGTTACAGCCCGCTGCCCAATGACAGCGCAGCTCTGGATATCGCCGAAAGCTACTGGCTGTACAGCTTCAACGCCGGGTCCGGCACGATCAGTGGCCTACCTGCCGACATCACCGCGCCTTGGCCTGTTGATACCACCGGCGCTGCAGGTCTGGGACGCCCCTACATGCTGAGCAACCCGCGCCGCTTTGACCTGGATTGGAACCAACTGCGATTTTTCTACGACGGCGATGAACATGATTTCATCACGGCGGTAAACGATGAAAAGGTTCGCAATTTCATGTGGACCTGGGATCCGGGTACCGAAACCTACAGCGAGCACAACGGGATATTGGGGGAGGGCGAACTCGGCCCCGGCGAGCCTTTCTGGGTTCGGGTTACGGACGATGTGCAGGTTCGCTTCCCGGTCACGGCCACGCCGGCATCGTCCCCATTGACCGCCGGGCGCCTCGCCGACTCAGCTAACTGGATGACTCAGGCAATTCTGGAGACTGATTCGGAAATCGCTTCCATTCGGTTTGGCCATCACACCCAGGCTAGCGACGACTTCGATCACTTTGACGCCGAGCGTCTGACCTCGCCGGCCAGCCCAGTGGTCACCATGGCCATTCCCCAGCCAGGCTGGGGCGAGCACAGTGCCGACTATGCGCGCGACATTCGCAGCCCGAAAGCGCGCGACACCTGGACATTCAAGATCGAGGCAACCGAGCGCGCCAGGGCCAGGCTTCACCTGGACGACCCGGATGGGCGCCTTGCTGCCAGCTACCTGGTTGACGAGCGGACCGGACGTCGCATACCGGTTCGCGATTTGGGTCGCACCGGCTATGCGTTAAATCTCGATCCGGGCGAGCGGATTCTGCATCTGGTCTACCGAGCGCCGCGGTGATCTCAATGCGTTACCAGGACTGTCATCATGAATAAAGACGCGCATCCAAATCAGTCCCCTAAAGTAGGCGAAAAGGCCCGTGAGTGCTACGAACCGCCGCTGATGTCCGGTGTGGTCAACCTGCGTGACCTTGTGGCAGATTTCCCGTCTCCACCTCCGCCCCCAAGATCCGAGGAAGAAGAAGACTTCTATGAGCCACCAGAGGATGACTACTGGTAGGTAGTCCCCGGCGGCGGGCTGTGCGATAATTGCGTGTTGCATCGGGGCCGAATGGTCCCAATATCCTTGAAAACTGCCACGCCTTGAGGTTTTAGTCCATGGATTTTTTCATTGCCAGCGCGATGGCGCAGGACGCCGCCCAGCAGCCCAGCGCCATGCCTTCGCTGATCATGTTTGGCCTTTTGATCATCGTCTTCTGGTTCTTGCTGATTCGGCCGCAGATGAAGCGCAACAAGGAACACCGTGAGCTGGTTTCCAGCCTGTCGGCCGGCGACGAAGTGATTACCGCTGGCGGCATACTCGGCAAGATTACCCATGTCGGCGACAGCTTCGTGACCGTTGAACTGGCTGACAAGATGGTGGTCAAGCTGCAAAAGCATTCCGTTGCCCAGGTCGTGCCCAAGGGAACGATCGATTCGGCAAGCTGACTTAACCTTATGATAGATCGAATGATTTTCGAGACCCACACATGAACCGATTCCCACCCTGGAAATACGCCCTGCTGGTTGTCGCCCTGGGCATCGGCCTGGTTTATTCGCTGCCCAACCTGTTCGGTGACGACCCGGCGGTGCAGGTATCTTCAATTCGTGGTTTCGAGCTGGACCGCGACCTGCCGACTCGTGTCGAAGGCGCCTTGAGCACGGCTGGCATTGAAGCGGGTGCGATCGAGTTCGAGCCGACGCGCATGCTGGTTCGACTGGACAATGTCGATCGCCAGGCGCGCGCCGCCGACGTGCTTAGCGAGACGCTTGGTGAAGACTACGTGGTTGCTCTGAACCTGGCACCGGCTACGCCGGCCTGGCTGCGCTTGCTGCGGGCCGAGCCAATGACCTTAGGCTTGGATTTGCAAGGCGGCGTGCATTTTCTGATGCAGGTTGACATGGACACCGCGCGTACCCAGCAGCTGGAGCGCTTCGTCACCCAGCTGCGCAACCTGCTGCGGGATGAGCAAATCCGCTATCGCTCGGTGCGCATGGATCGCAACCATATCGTTGTTGAGCTGCGCTCTGAAGATGACCGCGAGCGGGCGATGCGCGTGATCGGCCGGCAGGTCGAAGAGCTGAACCTGGATACACGCGACGGTTCGGAAACCTTCAATATCCGCGCCATGATCGATGAAGACGTGCTGCGCGAGCTGCAGCAGACGGCGCTGCGCCAGAACATCACCACGCTGCGCAACCGCGTCAATGAGCTTGGTGTTTCGGAGCCGATCATTCAGCAGCAGGGTGCTGATCGCATCGTCGTCCAGCTGCCCGGCGTGCAGGACCCGGCCCGGGCCAAGCAGGTATTGGGCTCCACGGCCACGGTTGAATATCGCGGCGTTGACGAGCAAAACGATCCTTTCGAAGCCCATCGCACCGGCCGTGTTCCGCCGCAGTCGCTGCTGTATTTCATGCGCGACGGTACTCCGATCCTGCTATCGCGCACGGTGATTGCCTCGGGTGACAACTTGATCAACGCCCAGGCTGGCTTCGACTCGCAGACCGGCTCGCCCAACGTGGTCGTCACCCTCGATGGCCCTGGCGCGCGCAGCATGCTCGAGCACACCAGCCAGAATGTCGGCAACCGCATGGCCGTCGTGTTTATTGAGCACCGGCCGGAGACGCACGAAGAAAACGGCGAGGAAGTTCACACCACCCGCCGCGTCGAGGAAGTGATCTCGGCCGCGGTCACCCGCGAACCCTTTGGTGGACGCTTCCAGACCACCGGTCTGGGCTCGGCCACGGAAGCCAGCCAGCTGGCCATGCTGTTGCGCGCCGGTGCCCTGGCCGCGCCAATGCAGATCATCGAAGAGCGCACCGTCGGCCCCAGCCTGGGACAGGACAACATCGACCAGGGCTTCCGCTCGGTCATCATCGGTTTCATCCTGGTCCTGATCGTGATGGCGATCTATTACAAAGTGTTCGGGCTGGTCGCCAACGTCGCCCTGACCGTCAACCTGGTACTGATCGTTGCCCTGCTGTCCCTGCTTGGTGCCACGCTGACCCTGCCGGGTATTGCCGGTATCGTGCTGACAGTCGGTATGGCGGTGGATGCCAACGTGCTGATTTACGAACGAATACGTGAAGAACTCAATAACGGCAACTCGCCGCAGGCGGCCATTCGAGCCGGCTACGAGAAGGCCTTCTCGACCATTGCCGATGCCAACGTCACCACGCTGATCGCCGCGGTGGTGCTGTTCCTGTTCGGTACCGGGCCGATCAAGGGCTTTGCCGTGACCCTGAGCCTGGGTATCGTGACGTCGATGTTTACCGCCATCATTGGTACGCGTGGCGTGGTCCATCTGATTTACGGCCGCAAGAAGCGTCTCAAGGCGCTGGCGATCTAGAGGCAAACACATGCAAATTATCAAGCCTGATATCAACATCAACTTCATGGGCCAGCGCAAGCTTGCCCTGGTGATATCCGCCATCATCCTGGCCATCGGTGTTGCTTCGCTGTTCACCCGAGGCATCAATTTCGGCCTGGACTTTACCGGCGGTACGCTGATCGAAGTGGGTTATCCCGCGGCTCCCGAGCTGGGCGATGTGCGCCAGGCCCTGACCGATGCGGGTTTCGACGACTTTACCGTCCAGACCTTCGGCGCGGCTCGCGATATCGTGGTCCGCATGCCGGCCGATCAGGACGATGAGTCGGGCGCCGATCTGTCCACCCAGGTGTTGCGCGCGCTATCGGCGCAGGAGCCGGGGATCGAGCTTAGGCGAGTCGAATTTGTGGGACCGCAGGTTGGGCAGGAGCTGGCAGAGCAGGGTGGTCTTGCCATGCTCTATGCGCTGTTCGGCATTCTGCTCTACGTGTCCTTCCGATTCCAATGGCGCTTCGCCGTCGGCGCCGTGGCCGCCCTGGTCCACGACGTGCTGCTGGTGGTCGGTATTTTGTCTCTGTTCCAGGTCAATTTTGACCTGACCGTTGTGGCGGCTATCCTCGCGGTCATCGGTTACTCGCTCAATGACACCATCGTTCTCTACGACCGTTTGCGAGAAAACTTCCGCATCAAGCGCAAGGGCACGCCAACGGAGCTTTGCAACCTGTCGATCAATCAGATGCTGGGCCGGACATTGATGACCTCTCTGACCACCCTGCTGGTGTTGATCGCGCTGTTCTACTTCGGCGGCGAGATCATCCATGCCTTTGCCTTCACCCTGATCGTTGGCGTGATTGTCGGTACCTA
>SKKV01000133.1 GCA_007123575.1 Wenzhouxiangella sp.
CACGACGCTGATATGTTTTGACCTGTCAAGTATCTATGGCATGTTTTTCGTTTTCAAGCGCCTTGACTCAGGGCACGGTGGGCAGTTTGCGACGGTGGATCATGCTGATATGCGTGGATTGGTTACCGACCTGACTTCACTGCGTCGCGGAGCTGGCCACACTCTAATGACATGGGTTATCGGCAATGCTCTCGCATTGTTGACGCCGATTTAGCGTCGTCGTGGATTCTCCACACCGGCCCGGCCATGCCCTGAGTCAAAGCGCCTGAAGACCTCCTTATTATGTCAATGGATTGTGATTGCAAGTAGGCTGTTGCCTGATCATGCGGCGGTCCGGACTTTCGGCATTTCCTGACACACGATGTCCCAGATAAAGCCGACCAGTTCACGCGCTACGGCCACCGTGACCACCTTGGTATTCTTGCCGGACCTGATCATGTCGCTATATCGGCAGCAAAGCCGCTTCTGTGCCTTCCAGGCGATCGCCTGAGCCTCCTTTGAGGCATTGGCCGCCTTGCGCCTCAAATGGGCGGTTTGTCGGGGTGGAAAGCGATAACACCAAGCCGACTCCACCAGCACTCGTCGTGCATGACGATTGCCGGTTCGGGTGATCGCGCCACGCTGTCGTTTGTCACCCGAGCTGTGCTCACTCGGCACCAGCCCCAGAAAGGCCATCAGTTGGCGCGGATGATCAAAGCGGCTGATATCACCCAGCTCGGCCATCAGCACCATCGCGGTGATCTTGTCGACCCCGCGCAGCGCCACCAGCGAATGCACCACCGGTGCCAGCGACCACTGTGGCAGTGCCCGCTCCATCTGGGTCGTGATGGCCGTTACCCGGGCCGTCGCCTCACGCACCGCGTCAATGTAGCTCTGCAACACGATCTGTTGCCAGTCCTGCTCGAAGCGCAGCTCCTCCAGCCAGCGCCAATGGGTCTTGGTCCAGCGCGACTTGCCCGTCGGCCAGACCTTGCTATGGCGCAGCAAAAAGGCATTGAGCTGCTGGCGGGCCTTGCGTTCCTGACCCTTGAAATCGTCTCGGGTTCGGGTCAGATCACGCATGGCCTCCTGTTCGGCGTCCGGCACCCATACCGGCGTCAATTCGCCGCTGCGAGCGTTGACTGCCAGCTTGCGCGCATCGCGCCTGTCAGTCTTGATCCGCTCGCTGGGCTTTTTCGGGATCAATCCAGGGGCAACAACCTGACAGTCGTGGCCCAATGCCGTCAACTGCCAGTACAGATCGTAACCACACGGTCCCGCTTCATAGGCAAACAGCACAACCTGCCCCTCAAACTGCTTGCTCAAACGATTGACCAGCTTCTTGATGGCCTTCAGATTGTTGGCAATCTCACCATGATCGTAGGCCGCCTCGCGACCCGGTAACGCCACTGCTACTGCAATCGTGTCCTTGTGAACGTCCAGGCCCACGTAGCCGGCGTATTCATTCGACATCCGGCCAAGACCAGAGTCTAAGTGTGCGTTAACATCGTTCATGACCTGCCCTCCTCAAGGTGGCTCTGAGTTGAATTTCCGGGTTCTTACCCAACCCCAGCAACTTAACCCACGAGCGTTGAGGTTGGGCAGGTCAAAACATGATGTCTAATCAGGTACCCCTTTACCCATCTCCCCGTTTCGACCCAGCTCGGAGGGCGGCTGAGACGATTTCTTCGACGTCCGGGCTTTGCTGCTTGCGCGCTGCGATGGCTTCTAGCTGATCGCGCATCAGCGCGGTGCGGTTGTCGTCGTAGGCGTGCCAGCGGTTGAAGGCCGTGACCAGGCGAGCGGCGACCTGGGGATTGAGTTGGTCGAGTTCGCTAACCGCTGAGCCGAGCAGGCGGTAGCCGGCGCCGTCGGCGCGGTGGAAGCCCCGGGGGTTGTGCATGGCGAAGCTGCCGAGCAGGGCGCGGACCTTGTTCGGGTTTTTCAGGCTGAAGGCCGGGTGCTTCATCAGTTCCATGATCTGCTCGACGGTGGACGCAAGCGGGACGGTGGCTTGCAGGGCGAACCACTTGTCCATGACCAGCGGATCGGCGGCGAACTGCTGTTCGAACTTGGCCAGGGCCTTGTCGGCGTGGCGGTGCTGGTTGTGCACCAGGCAGCGCATCGCGGCGAGTCGGTCGGTCATGTTGTCGGCCTGCTCGAACTGGCCAACGGCGCGCTCCAAACCTTTCTCGTCGCCGCTGGCGCAGAGCAGGTTCAGGCTTGCGTTCTTGAGCCGGCGCGCGGCGGTGGCCGATCCATCGCTGGACCAGGGGCCATTGGCCTGGCAGCGGTCATTGGCCGCCAGGAGCTCGGTTGCCAGCTCGGTTGCCAGCCGCTTGATCAGGCCCCGGCGGGCGCGGTGGATGGCTTCTACTGCCACCGGCTTACGCTGCTGGGCCAGCTCGTTTTCACTGGGCAGGGACATAAGCTCGGCGACCAGCGCCGGATCCAGGGCGGGGTCAGTCAGGCTGGCGCGCCAGGCCTCGATCAGCAGCTCGGCTTCCTCCGGTTCGGCAACATGGCCGTCGATCATCTGGCCCAGCACCAGCTCGGCCAGTCGCCTGGTGGCGCGCCAGCGATTGAACGGATCAGTGTCGTGACCGGCCAGGCGAGCGAGGTCGGTCGCGGCCCAGTCGTAATCCAGATCCACGGGGGCCGAGTAGTCGCGCAGCAGCGATGGCAGGGCATCTTCGGGCAGGTCGCGGAAGCGGTACTCCGAGGTCTCGCGGGTCAGCACCAGCAGGCGGGTTTCCGGGCCGGGCTTGCTTTCCCGCGCCAGGGTGACCGGCAGGGGCTGGTTGTCCGGCCCGATGAAGCCGATCCGAACCGGAATCATCAGCGGGCCGAGGTCCTTGTTGTCGGCATGCTCCGGCAGGGATTGGCGGAAACGCAGGATGGTCTCCTGGCTGTCAGCATCATAGTGGCGCTTGACCTCCAGGCGCGGCGTGCCGACCTGGCGGTACCAGCGTTCGAACTGGCCCAGATCACGATCGTTGGCATCGGCCATGGCGGCAAGAAAGTCATCGCAGGTCACGGCCTGGCCGTCGTGGCGCTTGAAATACAAATCCAGGCCGCGCCGGAATCCGGCCTGACCAAGCAGGGTCTGGTACATCCGCACCACCTCGGCACCTTTTTCATAGACGGTGGAGGTATAGAAGTTGTTGATCTCGATATAGCGCTCGGGTCGAATCGAGTGGGCCATGGGGCCGGCGTCTTCGGGAAACTGGCGCGCCATCAGATTGGCCACATCGTCGATGCGCTTGACCGAGCGTGAGCGCATGTCGGCGGTGAATTCCTGGTCGCGAAAAACCGTCAGCCCCTCCTTGAGGGTGAGCTGAAACCAGTCCCGGCAGGTGACCCGGTTGCCGGTCCAGTTATGGAAATATTCATGCCCGATCACGGCTTCGACCGCTTCGAAATCGGCATCGGTGGCAGTTTCGCGATCGGCCAGCACGTAGCGGGCGTTGAAGATGTTCAGTGACTTGTTTTCCATCGCGCCCATGTTGAAATCATGGGTGGCGATGATGTGATAAACATCAAGGTCGTATTCCAGGCCGTAGCGATGCTCGTCCCAGGCCATGGCCCGTTTCAGGCTGCCCATGGCGTGGGCCAGGCGGTCGAGATTGTCCGGTTCGGAGTAAATTTTCAGGCTCACCTCGCGCCCGCTGCTGGTGCGATAGCTGCCGGTCATGGCCTGAAGCCGGCCGGCGTAAATCGCAAACAGGTAGCTCGGTTTGGGATGCGGATCGGACCATACCGCATAGTGACGTCCGTCAGCTTGGGCACCGGCTTCGACCAGGTTGCCGTTTGAAAGGAGAACGGGAAAGCGTTCGCTGTCGGCCTCCAGGCGAACCCGGAAGGTGCTCATTACGTCGGGCCGATCCGGGAACCAGGTGATCTTGCGAAAGCCTTCGGCCTCGCACTGGGTCAGCAAGGAGTCGCCGGCCCGGTACAGACCTTCCAGGGCCGTATTGGCGGCCGGGCATATGCTGACCCGGGTGCTGACCCGGGCCTGGTTCGGCACCTGGCCCAGGACCATGCTCTCCCCGTCCAGCCGGCGGCGGCGCGCTGGCAGCTCTTCGTCGTCGACGCTGACTGACAAGGTCTTCAGATCCACCCCTTCCAGGCGCAGCGGCGCTTGCTGATCCGGGGATTCGGGGTTGCGGCGCACGTCCAGGTGCGCGGTCACAGTGGTCTGGTCCGGATCCAGCTCGAAAACCAGCTCAACATGGTCAACCAGCCAGGCCGGTGGCCGGTAGTCTTCGCGCAAGGTCGGTCGTCTTCCGTGATCAGCCCGGGCTGCCATGAGTGCTCCTGTTGCAAAAAATGAGAAATGGTGTCCTATTATAGAAACCTCCCTTCATCACCCCGAAAACGATTGCGCATGAGTGACTGCGAGCTATGGCTGCTGCGCCACGCCCGAGCCGAAGACACAAGCCCCGATGGCCGTGATCGCTCGCGGCCCCTGCACGAGGTTGGACGCCAGGCATGCAGCAACCTGAATCACTGGCTGGCGCAATCCGAGTCGACCCGCCTGCCAGAGCAGGTGCTGGTGTCACCCGCTACACGCACGCGTGAGACAGCCAAACTGGCACTCGATGGGCTGGATTTACCGGTTCATGTTCATGAACGTCTATGGCTGGCATCGGCCGGCGATTTGCTGCAGATCGCCGAGCATGGGCTTGCAAACCTGAACCGCCTGATGCTGATTGCCCACAACCCCGGCCTGGAAAGCCTGGCCAGGGTGCTGGGCGGGCAACTGCCGGCCAGCGGCTTCAAGCCGGGGACGCTGATCGTGCTCGGCCTGGACAAGCCCCTGACCCGGCGGCCGGCGCAAACGCTTCAGGTGCTAGCCTGAAAAATTCATGAATTCGCGCGATGATCGCGCAGGATATTGTTCGCACAGGGGACTTTCCGATGGAGCGTCGTATCGGGCAATACGACCGACTGAGGAAAGTCCGCTGTGCGGACAATAGACGAGCGAGGGCGTGTGCAAGTTCATGAATTATTCAGGCTGAAGCCAGGGAGTCCACGTAAACGCGGGCCAGGGCTTCGAGGCCGGCCTGATCGTCGTCATCGAAGCGGTTGGCATTCGGGCTGTCGATATCCAGCACGCCGATCACCTGGTCGTGAACGATCAGCGGCACGACAATTTCCGAGCGCGAGGCCGGATCGCAGGCGATGTGGCCCTCGAAGGCATGAACATCGGCCACTCGCTGGGTGCGCCGCGTGGCGGCGGCGGTACCGCAGACGCCGCGGCCCATGGCAATGCGAACGCAGGCCGGCTTGCCCTGAAACGGCCCGACCACCAGCTCGTCGCCTTCAAGAAAATAGAAGCCGGCCCAGTTGATATCGTCCAGCCGCGTGAAGATCAACGCGCTCAGGTTGGCAGCGTTGGCGACCCGATGGTGCTCGTCGGCCAACAGGCCGCGCGCTTGCTGGACCAGGTCCTGGTAGGTCGGGCTGAGTTGAACCATTGTGATTCCGATCCTTGGGTTCCGTGTGGGCGGGAGCTTACACGATCATTCGATGCGACGAAAAACCAGGATGCGATTATTCGCCGGCAGCGTCAAATCCGCCTGCCGGGTCAAACCGCAGTCGGCCGCCAGGCGATCCAGATCGCGGGTGTCGCGAATGCCCATGGACGGGTCGCGGGCGCGCAGCGATGCGTCGAACTCCCGGTTGCTGTCGGCGGTGTGCATGCCATCGTCCATGAATGGCCCGTAGCAGATCAGCACACCGTCGCGGCCGAGCACCTGGCTGGCCCCGGCAAACAGGGCTGGCGCCAGCTCGAAAGGCATGATGTGCAAGGTGTTGGCGGTGTAGACGGCGTCGAATGGGCCGTCGGGCCACAGCCCCCGGGCCACATCCAGGGCAACGGGTGGCGACAGGCGGTCGGGGGCCTCGAAAGTAATCCGCGCTGCCAGGCCGTCAAGCTTGTCCGGCACATCTGTTACCAACCAGTCCAGACCTGGCATCAAGGTGGTGAAGTGCACTGCGTGCTGACCAGTGCCGGCGCCAACTTCCAGCACCCGTGCCTCAGGTTTCAGCAGGCGCTCGAGCACCTCGACAATCGGCTGCTTGTTGCGCTCGCAGGCCGGTGAGAAAGGCAGCTCGGTCATGGCGAATGGTCCGCGAGACGGGCCCGCAGCTCGACAAAGCCCGGTTCCAGCTGTGAGCGCAGGCGGTGCCTTCCGGCCTGAACCTGCCGCTGCCCGGCGACCCAGACTTCATCGATCATGCCCGGCTGCTCGGCCATGATCCAGGTATCCAGCATGGACTCAGGCTCAAGCCCTTGCAGCAGCGCATGACCAGCGGCCAGCACCACCAGGTCGGCACGGTAGCCGGGCGCCAGCCGACCGCAGCCTTGGCCCAATGCCTTGGCGCCGTGGCTGGCCGCATGTTGCCAAAGGCTGCTGCCCAGATGCTGGCCCGGACCACCGGCCAGCACGTTGCGCTGGTGGCGAACCAGGCGCTGCCCCCATTCCAGCAGGCGCAGCTCAGCGGCGGCTGAAGTATGCAGGTTGCTGTCCGAGCCAATCGCCATGCGACCGCCCCGGCCCAGAAAGTCAGCGGCGGGAAACAGTCCGTC
>SKKV01000173.1 GCA_007123575.1 Wenzhouxiangella sp.
AGGCAGGAAGCACCCAGGCTGGTGTCCTGGTTGGCGATGGTACCGGAACCGAGCAGGGTGCCGGCGGCCAGGGGCCGGGATTTGGCGGCGTGGGCCAGCAGCTCGGAAAAGGAGAACTGCATGTCTTCGCCGGCCTCGGGCTTGCCGAACAGCTCGCCGTTGAAGTGCGTGATTAGCGGCAGGTGCAGCTTGCTGTCGACCCAGGCATCGCCCAGTTCGTCTGGCGTGACGACGACCGGGGCCAGTGCCGAGCGCGGCTTGGACTGCAGAAAGCCGAAGCCTTTGGCCAGCTCGCCCGGGATCAGGTTGCGCAGCGACACATCGTTGAGGATGGTAACCAGCTGAATGTGGCCGGCGCACTCCTCTGCTGATGCGCCCATCGGTACATCGTCACAAATCACGCCGATCTCAGATTCGAAATCGATACCCCACTCGGTCGAGGCCATGGCGATGTCATCAAGCGGGCCCATGAAGCCGTCGGAAACGGCCTGGTACATCAGCGGGTCGGTGAAAAAGCTTTCCGGCACTTCCGCCCCGCGCGCCTTGCGCACTCGCTCGACGTGCGGCAGGTAGGCCGAGCCATCCACGAATTGGTAACAGCGCGGCAGCGGCGCGGCCAGCTTGCCGATGTCCAGGTCAAAAATGTCTTCGGCGGTGCCGGCGTTGAGCTCGTCGTACAGCGTGTTCAGCCGCGGTGCGGCCTGCTGCCAGTCATCCAGCGCGGCCTGCAGCGTCGGCGCAATGCCGCCGGCCACGACCGCCCGGCTCAAATCACGGCTGACGACGACCAGGGTGCCGTCGCGCCCGCCTTGTTTCAATGTTCCAAGCTTCATAAAAATATTCCAGGTTGAGAGTTGCGGTTTACGCGTTACGGTTCACGGTTGACGGAAAAGCCTCGATCCGATTTTCCGTAAACCGGAACCCGTAAACCGTAAACCGTTGTTTCATCCTTTCCAACTATCGACGTATTCCGCCCACTCCACCTGCTCGGCTGCACCGGTGACTTCCAGCGCGTCTCGGGTGTCGATCATCACCGCGACTTCCTCGGTGGCCTCGACCTTGGGCTTGAACGCGTTTTTCAGCGCCTTCGGGTGCGGGCCGTGGGTGAAGCCGCAGGGGTGCAGGGTCATCATGCCGGGGTGGATGTTGTCACGCGAGAAAAAATTGCCGGCGTGGTAGAAGATGAGCTCGTCGTAGTCGTCATTGTTGTGGAAAAACGGCACTTTCAGCGCGTCCGGATCAGACTCGAACGGGCGCGGCACAAAGGTGCAGACCACGAAGCGATTGGCCAGGAAGGTGGTGTGGGCCGACGGCGGCAGATGGTAACGGTGGCTCATCAGCGGGCGAATGTCGCGCCAGTTGATCTTCACCGGCATCAGATCGCCCTTCCAGCCGACGGCATCAAGCGGGTTGAACGGGTAGCTGATGGTCGAGAGCTGGTTGCGGCGCTTGACCACCACCCGCCAAGGGTGATCACCTTGCTGGGCGCGAAACTGGTCGCTGATTACCGGGGTGTCCAGCATCGCCGGGTCGAAGATGGCGTGCGGCCCGACCAGGCCCTTGTCGGGCAGCTGGTAGCTGGAGTTGGTCGCCTCGATCAGCAGCAGCTTGACAGGCGCCTTGGACTCGATCCGCCACATCGTACCGCGCGGCAGCATGATGTAATCGCCGTCGCGGAAGGGCAGGTGGCCGTAGTCGCAGTACAGATCGCCCTGGCCGTCGTGTATGAACAGCAGCTCGTCGCCGTCGGAGTTGCGTGCCAGCACGTCCATGGATCCTGAGCAGGTCCAGCTGCGAACGCGGGTATGGGGGTTGTGCATCAGCTCGCTGGCATCCCAGGGCGAGGTGCTGTGGGCTTCGATTTTGGTGGTGTCAAAGGCACGCGGACGCAGCGGGCCCTCGAAGTCGCTCCAGCCGGTCGGTACGCGGGTGTGGTACATGTGCGTGGCCGGGCCGAAGAATCCTTCCTTGCCCAGCTCGCGTTCGTAAGTACCTTCCGGCAGGTCGCAATGCGCCTGCCGGCTGGCCTTGCCTTCAACTTTTGGATGCGTGATCCAGTTTTTCATCTTTGCTTGCTCCGTTGTCGCGGCGCGGTCACAGCACTCCGCGTTTGGCTTGATCTCGCTCGATGGCTTCGAACAAAGCCTGGAAATTACCTTCGCCGAAGCCCTCGTTGCCTTTGCGCTGAATGACCTCGAAGAATATCGGACCAATGTTGGTCTGGGTAAAGATCTGCAGCAGCTGCTTGCCCGGATCATTCAGGTCGGCATCGATCAGGATCTTGTTCTTGCGCATGCGCGGTACGTCTTCGCCGTGGTTGGGAATGCGCTGGTCGATGACGTCGAAGTAGGTGTCCGGCGTGTCCAGGAAGTCGATGCCGTTGGCGCGCAGCGCCTCGACCGATTCATAGACGTTTTCGGTGTAGAGAGCGATGTGCTGAACGCCTTCGCCCTTGTATTCGTCCAGGTATTCATTGATCTGGCTTTTCGGGTTCTCCGACTCATTGATCGGAATCGAGATATTGCCGTTGGGCGCGGTCATGGCTTTCGACCGCAGGCCAGTCTGGGCACCCTTGATGTCGAAATACTTGACCTCGAAGAAGCCGAAGATCTTTTCGTAGAACTCGGCCCATTGACCCATGTTGCCGTTGTAGACGTTGTGGGTCAGGTGGTCGATGAAGGTCAGACCGACACCTTTGGGGTGACGGTCGACGGCGGGATCGAAGTCGAACTCCTTTTCCACGTCCTCGATGCCTCGGGTCAGATACAGCGCGCTGCCGCCAATTCCGCTGAACGCCGGGGCGCTGATGGCCAGGGTGTCGGGCTTGTTGGCAATGGCCTTGCCGCCGTTGGCCAGTGCAACCTCGCGGGCCTTGACCGGGTCGGCCACGCGCAGGGCAAAGCCGGTGCAGCTCGGACCGTGCGCGGCGGCGAAATCGCTGGCAAAAGAATCCGGCGTTTCGTTGACCAGGAAGTTGATGTCACCCTGGCGATACAGGGTGACCGGGCGGGTCTTGTGTTTGGCCACGGCGACGAAACCCAGCTTGCCGAACAGGTCGTGCAGCTGGCTGGCATCGGGGGCGGCGTATTCAATGAATTCAAACTGCTGGACGCCCAGCGGATTCGCGCGTTGTTCGCTCATGGCCAACTCCTGGTTCATGCTTGCTAAGGGGAGCCTGCAGGACCTGCAGCACGAGCTGCTACCTTGCCGGCTTGCTGATTGCCACGATATTAGTTACATTTGAAACCAATTTCAAGCAAGCAGGCGTGAACGAATGCTGGATCTGGAGCATTTTCTCCCCTACAGGTTATCCAGGTTGTCGAATCAGATCAGCCACGATATCGCCAAAACCTACGAGGAGAAGTACGGGCTTAGCGTGACCGAGTGGCGGGTGATTGCCATCCTTGGCCGCTACCCGGGCATCTCGGCCACCGAGGTCACCGAGAAATCGGCCATGGACAAGGTCGCGATCAGCCGTGCCGTCCGCCGCCTGATCGATGCCGGCCGCATTCGCCGCCAGGCGAACGACAACGACCGCCGCGCCAAGCACCTGTTCCTGAGCGACCAGGGCCAGGCCGTGTACGACGCCATCGTCCCCGCCGCCCTGGCCTACGAACAACGCCTGCTAAACGCCCTCAGCGACCAGGAAAAAAACCAGCTCGACCAATTGCTGACCCGCCTGACTGAACTCAGCCGGTAGAAGCGAAAAGCGGGTTTTCTCGCCAAGGCGCAAAGGCGCGAAGAGAAAAGGATAAAAGACAAAATCTTTGGGACGCAAAGCAGCAAAGAAGCCAAGCAAGAAAAGTTCTTTGGTTTCTTTGCCTCTCCGCTGCTTTGCGTCCAAAAGGTTTTTGAATTCGCGCTTCGATAGCGAGACCTGAACGTGGCCAACGGGGCCTCTAAGGAGCGCGCAGGTTCGTAGCCCGGCCCAACGTGGCCGGGGTCCATCCATGATGAACCACCACCAGCTTGGAGCAAGTTGTTATCACGAGCCAGTCCCATACAAATTGAAGCTTTCAACGCCAACCGCCTGTTGGAACGGTTTGAGTTACCCTCAAAGGCCGTCACAGATCGCGCAAACAGATGAACGTTTTTCGGACGCTGCTTTTTTCCCTGCTGCTTGTCGGCTCAGGCCTGGTCGCTGCTGATCCGCCGGATGGGCTTGAGGAGTGGATCGAGGCTGAGCGAGAACGGTGGGAGATTCCGGGCCTGGCCGTGGCCATCGTTCAGGGCGACGAAGTGCTGCTGGCAAAGGGGTTTGGCTATCTGGATCTGGACCGAAGCCGCGAAGTCGATGCCGATACTCAGTTCGGGATTGCTTCGCTGAGCAAGGCCATGACCGCCACGGCGTTGGGCATGCTGGTTGATGAAGGCAAGCTGGATTGGGATGACCGGGTCATCGATCACCTGCCCGGATTTAGACTGCCTGATCCCTGGGTTACCGAGCAGGTCACCGTGCGCGACCTGCTATCCCATCGGGTCGGGGTAGGGAGGCTGTTCGGCAATCGTTTGACCTTCATGCCCGGGGCCAGTCGCGATGAGGCGCTGGCGGCGCTGCGTCATCACGATTTCGAACAGCCGTTTCGCCAGGGCTACGTCTACTCCAACGCCATGTATGTCGTTGCCGGTGCCGTGCTGGAAGCAGTCAGCGGCGAGCCCTGGGAAGATTTCGTCGAAGCAAGGTTGCTTGCACCGATGGGCATGAGCCGCAGCAATGCCCGACTTGGGGAGCTGGATGACAATGCAGCCAGGCCGCACCAGGAAATTCGCGGTGAACTGGTCGAAATCCAGCGCCGTGACTGGTCCTGGGGCGCGCCGGCTGCGGCAGTTAACAGCACCGCGAATGATCTGGCCCGCTGGATGCGCTACAACCTGGCGGGCGAACTGGACGATCTGTCCTTGCTGTCGACCGAGGTGCTCGAGGCGATTCACGCACCCGCCAACCTGATCGGTCTGGATCAGGATTACCTTGGTATCAATGCTTATGGCCTGGGCTGGGGGATCGGTCGCTACCAGTCTTTCCATGTAAAGCGCCACGGCGGGGCGACCGACGGCATCAATTCCTTGCTGTGGTTGATACCCGAGCTTGATCTGGGCATTGCGGTGTCGGCCAATCGCTTCACCGGTTTCAACACGGCTTTGGCCCGTTCGGTGGTCGATCGCATGGCCGGCCTGGAGCCGACTGACTGGAGCGAAAAACTGTTGCAAGATGAACTTGAATCTCGTGCCGAAGCAGCCGAGGCGCGCGATGAGATTGAGCGGCAGCGGCAAACTGGCACTCAGCCCAGTCATCGGCTAGAGAGCTTCGTCGGGGATTACCAGCATCCGCTATACGGCTCAGCCGAAGTGCGAGCGGACAACGGCACGCTGAAGCTGCGTCTATGGCAGGACGACAGTCAGACCCTGGTGCTTGAGCACTGGCACCATGACACCTTCAGGGCGCGCTGGATCAATCCGGCGCAGCGTGAAAAGTTTGTCTGGTTCCAGACGGGTGAGGATGGAAAGCCGGCTGAACTGAAGGTGCGCTTCACCCTGCGCCCGCTGGCTCTGGAGGAAGGCATCTACCCGGCGGATTACACTCGCACCGTTCGGTATTCCCGACAGCAATGAATCAGGCCCCTCCCTCTGTCGCGCGCTCGGAGGGGGCGTTGCCAATTGTCTATCGGGACGAATGGTTATGCGCCATCGACAAGCCTTGCGGCTTGATGGTCCATCGCAGCAATCGCGGAACCGACAAGCGCTTTGCCATGCAGCTGCTGCGCGATCAGCTCGGTCAGCGCGTTTTTCCGATCCACCGTCTGGACCGGGCCACCTCCGGACTGCTGCTGTTTGCCCTCAACGCCGATACCGCCGCCAGGCTGGGCGAGCAGATGATGGCGCGCACCGTCATCAAGCGCTACCTGGCCGTGGTTCGCGGTCATGTTGATGATGAGGGTCTGATCGATCATCCCCTGGCCCCGGACGGCAAGGGCTTAGAAAAGGAAGCGCAAACCCGCTACTGCTGCCTGGCACGGATCGAGCTGCCGTTTGCCGTCGGGCGCTACGCCACCAGCCGCTACTCGCTGGTCAGGGCCCAGCCCGAGACCGGCCGCATGCACCAGATCCGGCGCCACTTCAAACACATCTTCCACCCCATCATCGGCGATACCACCTATGGCGAAGGCCGCCACAACCGCCTGTTCCGCCAGCACTTTGCCTGCCACCGCCTTCTGCTGCATGCCAGCGAACTCACTTTCCAGCACCCCGCCGACCAACGCACCATGACTCTCTCCGTCCAGCCCGACGGCGAATTCCAGCGCGTGATCGAACGTTTTGAGGTGCCGCAAGTCGAGCTGTAAAGGCGATACTCTCGCGGAGGCGCAAAGGCGCAAAGAAAAAACTGGGAGAGGAATAAAAAACCTGTTGGAACCACCGAAAACACCGAAGACACCGAAACTGCAAAGTGCCTTTTCGGTGATTTCGGTGTCTTCGGTGGTTCCAAAAATGGAAACCTGAAAAAGGCAGGAAACAGCCTTTC
>SKKV01000025.1 GCA_007123575.1 Wenzhouxiangella sp.
CCCAGCCCAAATTACTGTTTCCACCCAAGAGCCCGTGCATGACCAACGCCAGCCCCCTGCTTGACCAGTCAACACTGGACAATATCGCCACCGACAGTTTCCGTCGAGCCGACCCCTATCCGTGGATCAACCCCGAGGGGGTTCTGACTGAACAGACTTTCGATCTGCTGCGGACCAATATGCCGCCACTGGATATCATGAAGGCCAGCTTCGGGCGCAAGCGCGCGCACGGGCAAAAGTCCCATGACCGCTACGCCCTGGAATATCGTCCTGACCTGCCGATCCACGAGGCCTGGCACCGGTTCATCGACGAGCTCAACGGCCCGGCTTACCAGGGCTGGCTGGCCAGGCTGTTTGCCACGCGCCGATTTCGCCTGACCTACCACTGGCACTACGCGCCGAAGGGCGCATCGGTATCGCCACACTGCGATGCCAAGCGCAAGCTGGGCTCGCATATTTTTTACTTCAACACAGAAGATGAGTGGGATGCCGGCTGGGGCGGCGAAACCGTGGTCCTTGACGACGGCGGCCGCTTCTCGCGCGCCAGCGCCCCCGATTTCGCTGACTTCGAACGCAGCTGGTCGGCCGAGGCCATGGGCAACCGCTCCCTGCTATTCCAGCGCCAGGGCAACTCCTGGCACGGCGTGAAGCCTTTGAACTGTCCGGAGGACCGCCTGCGCAAGGTGTTCATCGTGGTCGTCAACGCCGACACGCTGGCCGGCCGCCTGCGGCGGCTGTTTCACAAGCCAGATGGTTATTGATTCCTGTTCAGCAACGATTGATGTTGACGGTGGTATGTTCAAGTCTCGAACTCGAGTGATTGAACTATGTCGTTGAGGCTGTTAGCACTGTCCATGATCATTGCAGGCTCTGTTGCCCAGGCGCAGATCTATCGCTGTGATCTGGACGGTATGGTTGTCTTTTCCGACACACCGTGCAGCGCAGACGCCGTCAGCTATGCACCATCCGGCTCGGTCAGCGTCGTCCCCACGGCCAGCGATCTGGATCAGATCGCCGCCGCAAACCAAGCCTTTATCCAGGCCCAACTTGAGCGCCAATCTGCCGAGCGCAAGGCCCGCCAGCAGCGAGCACAGCGCAGTCAGGCCGCAGCCGAAGCGCCGCCACCACAGCGCCAGACCCGTCCCGTCATTGTCGTCCCAGATCACGCGCACGGCCATCGTCATCACCCCCGTCGCGGGTCGCCGGCAGAAGAACCGGAATCCAGGCAGCAGCCGTTTTCAGCCCTGAGCGGGCCCTGGCCGGGTAGTCGACGATCGTCCAGATTCGACCCTTGATTCAGCTTTCCGAGGATGCGCTAGAATGATCGGCAACTCCCTGACCCCCAACGGTTGTCTATGCTCCAGCGCGCGATTTCGATTGTTCTTGTTCTGGCGCTGGGCACGGGCATTTTCTGGTGGTTGAGCGGCCAGCAGCAGGAAACCGAGCCGGCGCAGGTGCAAGCACCAGCCGCTGTCACCAAGCCCGATTCCAGCTTGCCCCGACTGGAGCCTTGGCACCGGGCCATTCACCAGCCCCGCACCCTGCTGTCAGCGCCCGGCAACTCCGGCTTCGCCGAGCTTCCGCCAGAGCGGGTGACCCCGCTCAACCTCACCCCGCTGAGGCCGGAAGTCGGACAGCCCCTGTCGGTCTATCTCGGTGCCGGCCGCAGCACGGATCTGAAAGTCGGCAGCCTGGTTCAGCACGACAATGGCGATATCAGCGTCCGCGCCAGCTCTCCAGGCACCGATCGCTATTCCGGCCACGCCACGCTGACCTACGGCGAACGCGGCGTCTTCGGCCGCATCCATGCCGAGGACGGCCTGTTCCTGGTTCATTCGGACGCCACCGGCACCTGGCTGCTGGACCTCAACGACGACCGCATCGAAGTTGACCGCTTCCATGACGACACGCTCGGCCAGCCGGCGCTACACCCGATGGCAAGGTTGACGGCTGACCAGGCCAAGACCATGGATCCGGCTGAGCACACCCGCTCCACGCTCGCCCAGGTCGCCAGCCAGCACGCCGAGGCCACTTCGATCAGCCAGATCGACGTCATGTTCCTCTACACACCCGACATGGTAGAGCGCTACCCCGGCTCGCTGATCGAAACGCGATTGAATCACCTGATCGCCATCGCCAACCAAGCCATGGTCGATTCGCAGGTGCCCATTGCCGTGCGCCTGGTCCATCACCGCGAGGTCGCCTACAACCGCAACACCAACAACTCTGCCACGATCCAGGACTTGCGCGCCGCCGCTGCCGGCCAACTCATTCCCGGATTTGGCGGCCTGGCCAACCTCCGCGAGACGCACGGCGCCGACATCGTCGCTTTCACCTGGCCGCATGACATCGAAACCCGCGGTAGCTGTGGCGTTGCCTTTTTTCCGCGCCAGCTTGACGATGGCAGCTGGGACCGCAGCTTGGGCGTGCATATCGACAATGATGGCGCCAGTAACTGGTCGGTCTGTTCCGATGCGGTCTTCACCCACGAACTCGGCCACAACCTCAACGCCGAGCACCAGCGCGAGGCTTCCAGCGGCGATGATCCCTCGCGCTCCAACTATGCATTTATCCAGGACGGTCGCTTTCACACCGTCATGGGCAGTTTCGGCACCGGCCATCGCGACCGCTACCGTCGCCTCGACGTGTTCTCGAACCCGGAGATCCTGTGCGGCGGCGAACCCTGCGGTTCGACCACGCCCGGGCGCGGCAGCGACAACGCCGCAACGCTGGCCGATTTCGGGCCCATCGTCTCCGGCTACTTCTCGCCGGTGCAGCCCGGCACGGTCCAGCGACCGGATCCGTCTCAGCCCGACAGTGACGGCGATGGCGTGGTCGACTGGCTGGATCCCTATCCGTTCGATCCCCTTGACGGCGAGCCACCGCCGGAATCCACCTTCGTGTTCGAACCACGCCAGCTGCGCGAGCCGGAGACCAGCGAGGACTGGGAACTGCTGGTTGCCAGCAGTGGCTCCGACCAGGTCTTGTCTTATCGCCTGGACGGGCATTTTCGCGGCGTTGTCACCGCCCCGCCCTCGGTTGACGGCGGCCCGATCCTGACCGAATTCACCGACATGGACCTGGACGATGCCGGGCGCTTGTACCTGCTCGGCTCGGGCGACGTGCGCCGCTACGACCGTCTGTCCGGTGAACTCATCGACGTGTACCTAAGTTCCGAGTTTCCCGGCGAGCGCGATCTACAAAGCTCTTTCCCACGGGCCATGGGCTTTATCCCCAACGACCAGCTCGTCGTACTGGGCGACAATGCCATCGAACGCTACGATGCCGACCGCAACCGGCTTAACTTCCCGGTCAGCGGGGAGATCCGGGACGAGCCGACCAACTGGAACGACTTGCTCAGCCTGCACATGCGCGGCTTTGCCATGCGCTTCAATGACCTGTACGTGGCCGATGCGCTGAAAAACCGCGTTCTGGTGTTCCGAACCACGCACGGCTTCCGCCAGCTTGACCTGGCCGAGGCCGGCAACGACCAGATTGTCGATCCCTGGGGCCTGACGTTCTCGCCGCAAGACCACCTGCTGCTTGCCAATGGCCGGGCCGGTAACGTGCTGCGCTTCAACCCGAACACGCGCCAGTTCATCGATGAGTTCGTGCCTGCCGGCAGCGGCGGCCTGGAGTTCCCCCGCGATGTTGCTTTCGGGCCAGACGGGCACCTATATGTCGCCTGCCTTACCAGCCACCGCGTACTGCGCTACGACGGCCAGACAGGCGAGTTCTTGGACGTGGTGGTCGATGCCGGACAGGGTGGCCTGGCGGCACCGTCCAGCCTGCTGTTTGCCCCGGTTGTGGATCAGCTTCACGCCGGTCACAGCGGCCACTTCTTTGGCCCGAATCGCGCTGGCGAAGGCTGGCTCTTGGAAATTCTGGATGAAACCGACGCCACCCTGGGGTGGTTCACCTACCCGCCCGATGGCGCACCCGGCGAGCAATCCTGGCTGGTCGGCTACGGCCGCATCGAAGGCAACCAGATCTTCTTCGAAGAAGTCTTGAGCACCCGCGATGGCCGTTTTGGCCCGGAAGAAGGCGGGCGCGAGCCGATCATCGAATTCTGGGGCCAGGTGACTTTCGACTTCGCCAACTGCAACCAGGCCAGCCTGCACTACCAAGGCCCGTCCGACTACGGCAGCGGCAGCGTCGATGTCACCCGCCTGATTGCCATTCCGGGCGTACCCTGCGGCAGCGTGCCAAAGGCTGCCAGACCCGACGCCCCTGGCGTCAGCGGGCAATGGTACGACCCGGAGCTGTTCGGCCAGGGCTGGTTCCTGCAGGAAACCGAGCCGGGCCAGGTATTCGCCATCTGGTTTACCTACGACGAAGCCGGCCACCCGGCCTGGATCGTCGGCCAAGGCGCGGTCGAAGACGGCACCATTTATTTCGACGACCTCCTGATCACCCGCGGCACCCGCTTCGGCCCCGCCTTCAACGCCGCAGACGTCATCATGGAACACTGGGGCACCATGACCATCACCTTGATCGACTGCAACCGCGCCCTGGTCGACTACGTCTCCGCCCTGCCCAATTACGGCAGCGGTGTTCTGTTCCCGGAGCGCTTGAGCAAGCTGTCGGACCTGGCTTGTGAGTTGTAGTGAGGAAGGTGGAACAGAAGAGGTGAGAGGGAAGAGGACAAAGAAAAAAGACAAGCCAATGGAAACGGCGCGAGCGCGGGGCAGGTAAAATTACACGGGCTTCGATAATCCCTGACCTAACCCGGATAGTTCATGAACTCGCGCGGTGATCTCGCGAGTTCATGAATTATCCGGGCTAGTTTTCGCAAATGGGGCGGTTACGGCCGCTATGGCGTATGCGTTTAATCAGATGCAAGGGCGGGAGAACGAATCTGGAGCTAGTCAGAATGAGGAATTATCGGCGGTCTGTTCTGAAGATGCCTGCACGGGGTATCTTTGGAAAGAGATCGAGCCGCGAATGATCTCCGGCGCACCCAAACCTGTTTGGCATGGGATAGATGCAATCGAAGATTGGGTGAATTTGGCGCCTCCTCTTGGTAAAGATCCAACGGGGCGTCTGAGCTCAGGCTTGTTCGGCCACTATGCTGGAACTGAAACAGGCCACAATGCGTATCCGCATGTCAGGAGATACCAGTACATCCAGTATGTGGACGACAGAGCCAATGGTTCCTTTACAACGCGTCCTGTTCACGGCACTGACATCAGGTATGGGGAAGTTATCTGGAGACCGATTCAAAGCGATACAACAGTATTGACCCGGACTCGATGGAAGTCCTGCGTTTCTCAAAGCTGCTTTAATTGGCCACGGTAAGTCTTGATGATGAAAATAGTTGCAAAAAGAAGCTGGATTGTGCTGTTGGGCGCGGCGTTATTGATGACCGGCTGTGATTCTGGGCCATTCTATGACAACCCCTATTGCCGGCTGGAAGGTGATCAGAATCAATTATTTTGCCAGATGGGTAAGAGGATGCCGTTCTTTAGATCGGGAGACGAGATTCAGTTTGTCGATCTATGTCAACAGGTATCGCAAGATTCTGGAATATTGCTTACTAGGCTATTTCAGAATGTCCACCAAGAAGGAAGGTTTCTGGCAGTTGGAGGATATTGCCCAGTGCAAGATGTGCTCGAATCTACCGCGCAAGCTGCAAAGCTAGATGGGGTGCGTTTCGACAGCCTCTTGATTCAGTTGTTTGTTGATGAGAGTTCAGATATCGAAGCAGTCGTTCCTGATCTGGAATCCCTGGGGGCCAATGTAAAGATTTACCGTCTTGAGTAGCATTAATGAGCGTTTCGCCCGGCTCTGCCGGGCGTTCTCGTCCCTGACCTTCTTCCTTAGCCGCGCTGCCCTTCCTGCTGCAGCACGGTATCGATCATCTCGCTGATAAACCGTTGCTTCGGCTTCGGTAACCGGCTGAGTTCTTCGAGCTGCTGTTGCAGCTTGGGCTTGGGTCCACGTTTGGCCGGACCCGGCTCGGCCCCGATCAGGTACTCCACTGATACACCCAGAATCCGCGAAAGCTCCGGCAGGGCCGAGGCCGGCACGCGCCGGCGTCCTTTCTCGAATGAGTTGATGGTCTGCTGCGAGACCCCGAGCAGGGCGCCGAGCTCGGCCTGGGTCAGTTCCTGAGCCTTGCGCAGATCGGCGATCCGCTGTCCGAGGGCATCGAAAAATCCCTGATCGTTGTTGCTCATCGTGGCCAGACAGGTTGAAAGCTCGGTCATTACATTAACCCCGGTTTGCGGACTACCAGTTGCATTTACTCCGAAACGAAGTATACTCCGGAACGAGTTATTTTGTTGAAAAACCCCTTGTGTTCGACGTCAACTACTTTGTCCGGTCGTGTTGCCTCACGTAATTCGGTTACCCAGCTGCCTCATCTGGAATGTTACCGGGAGCGGGAATTTTCATCCCTAGAATCTCACAATATGCATTACAGATAGGGTCTGTCAGGTCTGCGCCGCTCCGAATACCAG
>SKKV01000107.1 GCA_007123575.1 Wenzhouxiangella sp.
CCACCCACCCCGACTTCCCCAGCGAACAACGCCAAATGACCCGAATCATCCCCAGAAACTGCTAAGTTTTCCGAGAGCGGCCGCGCGTGCCCCCGGGAACTATCGATGGATTGGCTCCATCACTTTGAGCAAAGCACTTTATCTACCGTATGCACTTCTTCGCCCGCGCCGTTGGGGCCCGTCGAGTTTGCTATTGACAGCGAAGCACACTGTGCTAGCTTCAAACAAGGCACTGGTAGGTATAGGAGATGAGCAAGTTTGCAGTTTCAGTCTTGTTGCTGATTGTCATCGGCCTGGGCGTTCTGGCCCTATTTGTTGGGACAACCGACTCTTCCAACGGGCAAAGCGCAAGCGGCGCGTTCGAAACAAATCATGAAAGCGCCGTCGCCGAATCCGAGGCGGCCAAGAAAGAGCAAACGCCTCCGGGACAGCTTCAGCAGCGCCCCGAACGACGAACCACTCTGCAACTCTCAGACCCTGTCCAGCTTGGAGACAAGTTTTGGGATCCAAAATCCCCAGAAGAAGTCGCCTGGCGGAATCAACATCTCTTCCCGTCCCAAAACACATTCACGGAAGCTGCAGACACCTTTCACGAAGCAGCCAATCTGGACCATCGCTCACCCATCACTGCCATAGACCTGGTTCGAGCCGAGTTATACGCCAGCGCTTTCCCGGAAGATCCCGGTTATAGCATTAGCTATCTGGAGCGGGCCGCTGCCGAGGGTTCAATCTATGCGCTTGAAGCGCTCTCCAGAGTGCACTGGCCCACGGATACGAAAGGCGATTTCATCGTATCTCGGGCCTATCTGCGAGCGGCAGAAATGCGGGGCAATTGGGCGCTTTCCACTTTACGGTTAGACGACCTGGCTCCGGAGCAAAGGATTGCCGTCGATCTGACCGCGCAACAAATCTTGCGGGAGATTGAAGCTTATCGGTCATCACGGGGGATGTGGCCGCTGGAACGAGATGTTGCGCCGGGTCTCGATGAATTTCTAGAAGCCCTGAGACGCCATCTTGATAGGCATTCCGAGGACGGGGATTAGTCGCTGACAGCAAGCAGCGTCTTCCGGCACAGGCGGCCCTGACCATCGGTTTCGGTGATGCGCTGGGCCAGTCGTCCGGATCATCGAGTCCGCATGGGCTTATAGCACTGTTACCTTCCCAGAACGATTCCTAGCCACATATCGGCAACGGCTCTTGACAAGCCTTGATTTTTTTTTAAGCCTAATTTAGCCTTTTATGGCATTTGTTCAATTGGCGTTCAACACAAGCTAGCACTAGGAGGTTTTGATGAGATTCGTACTCGCCGTTGTATTTCTTTTCACGCTTTGCGAAAAAGCCGTCGCCTTTTCTGATTTTGACGTCTGCGATCATTGCTATACGACCGCACAATTCGCTCACGCGGCCGAACAGCATTCTTTGGCAACCCGTCCGCTCATGGCTTCAGGCATTGACCCCGTATATGTAGTCAACGCATCATCTGGTGAGGTGCGTTATTTTGATGTGTATCGATCAGTAAGCGGCAACCTACTCGGCGACGGAGATGAGCCCGAGATGGTGAGCCAATTTGGTTCGGCAATACCTGCCACCAGCGGAGGTTCGGTTTCGAGCGGGTATTACTTAGCCGAAGCTTTAGAAGGGGCGCCTGACCCGGAAATCCTGGAGGTCTTGGAAGAGGCCCATGCTGTGCTGCAAATCGCAATTGAGACTTGGAGTCAACAAGCCATTCGATCTGACGAAGTGCCCGGATTGGAGGATCTCCAATCGGCCTTGCAGCTAGTTGGTCCCGAATCGGCCGAGTTCTGGCGCAATCAGGTTGGGGTTGCGCTGGAGGACTACATGAACGCTCAAATTGCCTCGCGCGTTGGCACAATTATCTCGGACGCCATCCTGGGTGCATATCAGAAATTCGTAGCAGCAAGCATGTTGCCCGAAGGTTTTGAGATAGTACTTCAGGCACCCGATGGCACGGAGATCCGAATAACCTATACGCTAAACATGCGAGTGGGGGAGTTGTCGGACGGCTATAACTTTGACATCATGGAAGAGACTGTTCGGGTGACGGGCCAACCAATCGGCTTTCCAACCACGCCGGGCGGATTCAGCGGATATACCTACACCGGATCATTCGTAACTGCGAGTCAGCTAAGGCTCCTCGCTGACCGTTTGGGAGTGGGCGGAGGATGCAGTTGGTCTTGCTCTGCCAGCGATCATTGCGCATTGTCTTGTTCAACGAACTAAGAAGCCGGGAATCTCGCTGACGAGATGAGATCAGTGTCCTGCGTTGAGAGCGCAGGGCACTGTTTTATGTGAACGAACCTCAATTCCGCTTACACAACCTAGGTTGTCTGCCGAAGTGGGTAACGGCACTCCGCCCACCTGTGCCAGGCCGGGCTACGAAAGACGCGGCAACTCGAAATGGCGCGGCTACGTTGAAGTTTTGTAGCCCGGGGCAGCGCAGGTCGGAGAAAGAATGTGGCTTGCCGACAGGCAAGAAGTGCAGGCAGCAAAGCCTTTGCGGTTTGTGCGCTTGCGCACAAGAAGCGAAGGCGGAGCGCCGTCGCACGTGTTCTTTCGGAGACAGGCCGCGCGTGTCCCCAGGTGCCATGTGTAAAGCGCCACCACCGGCTTGGGAACGACACTTAGTCCGCCGCTTGCGCTGAGCCCTTCTGTGAATCATGGCGCAGGACTCAACATGGACCCCGGCCGCGTTGGGCCGGGCTACGGGTACCGATCATCGAAGGGAATGGAATCATCCAACCGCACCGGGTTTTGTAGCCCGGGGCAGCGCAGGTCGGAAAAAGAATGCGGCTTGCCGATAGGCAAGAAGCATTCTTTCGGAGACCTGCCGCGCGTGTCCCCGGGGACCATGTTTGGGGCGCCACCACCCGCTTGGGAGCGGCACTCAGTCCGCCGCTTGCGTTGAGCCCTTCTGTGAATCATGGCGAAGGATTAAAACATGGACCCCGGCCGCACGCACGGACGGCTTTCGCGATGGGACGTGCAACGGCACTCCGCCTTCGCTTCTTGTGAGCAAGCGCACAAACCGCAAAGGCTCCGATGCCTGCACTTCTTGCCTTCGGCAAACCGCACCATCACTCCCGCCTGTGCTGGGCCAGCCACGGGGAACTGTAGTGCTGACCAACCAAACGGGGGTTAGGGAGGATTCATGTGATCTGAGCCATAAACCCGTAGCCCGGTCCAACGTGGCCGGGGACCATGGTGGGACCATCACCAAACAATGGCGACAGGCATCGAGATATCAAATATCAAGAGACCGAACCAGACAGATTGCGAAGCCTCTAAGATGGACCCCGGCCACGTTGGGCCGGGCTACAGGAGATGTCGTGCTGATCCCACGAACAGGTGATCAAGGAAGCGGCCGGTGATCAGTTGGTGGCAAACAGCCGCTTCGGGGACAGACGGCCCTCGCCGTCGGTTTCGGTGATGCCCAGGAAGGTGTGCTGGTGGTAGGCACGGACCAGGCCGGCGGGGAGTGTTTCAAGTCCGGACAGGCGTTGGCCCTGGCGGAGGCGGCTGGCTTGGGTGGCGTCAAGTTCTATGACGGGCAGATGCGTCAGCGCGCTGTCGGCGGGGCGTAGCAGGCGGCGGGCGGCGGTCTGGTCCAGGGTGTTGAGTGCGTCCAGGGTGGTGGCGTCAACTAGCTGGAACGGGGCGCTGTAGGTGCGGCGCAGGGCGCTTAGGTGCGCGCCGCAGCCCAGGGCCTGGCCGATGTCGCGGACCAGGGAGCGGATGTAGGTGCCCTTGGAGCAGCGAACTGCCAGGCACAATTGGGGCGACTCGAAATTGGTCAGGGTGAGTTCGTGGATGGTGACCGGGCGTGGGGGGCGTTCGACCTGCTCGCCGCGGCGGGCCAGTTCGTACAGGCGTTGGCCTTTGTGCTTCAGGGCCGAGTGCATCGGTGGAACCTGTTCGATCGGGCCGCGAAAGCGGTCCAGTACCTTTTCGATGTAGTTGAGCTCGAGATCGGGTACCGGGTGGCGCTCGATCACTTCGCCCTCGGCATCCTCGCTGTCGGTGACAACGCCCAGGGTGGCTTCGGCCAGGTAGGTCTTGTCGGCATCGAGCAGGAAGCCGGCTACCTTGGTGGCCTCGCCGAAGCACAGCGCCAGCAAGCCGGAGGCCATGGGATCGAGAGTGCCGGTGTGGCCGGCCTTGCGGATACCCAAAATCCGCTTGGCCCGGCCCAAGGCCGCGTTCGAGGTAACGCCGACGGGCTTGTCCAGCAAGAGAATGCCGGAGCCGGGAGTGTCCGGATCGGGACGTGCAGAATCAGTCATCGTCGAGACTTGTCAGCTAAATGCACTGACGCAGAGGCTGATCAGGCCGCCGGAGAAAACGCCCAGACCCAGCACGGCCAGGCCGTTGACGGTCAGCACGGCGCGGAAATCGACGGGAGCGGTGACCGGGGTTTCCTGATCCGGCTCGTCGAAGTACATCAGTTTGACGATGCGCAGGTAGTAGAACGCACCCACCACGGCGGCGAGTACGGCCAGCACGGACAGGCCGACAAAGCCGGCCTGCAGGGCCGCGGCAATGACCTGCCACTTGGCGAAGAAGCCGAGAAAGACCGGAATACCGGCCAGCGAGAACAGGATCATCAGCATCAGGAAGGCCTGCCAGGGGTTGCGCCGGGCCAGGCCCTTGTAATCGTCGATCTGGTCGGCCTCGCGCCCGTCCACCGACAGCATGATGACCACGGCAAAGGCACCGGCCGATGTGATCGCATACGCAATGGCATAGAACATGGCCGCCGCATAGCCCTCCGGCGTGCCGGCCAGGATACCCAGCAGCATGAAGCCCATGTGCGAGATGGTGGAATAGGCCAGCATGCGCTTGATATTGGTCTGGGCGATGGCAATGACGTTGCCCAGCACCAACGACAGCGCGGCCAGCACCGCCAGCATGCCCTGCCAGTCGCTATGCAAGCCGATCAGGCCGTTGTCGAGCAGGCGGATGGCCAGGGCCAGGCCGGCCAGTTTCGGCACCGAGCTGATGAACAAGGTGATGGCCAGCGGCGCGCCGTGATAGACATCCGGCACCCACATGTGAAACGGCACGGCACCGAGCTTGAAAGCAATGCCGATGACCACGAACACCAGGCCGAAGGTCAGCAGCATGGAATCGCCCATGCCCTCACCCAGCGCGGCGCTGACGGTGGCCAGGTCCAGTGACCCGGTGGCGCCATAGATCAGGCTCATGCCGTACAGCAGCATGCCCGAGGCCAGCGAGCCGAGGATGAAATACTTCATCGCCGCTTCCGAACCGAAGCGCGAGTCACGATCCAGGGCAACCAGGGCATAGGTCGACAGCGCCAGCAGCTCCAGGCCCAGGTAAACGGTGATCATGGAGCCCGCCGAAATCATCACCATGACGCCCAGCAAGGCAAACAGGCTCAAGGTATAGAACTCGCCCTTGAACAGATTGAACTGGCGCAGGTAATGCTTGGCATAAACAAACACGCCGGCCAGGATCAGGTAGCTGAATACCTTCAATACGTCACCGAAACGATCGCGCACGAAGGTGCCGGAAAAGGCATGCAGCACGTCGCCCGGTGGCAGCATCACGCGCAAGGTCAGGATGGTGGCAAACACCAGCGTCAACAGCGCCAGCATGTGGGTTAGCCCACGGCGCTGGTCGGAAATGAACAGATCAGCCAGCAGCACCACGCAGGCAGCCGACAGCACGAAAATCTCAGGCAGGGCAAGTTGCAGTTCGGCAAGCGTCATGGCAAGTCGTTGCTCCAATGGATACCGCCAAGCCGGGCCGAGCCCCCCCGGAAACCGGAACCCGGAACCCGGAACCCGTATCGAGATATTTCAATCCACACGCCCATCACCCAAGCTTAGAGACAACAATGTGTTCAACCAACTGCTGCACCGAAGCTTCCATCATATGCAGCAGCGGCCACGGCCAGATCCCTACACCCAGAACCAGGACAGCCAGGCTGACCATCAGGATCCACTCGCGCGCGTTCAAGTCCTTCAGCGCCGCCACGGCGCTGTTGGCCACCTCGCCATAGAACACTCGCTTGACCAGCCACAGACTGTAGGCCGCGCCCAGCAACAGCGTGGTGCCGGCAACAAAGGCAAACCAGACGTTGGCGTGGAAGGCGGCCAAAATGACCATGAACTCGCCGACAAAGCCGGACGTGCCCGGCAGGCCGGCATTGGCCATGAAAAACAGCACCGCGAACATGGCGAACCAGGGCATGGTGTTGGCCACGCCGCCATAGGAGGAAATCTCGCGGCTGTGAACGCGGTCGTACAACACGCCGACGGCCAGGAACATGGCCCCGGAGATGAAGCCGTGCGAGATCATCTGCACCATCGCACCGCTGATCCCCAGCCCGGCGCCGGTGAGCTCGCCGGTGTTGCGGGCGATGGCGAA
>SKKV01000122.1 GCA_007123575.1 Wenzhouxiangella sp.
CCCACCACCGGTAGGCCGTGTAGATCAGCCCCAGGGCGAAAAGCGAGCCGAAGATCAGCTTGTTGTGCTGGGCCAACCAGGTCGGCAGATAAATGTCGAAGCCGGGGCTCCGATCGCCGGTATAGCGCGCTGCCACTTCGGTCAGCGGGCAAACCCAACGGTTAAATGCCAGAATAACTATCTCCAAAAAGACCAGGCCGATCAGAACAAGGGCAAGGCCAAACTGACCGACGTATGCCGCCACCGGCAGCAGCAAGATGCAGCCGGCAAAAAACGCCCATGCGATCGTATGTAGCAGCTTGACCAGGAACAAGCGGGTTGAATTGCCCATGACATGGAATCCCATTTGCCTTCAGCCTGCACACCTGATTCTCTCTTGATTTGACCATTATTGGCGGATTTCTCTGAAAAAATTCGTAGAGATTTGACGGGATCTTTGGGAGAACCGAACCAATGACGCTGAGATTGTTTGCCATCTGCTGCTTTTGTACCGCACTCCTTGGCTGTGGCGCCGATGAACCAGGCCCGCCACAAGCGGCCAGTGAAGGTAATGCTGACGAGCCGCAGACCCAGGCTGCCGCGCCATCCGAACCTCAGGAAGAAGCGCCGATGTCGGAGTTTCTGGCCGAAAGCAGGCACCCCATCGAACCCGCCCCTCCCGGTCGCTTCCGGCTGGCAGTGGCCGGTGAGAGTCTCGAGGGCGAGCTGAGCAGCTGCGGCTGGTCGATGCGCACTGACCAGGGACAGAACCAGGATCGCTTCGCCGCGGCAGCCGACTGGATTTCAGACGACGGGCGCCGTTTTTCCCTGGAAATGTGACGTTTCGTATCGCAGGATGATTTCCATTGGAACGCCAATCATGGCCACGAGTCCAAGCGCGTCAGACTGCTGATCCGCAGCGGCGGCGACGATCCGGTTTCGATGATGATCGGAATCCGTCCCCGCCCTGGCGCCAATCCAATCTGGCGCTGGGGTGCAGGCGATATGCCGGCAGTGCGAGTTTCAGCCGAAGGCCCGCAGGCCACGGTCGTTGGCGAACTGGCCGGCCCGGACACCGACGGCGGCAGTCCATTGACCAGCCCCTTTGAACTGGCCATCCGCTGCGCATCTGACTGAACTGAGCCATTATTGACCCGGTAATCTATTGGATTGCCGGGGCAGTAAATCCCACAAGTCCAAGCGCGCAAGAATTGAATCCAGATCCTGCAGGTCTGGATAAACAATGTGGTGGTCCACCGCGCCTCCGACGCCGATAAAAGCATAGCCCAGCTCCCGCGCCGCGCCTTGGTCCCACGCGCCATCGCCAAAATAGGTTCGCTTGGTGACCGGCTTGCCATTGGTTGCTCTCCACTCCGCCAGACGCATGATGTCCGTTCTTCGCATCGCATCGGAACTGGTCGCCATGGCAATGCGATCAGGCTCCAGGCCTATCGCACGGAGCTTTAGCGTCGCGGTCTCCTTCCAGCCTCCCGTGGCAATGCAAACGGCCACTTCTGGCGACTGCAGCAGCGTTTCGACCAACGCCCGTGCCCCGGCAACTTCTGTGATGGAATGCGGATTTGCGGCGAAGTGCGCTCGAGTCCCACTTAGAAAACGTGCCTGTACGGCTTTAGCCGCGGTTTCCCTGCGGCTCGGTGGCAGATGACGCTCAACCAGCTCGCTCAAAATGCCACTATCCGAGACGTTCTCAAACCGAGACCAATCGGTATCCAACTCAATGTTCAGCACTGCACGAACAGCATCCGCGTACAGCGCGCCGTCGATATCTGCGCTGTCGACAAGCGTCCCATCTATGTCAAAACAAACCAGTTGCACACTCTGCTCCCAATCGTCCGGCGTAGTTTAATCAGCTCATTAGAGCGCAAGCACTCCTTTGGGATATCCTCCGCGCCATCGTCTTTTCCTTGCAGGCAGTCTAGGCTTAAGTCGGTGTTGCGCTTTGGGTTCGAGGAAAACGATCATGAGCTTGAGGTCTTTGCTGGTATGCGCCCTGGCGATGCTGACGATTGCGCTTTCAGTTGTCGGCCCAAGTTACCTTGGTCGAACCTGCAGACTTGCCGGCACCAAGCTCCAACCGGGCTGACATTGCAGCCAAAGCCGGTGTTCTTGCTTTGTCTGAGGCCATCGAAATAGTCGAACAGACCAGCTTGGACCTGGCTCGCTTGTCCAGCGACACTTATCGTGATTGCCGATGGCTGACCACGAGCGCGGTCGGTAAACTAATGACAGCCATGCGTCGCAGTAGATCGACAAGCATGCCGTTCGCGGCGCAAGGCTGGCCGATCATCCCATTCGACCTGAGCTGAGTTTCTAGGCGTTTGCGATCATTCTATGGCGAAAAGCGGTCGCCGAAGATTCTATCCTGGGGGGCGGGTGGCACGGTTAGCAGGCCGGAGGTATGGAGCAGGCCGTTCCAGAAGCCGCCTCCGCTGACGTGGTAACCGCCGTAGACGTAACTGCCATCCTCGAGCCGGAAGCGCGTGGCGTAGTGATACTGGCCCGGGGTCAGGTGTTCGCCGGCCAAGGCGTTAAAGCTGACCAGGTCCCCATCCTGTGCAAGCAGCTCGCCGGCAGTCCAGGCCGAGGCCGGCCATAGTGCCGGGTGGATGTCACTGTGGTGGAACCCGACCCACATCTGAACCGCCTGTCCTTCGCGCAGGCTGTCTGGATGAATGCGCGCCTGACCGTGCACCTCGACCCGTTCGCCGACAACGATCTCCGCGCTTGGCGGACCGGCCAGATTGACCCAGACAAGTCCGCGCGCGGTTTCGGCCTCGGTCACGACCATGGTTACGGTGACTACCGCTTCCGGCGTGGCCGGAGAATCGGTGCGAATCACCAGCTCCACGGCGTAGCTGCCAGGCTCGAAGTCGCTGGCATCGGCGAGCAGTTCCAGAACCTGGGTATCGTCAACGCCGATCATGCCCTGGGCCGGGTTGACCGACAGGAAATTCAGCGCTCGGCCCTCCAGGCGAAACGCCAGATTGGACGAATGCGACGGAATGATGTTGGCCAGCGGCTGCCATGTTTCCCCGCCGATGTCGAACAGATTGTCAAAATCGATATAAGCGGCTACTTGAGCGCCGCTGAAGGAAGTTTGTTGCGACCAGACCTCGTCGAACAGATCCTCGCTGGCGCTGACCGCGTGGACCAGTAGCCAGTAGCGGCCGTCACCCAGCAACAGGCCTTCGCCAGTCGCTGCGACCAGGTCAAGGCTGACATCGGCGCGCGTACCGAAGCTCTGTGATTCCTCTTCGATGCTGAAGCCGGGGCTGCCGACGCTGGCTTCGAAGCGAAACAGATGATTGGCTTCGCCATCATCGGGGCTGCCTGCCGGGCGGCCGTCGTCATCGGGAAAGACGTAGAACACCACGCTATCGAAGGTTTCGTCGAAACGCTGGGCGCCGTCGAAGCGGAAACCGAAGGCCGTTACTCCCTGCAGCAGGGCCGCGCCATCGATGTCGAAGGCATCGGCCGCGTAAAGACCGGCATCCAGTTCGGTGCTGCGGCTGTTGGTGACTCGGAACGAGGCGGTCGGCGGCTGCTCCCACAGCACCTCCCGGTCCTGCAGGTCTGTCGTGAATGGCAGCGCAGCGGTTCGGGCTGGCGCCAGTGCAACGATTGGTGAGGTGGGGGCTATTTGTACTGACGGCAGATCCAGCGCACCGGAACCGACCGTATCGCTTTGCCAGGACGCGGCATCAAAGGCCAGCGGCGCGTCACCGATGTTGCCAAGGGTCAGCGCGGCCGTGGCCGTGCCACCGGCCGGCACTTCAATGCTCAAGCTGGTATCGCTGACCGTGAGGATACCCGGCTCGCGCGCTTCGGCGCTGAGGGCAACGATGGCAGGCTCGTCGTAGGCGTTACTGCTCAGCGCGAGCTCGCCGCTGAAGCCGCCGGCGCTGTCGCTGAAAAAGCTGACCGCGATCGCCGCGCTCGCGCCCGGCGCCAGCTCAAAGCCCTGCGCCGAAGTGGCAAATCCGGTCCCGCTCACGTTGACCGAGTCGACCTCCAAAAGATCGGTTCCGGTGTTGCTGACCAGGACCGAGGCATCGGCGTTGGCCCCGACAAAAACCTCGCCGAAGTCCAGGCTGGTCGGGACGATATCAAGCGCCGGGTCACCGCTGACCACGAGCGTGGCCGGCAGCTCGCGCGCAGGCGCGATCGGGTCGTTGCTAAGCACCGTCAGGCGGTCCCGATAAGTCCCGGCGTTCAAACCCTCGGTGCTGAGGGCGACATCTACAACTACACTTGCACCCGGAGCCACTTCACCGGTGGATGGAACCAGACCGATAATGAACGGCACCCGATCATTAACACCGTCCAGGCCAATCGTGCCGGTCCATTCGCCTTCATCACCGGCGACCCAGGCATTGCCGAGCCAGACATGGGCATCGTCAAGCGCCAGCGGTGGGTTGACATTCAGGCTGGTCTGCACGACTGTGCCAGGCGCGGAACTGTTGCCGGTCTGCCAGCTCAGGCGCGGCGCATCGGCGTTCAGCGCGATCGTGCCGCCGGCCTGCAGCAGAATCTCATCGGGTTCCAGCGTCGGCCCGTTGGTAATAATCACCGCCAGATCGCTGGCCCAGGTCAGGCCGCTGGCCTGATCGAGGACGAAGTCAGCATCGATCCGCTCCAGGCTGCCGCTCAGTCCGGTCGCGACCTGGGTGAACTGCATGCCGTCGGCGATGAAACCCTGGAATTCGAGCAGGAATTCTGCTGCTGATTCGGTCGCTCCCGCAGCGGCGGGGGCGGTTGCGCCCTGGTAAGCCTCACGAGCGGACAGGGCCTGATCCAGGGTTGGCGTGGCCAGCCGAACGCTGCGGTGCGCGCCCGGCCCAGGCGCAGCCCGCGGCAATCCTTCAGGCTCGGCTGAAAAGTCGGGAAACTCAAAGGTCAGTGCCGCGCTGCCGGGGTTGCTCAGGGTCAGGCTGACGTTGCCGTCGGCGCCCGCGGCCAGAGCGGCTTCGATTTCAAGCGGATCGATCACAAGGGCCGGCGACTCCAGCACCTGCGCAGTCAGCGGCAGGGTGACCGTCGGATTGGCCGGGTCATTAGTCTGAAAGTCGAGGCTGGCCGAGGCCGGTCCTACTGCGCCGGCAGTGAAGCTCAGCGGCACCTGAACGCTGGCACCGACTTCAACTGTCGCGCTTTCGATCGCCACCGTAAAGGCCGGATCGTCGACCGAAAAACTGCTCAGCGTCAGCGGCGCCGTGCCGGTGTTGAAGACCTCGAGTTCGCGCTCGGTCTGTTGGCCGATGAACAGCTCGCCAAAGTCCACCGCCGTGGCGCCAAGCTCCAGCGCCGGCGTGCCGGTCACGTTCAACGTCAGTTCAAACAGGGTGGAATCTTGAGCCGGGTCATTGCTGGCGATTTGTAGGCCACCCAAATATTGGCCCTGGGTAAGTCCGGCCGCGCTGATGTCCAGCGTCACGGTCGCGGACTCGCCGGGTTCAAGCGTCCCGTCAGTTGGTGTAGCGCCAACGATCGGTCCGCTGGTCAGGGCCAGGTCGACGACATCGATGACACCGCTCCACTGACCCGAGCCGTCGAAGTTGCTGTTGCCAAGCAGCAGATACAGATCCTCAAGCACAATAGGCTCGGTGGCAATGATCGCGGTCTGCACCGGAGTCCCCGGCGCGCCGCTGCCGCCGGAATCCCAGCGTCCAACAAGCGGCGCCAGCGTGCCGACCGAGCCGCCGAGCTGAATCAGCACGTCTTCGCCGCCGTCCAGATCCGGCGTCGGCGTGGTGGCGATCAGCAGGGTCAGGTCGCTGGCCCAGGTCTGGCCGCTGGCGCTGTCGAGAATGAAGTCGGCGACCACGAGTGTCAGTTCGCCCGACAAGGGCCCGTCGACCAGCACGAACTCGCCAGCAGAAGCAGCGAAGTTGCTGAATTCGAGCGGGTAGCCGATCTCGGGTGAGGCCGGCTGGGCGATCGATTCCCACACGCTGTCAGCACCGCGGGCATCCATGTTCGCGGCCAGCCGCTGGCGGATTCGCTCGGCCGGCAAGCCCGGAATGGCGACCGGCGGAGTCATCCTTGTGACCGTGGCGGCGTCGCCGGCAAACTGCGGCAAGCTGAATGCCAGCGGAGAGTCGCCTTCGTTGCTGATCGTGAAGCTAACGTTGCCTTGTGCTTCCGAAGCCAGCGTCAGGGACGCCTGGCTTGGGTCGATGCTGATTTTTGGGGCTGGCAGCCCAACGCCGTTTAAGTCAATCACCACCTGCTGGGCATTGACGTCATTGGTCGCAAAACTCAATACACCGTCGAACGCGCCGGACGCATCCGGTTCGAAGCGAACCACCAGATCGGCGCTTTCGCCAGGTGCCAAGTTCAGTTCGGAAGCGCTTACGGTAAAAGTGGGATTGTCTGTAGCGATGGCATCGATTTCCAGCGCCAGGTTGCC
>SKKV01000188.1 GCA_007123575.1 Wenzhouxiangella sp.
CCCCTGCGCGACGGCGACCGCATTCTGCTGACCAATTCCGCGCTGCAGCTGGAACAGCTGATCACGCGCTACATGTTCAATACCGAAGGAGATGACTGATCATGCGTACCATCATCCTGACGCTGGCTTTCCTGGTCTTTACCCCGGCGCTGGCCACCGACGATCCCAGCGAGCTGATTCGCCAGACCACGCTTGAGCTGTTCGATCTCGTCGAGGAAAACCGCGAGCTCTACGAGCGAGAGCCGGATCGCCTGCGCGACGAGCTGGAGCGTATCCTCAAGCCCAACACCGACATCATTCACTCAGCCCGCCTGGTTCTGGGTCGGCACGGCCGCGGCCTGGAGCGCGAGCAGGTCGAAGCATTCGCCGAAGCCCTGTCCAACCAGCTGATGCGGCGCTATGCCACCGGTCTGCTCGAGTTCCGCTCCCGCGAACAGGTTGAAGTCCTGCCGCTGGCCGGCGATAACACCGAGCGCATGACCCGAGTTCGCACCCGCATCCGCCTGGACTCGGGCTCGCGCGCGCCGGTGGACTATGTGCTGCGCAAGCGTGACGGCCAGTGGATGGTGTTCGACGTCATCGTCGAGGGCATTTCCTATGTCGCCACCTTCCGCAACCAGATCGGCGAAGAAATACGCCGCAACGGCTTTGACCGCACGCTCGAGCGACTTCAGGCTGGCGAAATCGAAGTCGACGTCGACATTAACGGAAACGGCAATGCCTGAAGCAGCCTTCAAGCTCAGCGGCCAGGTCGGCCCTGCCGAGGTTACCAAGACCTGGGAGGCCAGTCAGCCCGCGCTCAAGCGCGGCGAGTTCCCCGAGCGCGTAGACCTCAGCGCCATCACCCGGGCCGACTCCAGCATCATCGCCCTGCTGCTGGAATGGCAAGCCCAGGCACGGGCCAAGAATCGATCGATCGAATTCGCCAACCCGCCTGAAGGGCTGCGGGTTCTGGCCAGGCTGGGCGATGTTGATACCCTGCTGGGTTGGGCCGACAGCGATCACAAGGACAAGGCATGAAACTTCGTCAGCTAGTACTCATTGGCTTGCTGCTGGTGCTGACCGGCTGCGCCACCACCGCCGCCCCGCCGGAAGACCGCCACCCCGACGACCCTTGGGAGCCATTCAATCGCTCGGTCTATGCCTTCAACTCTGCCGCTGACAAGGCCGTGCTGAGGCCGGTTGCGCGCGGCTATGATCGGGTCACACCCGAACCGGTGCAGAGCGGAGTACGCAACTTCTTCCGCAACCTGCGCTCGCCGGTGATCATGCTCAACCTGCTGTTGCAAGGCCGCGGCAGTGATCTGGAAGACGAATTCCAGCGCTTCTTCACCAACACCGTCTACGGCGTAGGCGGCATTTTTGACGTGGCCAGCGCCGGCAACATCAATCAGCACGAAACCGACTTTGGTCACACCCTGTACGGCTGGGGCTGGGAAAACAGCCGCTTCGTGATGCTGCCCCTGCTTGGCCCCTCCACCGTCCGCGACACCTGGGGCCGAGCCGCCGACACCGTCCCCGACCCGGCCTGGGAACTCGCCTTCCAGCAGGGTTCCTACGCCCTGCTCGGCCTGCGCATCATCGACATCCGCGCCAGCCTGCTGCCCCTGGACGCAGAACTCGCGGCTGCCTACGACGAATACGCCCTGATCCGCGACGGCTGGATGCAACGCCGCCAATTCTTCATTGCCGACGGCGAAGTCGACGTCCCCGACTACGACGCATGGCTAGACGAAGATGATGATTGGGATGACTGGTAAGTCCCCGGTACCCCGCTCGCTATAGCGCCGGGCGCCCCAGTCGCGATAACAGCTCGGCTTCGGCGCCGTCTATGGCTGCGATCAGCTGTTCGCGATGCTCTTCTCTTGACCAGTACTCTTCCAGCTTCAGCATCAGCAGCTCCGCGCCCACGCCGACGGCAAGACCGCCAATAGCGCCACCGATGGCCGCGCCGGCCGCTGTTCCCAGTACCGGCACCACGGAACCCAGCGTACCGCCGATAAAGCCGCCAATCAGGCCGCCGCTACCGGCAGAGCTGGCCCGCACCAGCGCCAAGCGGGCAATGGCCGCACCGGCGGCTCGCATGGCGCCGCTGGAGCTTGCGCGCAGAATGATCTGCCGGGTGGCCAGGGCCGCGACGATGCCCGACACGCCGGTAGTGGCCGCGGCGGTGGTGAGACGCTGTTCGATGGTGGTCAGCGAGGTGTAGTCGGGCAAGGCGAGCAGCGCATCTCTGTCCACGCGCGCAACCACGATGATCTCTTCGTCAGGCGACACGTCGACACGCCTGGCCTCGAGAATCTCGTCAGCAGCCTGCCGAAAGTCCTGCAGAAGCGCTGCCTCCTTCGCCATGGCCTGTGAGAACGTCTGTTCAAACGGCTCAAACGGCTTGCCGAGCTCCAGCGTCTCCGACAGCTTCCTGGCCAGGTAGTCATCAATGTTCGCGGCCAGCAAAGAGGCCACCCGCCCCCACTCGGCCGGCAGGCTGTAGTACCAGTCCAGATAAATATCAACATTGGCGCGCATCATGGCAAAGCCCAGGGCAAGCGCTTCTTCAATGGGCTCCAGCAGCTCTTCGTGCGCCTCCAACTTGGCGATGGAAATCTGGTTGACCTGTTCAATCGAGCCGACGGAGAAATATTGATCCCCGATCTGCTCAACCCGGCTGATCACCACGGCCGGTCCAGGCGCGGTCGCTTCCCCGCGCAGCTTGGACTCCAACAAGCCGACCGCAGGCGCGTAGACAAAAAGAACAGTCAAGATCAGCGTTGCGCTGACCAGCGCGATTCTTTTTGGCGACAGCGGCGGCAGTTTCTCGTCGGCCGTGCTGGGCAAAAGAATGCGCTTGTACTCACGGCCGGGCAACAAAAAAGCGCACACGGCAAAGCATACGGCCAGATACAGCGGGAACCTGAGCAAGCCGGAGGCCAGCAGCATCAGCCAGGAAAACCAGGTGGGCTCGTTCAGCAGCCGGCTCAGGATGAATCGCTCCCACCCGGCCCAGAATGCTCCCCATTCAGCGGCCAGCTGGGCAACGGCGCTAGTGCCAACCCAGCTTGCCTGGCTGCGCACCAACGCAATCGCCTCCTCGGGGCCGGCATAGCTGCCGTAGGCATGGGTCATGAATCGGATCAAGGGATCCAGGAGGCTGATGAATACCGCCACCAGCAGCGCCAGTACCAGCAATGACCGGCCGTAGCGGTAGATGGGCTGATACTGACCGCGAAGCCAAGGCCCCATGCCTGCATAAGCAAGGCCAAGACACAGGATAGTGCCGCCCATCAGTGCCAGATCGATCTGGCCGGCAACAGATAGCCTGACCGACAGGACGACGGCGGCAGCAAATGCCAATCCAATACTCACCAAAAGCCGCAGCCAGGCCCCGGACAGCCAGCGAACGACAATGGACTGTCCTGACCAGATGCCTAACCAGTGGATGCGTTTTAGCGTTGCCAGATAGGCACCAAACGTGCCGACGGGAATGGCGAGTGCGAGAAAGAAAACGGCTGGCCAGAACGGCCCGCTGGAATCAGCAATGTTTGCCAGTCCAATACCCAGCAACAATGCATAAGCGATAACCAGCAAACATTTGAAAAACACGGCGTTGAGCACGCTCCCGATCACTCTCGGTCGATCAGTCCGGAGATAACAGTTGCCAGTTTTTTGTTGAATGCATCGGGCTCGGCCATGTGCAGGAAGTGATCCGTGTTTTCCATGATCACGGCGTCGAAATCGGAGCGCACTTGACGATTACCGTCGATATCGGTCGGCCAGATGTCAGCGTTGATGGCGACAATCGGCACCTCGAGCCTGGCAAAGGCCTCGCGCGCCTGGCCGGAGACCATGTCGGCCAGCATGTGCTCCATCGCACTGACAGCCACCTCAGGCGGAGCGGCAGCCATATCAGCAATCACCCAATCGCGCAGACTCGCGTCCGTTTCGTCAATAAACATGCCGGCCACAAAAGCCGGGGCAGCGTTGCGAAAATCCTCGCGCAAAGGACTAAGCCATGACTGCGCCACTTCTGCACTGAACTCCTGAACAACACCTTGAAAAGTATCCACACCTATGATGCCGACAACCCGATCGGGCATCGCCGTTGCCGCCGCCACGCTGACCGGCCCGCCCATGGAGTGGCCAACCAAGATGACCTGTTCAGCGCCAATTCTATCCAGGACGGCATTCACGTCCTGACCGAATGCAGTCATGCTGTAGTCCTTCCTGCCAAGTCCGGAATGTCCGTGCCCGGCAAGGTCGACGGTAACCACCTGATGATCGCGGGAAAAATGCGGAACCTGCGCGCGCCAGTAGCGGGCATCGCAGCTCCAGCCGTGAATGAACACCAAGGCCGGCTCCCCCTGTCCAGTCACCTCGTAGGAAATGGCAACCCCGTCTGCCGACTCGACCACTCCGGGCCACTGAAGGTCAGCCCGTAGCTGCCCCGACAGGGCCAGCATCAATAGCGTGGCTGCGATGCCAAATGCGTAGTTTTTCATGACCATGACTCCCGGGAGCCTGACTAATGACCCCTTTCAGCGCCCGATGATGCCACAGGGCCAGGTGCCGAACAATTGGCGCACCGGACGCCGGACATCGACCCGATCTCCATGCCAACTGTGGCATTCTCAGGCCATGAAAGACTTCGGGTTGATATCAAAAGCCCTGACAACAGCTTGCCTCATAGTGTTGCTGCTGCCCGGCAATAGCCTGGCAGATGCGGTGACTGATCGATCAGAGCAAATCGACCGCTTGCACAGCTTGCTGGTGCTCTATCGGGGTGAGCCAGTAGCCGAACTGGTACGCGACGGGCCAGGGCTTTCCCAGCCGGCCAATATCAAGTCGGTGTCGAAAACCGTGCTCTCCGTGTTGGCCGGCATGGCCATTGATCGCGGTTTGATCGAAGGCCCGGAAACGCTCCTGGTTGACCTGTTGGGCGATCGGTTCCCGGACCAGGCAACACCGGGTGCCGAGCAGATCACTTTTGGGCAGGCACTGGCCATGCAGATCGGCCTGGAAAGCACCTCCGGCCGAAACTACGGCCGCTTTGTGCAGAGCGATAACTGGGTCAGCCATGTGCTTACCCGGCCTATGGTCGACAGACCGGGGGGACGAATGATTTATTCCACCGGGGCAACGCATCTTGCCGCTGCCGCCCTGGTTGAAGCCACTAGCCATGACCTGGCCAGCCTGGCCCGCCAGTGGCTGGGAGAGCCGCTGAACATTCGCATACCTGACTGGATGACCGATCCCCAGGGCGTGCACTTCGGCGGCAACGAGATGGTGCTGAGTCCGCGTGCCCTGGCCCGCATTGGTGAGCTGTACAGACAGGGTGGCAAGCTCAACGGAAAGCAGATCATTTCGGAGCAATGGATCGAGCGTTCCTGGCATGCCAACGGGCGCTCACCGTGGACTGGCGACGACTATGGATACGGCTGGTTCATCACCCGGATCGACGGCTACGACACCTACTATGGCAGAGGTTTTGGCGGTCAGGCGCTATTCGTGGTGCCGGCCGCAGAATTGACCATCGCCATCACTTCCAACCCCAATCCGCCTTCTCCCGGCGGCTGGCAATTCCGCCAGCTTCGGTATCTGGTCGCACTGGCCATATCAACTTACCATCAGCCCTGATTTTTTTGCTGCGCCTCGAGCCAAGGCATTACGCGCTCGGCGGCGATGGCGGGTGCAAAGGCATAGCCCTGCCCCAGTCGACAGCCCAGCTCGATCAGTCGCTGCGCGTGTGCTTCGGTTTCCACGCCTTCTGCGACGACACGAATGTTGAAGGCCTGGGCCAAACCGATAACGCTTCGTACGATCGCCTCATCACTTCTGTCTTCCAGCATGTCGAGGACGAAGCTGCGATCAATCTTGAGTTCGTCGACCGGCAGGGTGCGAAGATAGCTGAGCGACGAATACCCTGTACCGAAGTCGTCTATCGACACTTCCATCCCCAGATCACGCACGCTCTGCAATACCGACACCGCCGACTGCAAATCCGCGACCGCAGCGCTCTCGATGATTTCCAGGCAAAGCTGCCCTGGGGCAAGCCTTGGATGCTTGTCCAGCGCCGCGCCCAGCCATTCGGCAAACCCCGGGCGCAAAAGATGAGCGCCGGATACGTTGACGCTTACCTGCAGATTCCAACCGGCTTCATGCCAGGCCGCCATGCGCTCAAGCGCCTGGGCAATTATCGCCTCGCCAAAGGCGGGCTCCAGTTCGGATTGGTCCAGGTAAGGTAGAAACTCATCAGGGCTCAGCAGTCCGCGCTCGGGATGATGCCAGCGAACCAGCGCTTCGAAGCCAAACAGCTTACCCGTCTGCAGCCAAAGCTTGGGTTGGAAATGCAACTGGAACTGGCCAGTCTCGAGACCCCGTTCGATCTCGACCAGATAGCGCC
>SKKV01000221.1 GCA_007123575.1 Wenzhouxiangella sp.
CTTCATACAGGTCCAGCGCGATGACCAACGCCAGCCCGGCACCCGCCCAAAGCCACAGGCTACTGATGACCGCCGGTGCCCCGGCCAGGTGCAGGATGAGACCGGCCACCAGCCAGGCGGCAAACCACTTCAGCAGGCGTGGCGCGGGCCTGATCACTGACGCGGTGCCTGCTGGGCTTCAATGACCCGTGAGAGCAAATCGTCGGCACGCTGGCCTTCCATCTGCATTTCCGCGCTCAGCAAAATACGGTGGCGCAGGCAGGCGGTGGCGAAGCGTTTGACATCGTCTGGAATGACAAAGTCGCGTTGGTCCATCAAGGCGCTGGCCTGGGCGGCCCGCAGGATGGCAATGCTGGCGCGCGGGCCGGCGCCGATGCTGATGCCGGGCCAGTCGCGCGTGGCCCGGACAATGGCCACGGCGTAGTTGGCCAGGGCCTCGTCGATGCGCACCTGTCGGGCCAGGGCGCGCAGGGCCAGGGCCTGGTCCGGGTCCAGCATGGGTTTCAGGGTCTGGGCCAGGCTGACCAGGTCATCGCGCATCCCGGCCAGGTTCAAGGCGATTCGGCTTTCCTCTTCGGCTTCCGGGTAATCGATCAGGACTTTCATCAGAAAGCGGTCAAGCTGGGCTTCCGGCAGCAGGTAGGTGCCCTCGTGTTCGATCGGGTTCTGGGTGGCAACGACCAGGAACGGATCCGGCACGGCCAGGGATTTGCCCTCGATGGTCACGCGGCGCTCCTGCATCACTTCCAGCAAGGCGGCCTGGGTCTTGGCCGGGGCGCGGTTGATTTCATCGGCCAGCAACACGTTGCAGAACACCGGTCCGCGGCGCAGGCGGAAGCGCTCGGATTTCATGTCGTACATGGCATGGCCGGTGATATCGGCCGGCATCAGGTCCGGGGTGAACTGGATGCGGGAAAACTGCCCGCCCAGCACCGTGGCCAGGCACTGGGCGAGCAGGGTTTTGGCCAGCCCCGGTACGCCTTCGATCATCAAGTGGCCGCCGGCCAGCACGGCAGCCAGCGTCTGTTCGATCACCGGGGCCTGGCCGATCACCACCTGGTTCAGCGCATTGCGCAGCGCGCCAAGCTGAGTGGCTGCTTGTTCCAGGTCTGGCGGGCTGGCGGGCTTGGAGTCGTCGGTCATGGAAAAATCCTTTACAAGGCGTGCATGAGTTGTTGATGGATGCGAACAAAATCGGTGAGCTGCCGGGGCTGATCCAGCGTTTCGAGATCGATGAACCAGGCCAGGGTGTCTTCGGATAAGTCCGGGCACAGGCGTGCCAGGTGCTTCAGGCGTGCGGCGCGGTCAATCTGGCGCCAGTCCGGGTAGCGGCGCAGCAGTCGCTCGCGCTGGGTTTCGCGCAAGGCGAGCAAGAGCTGGCGACCGCGATTGTGGCGCCAGTCGAAACGGGCACTGGCCAGCAGCTGTTCGCGGAACTGCAGGCTCTGGCTGGTATCTTCCTCCAGGACCGGCCCCAGGCGCACCAGCTTCGACCAGATCCAGACGGCCAGCAGCAACGCGGCCAGGCTCCACAGCAGCGGCGACTGGCGCCACAGCCAGGTCAGCAGGCCGCCACCGCCGGCGCGTTGCTGCAGGTAAATACGATCGGTACCCTCATCGACCAGGGCCAGCAGGATGGCGGCATGATCGGCAGCCAGCAGCTCCCAGTTGCCCAGCCAGCGCCATTCGGCGATCAGGGTGACCTGGCCGCTGCCCTGGGCGTAGCGGGCGAAGATTACCCGTTCCCGGTCACTGAAAAATCGCTGCACCTCGGCCGGCCATGTTTCAGCCTCCAGCGTGGCGAGGCTGCGCAGTTTCAGCTCGCTTTCAGCGACCCGCCAACGCTGATACTTCGGCTGCTGAGCATCATCATCGTCGGCTGCGTCTGGTTCCTCGTCGTTGTCGCGAGTGTCAATCAGGCAAAACGGGCAGCGGTAGATGCGGTGCGGGTTGAGCGGCACGCGCTCGCTCAGGCCGCTCGACAGCGGGGCGGTGGCCAGCACGTGGCCGCCACGGTCCAGCCAGTCTTCGAGCTGAAGCGTTTCGATCTCGCTTTGCCGGCCCAGGTCGTCGTGGACAATCAGCAGGCTGCCGGCTGCTGGCAGCAGGTCCAGGTCCTGCAGGTGGGTTAGGTTTCTGGTCTCGAACCCGTTGGCGGCCAGCCAGCGGCCGGCCATGTGAAATCGTTCGGTGGTCAGGGCCGGGTTGGTCGGCCAGGGGACGGACTCGTCGACATACTCGCCAGACAGCAGCCACCAAAGGCCGGCGCCGACCACAATCAGGACCGCAGCCCCGATCCAGATGCGTTTGCGCAGGCCGGGACTCATCGGACTGCTTGCCTGCAGTGGCGTGTCCAGGTCTGAAGCAGGGTGTCGAACTGGCTATCGCTAAGCCCCCGGCTGGCCCAGGCGATCTGCTGCCAGGCGCGGACCAGCTGTTGCATCCAGGCCACGGTTTCTGGCGAGGTGTTCTTGAGCCTGATGGCCTGCAATACCTCGGCCTCGGTGGCCGCACGGGCGGCCTGGTCTGGCAGCAGCGCCTTGACGGCGCCGCGATAGAGCAGGCTGACGGCCTCGCGTGCATGCCCCTCCTGCCAGGCGGCCAAGGCGGCAGCCGGGATATCGTCGGGCAGCGCTTGCCGAACGGCTCTCGACTTGCGCTCTATCCCGGGCTGGCGAGATTGTGCCGGCGAGCGGGCCAGCATCGGCCCGGCCCGGCGCCAGTTCAGCAGCAGCCAGATGCAGCCTGCCAGCAGCAACAGCACGGCAAAACCGCGCATCAGCCAGGCCAGGGCAGATAGATTGGGGAGGGAAAAGTTCCAGTCGAAATCACGCTCGGGCGTGACCCGTACCCGGATGGTCTGGCAGTACTGGGCGTCAGTTTCGGCAAACAGCTGCCCCAGGCGCTCGCGTATCGGGTCGTCCGAGTCTTGCAGCGATTCGATATAGGCATCCCGGGTCTCGCAGTCCAGCGCCTGGTTGTCCGGCTCCTGGCCTTGAGCGTGGGTGCTGAGCAGCGCCAGCAGGACGGCTGCCCACCACAACCCGCGATAGTGACTTGGATGAATCATGCCGCCTCGGCCTGTCTTTGGCCAGGTGCGCGCTCGGCCAGGCGGCGCAGGGCCGGTTCCAGGTCCCAGCACTCCAGGCGACAGCGCTGGTTCAGGTACAGCCCGAAGCCGCCACCCACGTAGAACGGCTCGACCAGCACCGCAGAAATCGCATAGGCCACGATCAGCGCTGCCCAGAGCTCGTCGGCCACGCCGCCCGGACCAATCCAGCCGGGCGCGTTCAGGCCCTCCCAGGCCGACGGCGGCAGCAACCAGCCGAACAGTCCGAACAAGCCAAAGATCAGAATCAGCTCGAAGACCGAACCCATCAAGCTCAACAGCACCCCGCTGCCGCCGGCGCCGTGGTTCAGGGCGCGGGTCCTGGCCCGTCGTGCGCTGCCCGATGCACGTTCAAGCTGCCAGATCGGCAAGGTAAAGCTGCGTGCGGGATGAAAGCGAAAAACGCTGAGGCTGGCCAGGTGCATGCCGGTCCACCACTGCCCACGCTCGCGGACAAGCTGACGCAGGCTGATCCTCTGGCCCAGCAGTTCGCGGCTGAGCACGTGTAGCAGCGGCCGGTCCACCGTTGGCTGGAACCATAGCAGGACCAGCAGGGCCAGGCCCGGTTGCCAGAGAAAGACCAGGGCAGCCAGCGCCAGCAGCGGCAGTTGCGCCAGGGCCGCGACCAGGACCAGGCGCGGCCAGCTGGCCCGGGCCAGCTTCAGGCCCAGGTCAATGGCTTCTGCCGCCGGCCGGGGACGGAGTGCAACCCGCTCAGCGTTCATTGGCAGGCGGCCCGGCATGGCGGCCGGCGAAAACGAAATAGGCAACGACGCCCAACCACAGGGCGCCGCCGACAATGTATTTGACCACGACCGGTACCGGGCTGGCCGACCAGAAGGCTTCCAGCCCGGCGGCCAGCAACAGCATCACCATCACCCCATACAGCAGGCGAACTGCTTTATGGGCACTCTGGCGCAGAGCCGCCAGACGGGAAAGCTGGCCCGGGAACAGCAGGTTCAAGCCCATGCGCGCGCCGGCCACGCCGGCCAGCACGATGGCCGGCAATTCCAGCGCGCCATGGCCAATGACAAAGCTCCAGAAGCTTTCATGAAAACCTTCAAAGCTTAAGTGCGCGGCCACCGCCCCGATCATGACGCCGTTGAACAGCAGGATAAACCCGCTGCCAATCCCGAAAAGCAAACCGCCAGCAAAGGTGCGCAGGGCCACGCCGATGTTGTTCATGATGTAGAAGGCAAACATGAATACATCGCCCTCGGCGCCCCGTCCGGTGCCAGGTTCACGGGAATACATCTGTTCATACTGCGAGACCATCTCCGGGCTTAATACCCGGTAGACAAATTCCGGCGTGGTGCCGATATGCCAGAACAGCCAGAGGATGGGCCCGAAGAACAGTAGCGAGCACAAGGCAACCAGGCGCCACTCGGCGCGTACCAGGGCCGGAAAGCCGTGGCTGAAAAAGGCGGCGATCTGGCCGCTGACGGTGGTGCGCGGTCGATAAAGCAGGGCATGGCCGGCATGAATCCAGGATTGCAATTGCTGGATCAGGGCCAGGCTGTAGCCTCGGGAAACGGCCACGGCCAGGTCGTTGCAGAGACGCCGGTACTGTTCGGGGAAATCGGCCGGCGGTGTCAGGTTGCGGCGCCGCGACTGCAATCGTTCCAGATGTCTGACGTAGCGCTCCCAGCGCGGCTGGCGGTCGGCAACGAAGCGGGCCTGTTTCAATGCCGGGTTCCCTTGATCCAGCGGGCCCAGGCATTCACCCGCGCGGCGCTGTCGGCGCCTGTTTCGCCGGTCAGCGGTTGCAGCAGGTCGGCCAGTTCGCCAACTCGCTCCGGATTGAGCTTGGCGCTGCGCTCGGCGAAGGACAGCAGGGTTTGTTGCTCTTCCGGGCTGAAGGCCAGCGGCGGTGTCTCGATCGGCCCCTCGGGCAACTCGGAATTACGGCCTTCGGCGATATTGGTGTAAATCACCAAGGTGCCGGCGGCCAGGTCGCCCAGGCGCTGAAAACGCTGGTTGCACAACATGCTGACCAGGCCGGCGGCGTAGGCAACGGGCAGAAAGTCCACCTGGCGCAGCAGGTTGCGCACGATCGATGGCCCCCAGCCGACCGGTGTGCCTTGCTCGTGAATGACGCGCAGCCCGAACACCTTCTTGCCGGGAGTCGCCCCGGCCGACAGCACTTCGAATAACACCGGGTACCACCAGTTGACCACGAACCACGCCAGGATCAGCAAAGCCACGCCGGTTGCTCCCAGGAAGCTCAGCACCATGCCCAGTGCGAACATGATGCCAATGCGAATCACCAGGTCGATCAGCCAGGCCAGCGCGCGCGGGATGGGGCCGGCCGGGTGCAGGGCCAGCTCGATACCGTCCGGTGTTTCAACCGGAAAGCGGGTGTCGATTGCGTCCGGACCGCCGCTGGAGAGAAACATTTCTGTCAGTCCGGATCCTCGCCCAGAAAGATGTCTCGATAGGAAGAATAAACCGCAATCATCAGGATGGGATAAACCACCAGCCAGCCCAGGAACAGGGGAATGGCGCCGACCAGCATCATCACCAGGCCAACCAGGCCATAAACGAGAAAGGCGGGAATGTTGCGCAGACAGCCCATAAAGCTGAGCTTGACTGCCGGTATCGGTTCCACGCCGTGGAAGACAACCAACGCCGGGGCGAACCAGATAGCCATTAGAACCGGCACAAACAAGGCCATGTAAACCAGAAAGGCAACCAGGAATGCCACGCCAATGGTGGTGCCCGGATCGCCGCTGACCATCATCATCATTGAGCCGCCCAAGAGCAGCGCCGCGATGCCTGCCGCGATCAAGACCACGATGGTGGCACCCAGGTAGATCAGACCGACCAGGGCCAGCGGTTTGAAATGCAGGCTGAAGCCAGCAAACAGATCTTCAAACCGCAAGTCACCCTGCTGGTGAGCGCGCTCTGATGCAATCATCCAGCCGCCGAAAAACAGCGGGTAGGCAACGCTGGCCAGAAAGCCGACGATGGGGATCATGCTCAGGCCAATAAAGGCGCCAAACAGTACGATCAGCATCCCTATCCAGAGCCCGAATCGCAGCTTGAAAAGCTGCCAGCCCTGGCCGATCCACTTCGATCCGTTTCCGGCCGGACAGCGCCGCGGCTCGTCAAGCAACAGGTCGGACTCGCCCGACTCGATGACCGGCTCAATTGCCGCTTCCGGCGGACGGAAAGGATTTTGATCGCTGTTCATGCCCCTGAAGCCCTCTCTCTGTCGGATCATTGACTGCCTGCGAAGTGTAGCGCATGCGTCACGGACGCGGTTCGCTCCGGTCCACTTGC
>SKKV01000142.1 GCA_007123575.1 Wenzhouxiangella sp.
ACGCGCACGAAGCGGATCAGGTAGGCCAGTATCAGGGCCAACAGACCGCCGGCCAGGGCGGTGCCGACGGCCTGGTCGAAGCGAATGAAGGCCAGCATGATAGCCACGGCCAGTACCGTGCCGGGAATGGCGTAGCCCAGCGCTGCCAACTCTCCAAACAGCAGGAATCGGCGCTTCGCTTTGTGCATGGAAAACAGCATCAGCAGGCCGCCAGCCAGCACGGTAATGGCACCGACCAGGCCCAGCAGCATGGTGTTGCCAATCACCCTCGGCATCGTGCCGCTGGTGATCTGGCCCAGGTTGGGCCAGGCCCAGGCCAGCAGCTGCACCAGTGGAATGACAACAGCCAGCAGCACCACCAGAGTCTGGATACCGGTGGCCAGCCATGCCTGCTGGCCTTGGAGACGGATGCGGTGGCCGCTGGGACGCTTATCGGCCTGGCGCGGTCGCTGGTCGCGGCTGTAACGCTCGGCCAACAGCAGAACCAGAATAAACAGCATCAGGATCGAAGCCAGCTGCACGGCGGCTGTCAGATTGAACATGCCGAACCAGGTCCGGTACACGGCCGTGGTAAAGGTCTCATAACCATAGATCGAGACCGCGCCGAAATCGGCCAGGGTTTCCATCAGGGCCAGGGTAAGGCCGGCGACTACGGCCGGACGGGCCATCGGCAGCACCACGCGCAAAAACGTTTGATACGGTCCGACGCCCAGGCTGCGCCCGGCTTCAAATGCGGCCAGGCCACCGCTGACGAACGAGGCCCGCGCCAGCAGGTAAACGTAGGGATAAAAGGCCAGGGTCAGGATGAACAGCACCCCGACCGGCCGGCTTAGCATGTCCAACAGCCACGGACCGCCGCCGAACCAACCGCGCCAAGCGCTTTGCAAAGGCCCGCTGAAATCGACCACGCCCAGGTAAATGAAAGCCAGGACGTATGTCGGGAAGGCGAGCGGCAGCACCAGCATTGGGTCGAGCCAGCGTCGCCCTGGATACTCGCAGCAGGCCGACAGCCAGGCCAGGCCAACTCCAAGCACGGTGACACCAATGCCGACCACCACCAGCATCAGCATCGTGTGCCCTATGAGCAGCGGCAGAACGTGGGCGCGCAAGTGGGTCCAGATGTCGGGCTGCGGCTGTAGCCAGCTTGCGGCCAGCATTAGCAGCGGCAGACAGACCAGCAACAACAGCGGCAGCAGCGCCCAGTGACGTCCCGGGCGCTTCAGTGCAGATGTCGAGATTGGCGCCTCAGCGGTAGCCGGCACGATCCATCAGCCGTACCGCCTGAGCCTGGCGCTGGCCGGCGATCACCAGCGGCGTATCGTCGGCTCGGAATTCGCCCCAGCCGCGGATCAGGTCGGCTGCCGGCACCGCTGGATTGGCCGGAAACTCGTGGTTGCGCTCGGCAAACTCGCCCTGGGCCTGGTCCGAAGCCAGCCATTCGATAAGTGCCTGGCCCTGCCCTGGGCGCGGGGCGTGGCGTGTCACGCCGGCACCGGAAATGTTGACGTGGACCCCGGTCGAGTCCTGATTGGGCCAGAACACGCTGACCGGGTAGTCCGGATCATCGCTTTGCAGGCGGGCCAGGTAGTAGGTATTGACGATGGCCACGTCACATCGCCCCGCGGCAACGGCTTCGATGGTTTGCGTATCGGACGCGTAAGGGTTGGTGGCCAGATTGGCAACCCAGCCGCGCACGATCTCTTCGCTGCGCTCCTCACCCAGATGCTCGATCATCAGTGCCACCAGCGACTGGTTGTACACCTTGCGCGAGCTGCGCAGGCACAGTCGGCCGCGCCAGCGCGGGTCGGCCAGGTCTTCGTAGGTGGACAGCTCGCCGGCATCGACCCGACCACGGTGGTAGACAATCACCCGGGCCCGTTGCGACAGGCCAAACCACTGATTCTGCTCGTCACGCAGTGACGCCGGTATGGCGTCGACCAGGGATTCACTGTCGATGGCGCGTAACAGCCCGCGGTCCGCCGCGTGCCAGAGATTGCCGGCATCGACGGTGATGAACACATCGGCACTGGTACGCGCTCCTTCGGCGGCAAGGCGCTCGATTAGCGACGCTTCGTTGTCGCTGGTAAAGTCCACCTGCACGCCGGTGGAGGCAGTGTAGCGCTGAAACAGGGGCTCGATCAGATGCGGCTGACGCGAGGTGTATACCACCACGCGCGCCTGCTCAGCCTCTTCTGCAGAACTCGCAACGTCGCCATTCGGAGGCGTGCATGCAACCAGCAGGGCAAGCAAGAGCCCGGCAATTAGAACTCTCATATTGGTCAGCTCAAGACATTAAATGGAACGAACACTTTACCGATAATGATTTGCATTTGCAACACCGGCCGAGCGTCGGCAGATTCGTTGCCTTTGAACCATTTCAGCACTCCGCGAAGCGGTCGCGGAAGAGAACGCCGGGCTGCGGCGCCGGTCCGGGCGCAGGAACCTCAGCCTGGATGGCCACTGGCTGGCGGCAGCCAGGCACGCCCATCACAACGCCACCATCAACGACTGGCTCGGCATCAGTGACGATTTCGAAGTTGTAGAGGGTGAACCATGGCAGAGATTCGCCGGGCGCGCCCCGGAACTCAACCTGGTTGCCGCGGCGCGTTGCTGACCACGCTTGATCAAGCACATCGGGCGGCCCGCCCATCCAGGTCTCAACCAATTCTGCCTCTTCCGGCAGGGCCAAGGCGAATGATTCGATACCGCGATCAAAATCGAAGTTCATCAGTGCGTAGCGATAGCGCCAGAGCCCCACATCAACCTCCTCGGCTTTGGCCAAGAGGCGGAGATGGCCTTGGGGCATGTTGAAGGGATAAGGTTCGTTTGGCGTCAGAGGCGGAACCGTGATGACCCGGTGCGCCGCCAATGGATCGTCCGTGTCTTCGACGATCCACTCGCTGATCGGCGGACCGTTCCTGAACGGCCCAAGCGGTCCAAAGGTGTAGCCGCCAGCGCCGCCCTGACTGGGATTGATTCGGTGATAGCCCATGGTTTTCCAGATATCGACATCAAACTGGACGACATACCAGGCATCGAGGAAATACTCCGCACCAGACGAGCCATGATCCAAGGCCTCAGGATTCACAAGCAGACGATTCTTCCACTGGCCGGCACAGCCAGGCTGATTGGGGTCATCCCAACAGGATGGCTGGCTACCGCTGCAGTCAGGGTCAAAAAATGACCCACAACTGTCCCAGAGCCCCAGGGATGCCTGAATCTCCGCGCGTGGTGCCAGGTATTGGGGGTCATTGTTGTTACCAACACCATAAATGTCTTCACAACCCGGCCAAAGAATATTGCCGTTAGCACAGTTGAGGTCACAGTTGATGTTGATGGTGAAGAATGCGTGCTTGGCGCCAGACGCGGCTAACTGCTCAATGCGCCCATCCATGATCCGGTAAAGATTCCAAACCAGAAACGGATGTTGGTCGCGCGGCTCATGGGGATAGAGCGACTGCGGCGCTGGCACGAACTGGCGAAACCAGGGCACGTCCGCCTCACCGATGTTCTTCAGCGTTGCCGCCGGCGTAATCTTCAGCCGACCGCTATCCGGCTCAAATCCTTGTCCAGCAACATTGCCGATAGCGATCAACTGAACGTTGACTTCATGGCCGTCCTGAGGCCAAAGCGGGCGGTCTTCACACTCCAAGCCACGGCCGCTGAAGTCGACGCCGCGGCCGGAGGTATCCGCGTCGGTGGGAACCTGAAGGCCAAGGTCCAACCAAAGCTGACCGATCGGCATGCCTTCCAATGCCGGTTGCCTCAAGATATCGGCAAGCGTAGCCGTGGCGATAACATCGGCGTTGTGCAGTGTGACCATGCCTTGCCGGGGCTGGGCTGTGAGATGGATGTGGGTCACGGTTGCGAGGTGACGGTTCTCGCTATCAGCCAGCTGCAGGACGGGAATCCGGTCTTGCTCGGCCGGCACAAGCCTCAAGTCGCTCAAGATCAAGCTGCGGTCACCGTGATGTAAAGACAGATCGGTAGTCAGGCCAATCTCGCCGCCGCTGAAGGCTTCAAAATTGCCGAACGGCATGAACAGCCAAAGGGATGTGTCAGCTATGTTCAACCCGGCTCGAACACGGTCGCGCTGAGCAGCATCGGCACGACGAACCTTCAAACCAAAATCCGGCAAGTAGTCGCCGCGCAACTCCAGCACGCCGGTTCCCGGCCCCGTCGGCCAAACGGCGCTCGGCTCAGGCTGCCAGTCCCGGCTGGAAGACCAGGCAATCCCTGAAATGATCAGGAGAACAAGCAGCGCGAAGAATCGGTAAATCATGCGAACAAGGTCTCGTCCGGCAACAGGGCAACAGTGTAACCATTCGACGTCATAAACTGGCATCATCCCATTCATGAAATTCCTCACCGAGCTGTTTCATGCCCTGATCCACGCGGCGCGCAACCTGCTGCCGATTGTGCTGGTGGTCGGTGTGTTCCAGTTTCTGGTATTGCAGCAGACCCCGGAAGGCCTGGGCTCGATGGTGGTTGGCCTGCTTATCGTGGTGGTCGGCGTGGCCCTATTTCTGCAGGGTCTGGAAATGGGCGTCTTTCCGATCGGCAAGAACCTGTCTGACGAGTTCGCTGCCAAGGGCTCCCTGCCCTGGCTGATGGTGTTCGGATTCTGCATGGGCTTTGGCGCGGTGATCGCCGAGCCGGCCCTGATTGCCGTGGCCGAGCAGGCCGAGCTGATCAGCCAGGGCCGGGTCGACCCGCTGACACTGCGCTTCCTGGTCGCCGCCTCGGTCGGGCTGGTGGTAGCTGTCGGCGTGCTCAGGATCATTCTTGGCTTGCCGCTGCACTGGATGATGATCGGCGGCTACCTGGTCGTGGTCATCGTGACCTTCTTCGCGCCGGCCGAGATCGTCGGCCTGGCCTACGATTCGGGTGGCGTGACCACCAACATCGTCACCGTACCGCTGGTCGCCGCCCTAGGGCTAGGCCTGGCCGCCTCGATTCGCGGCCGCAATCCTTTGATCGACGGCTTCGGGCTGGTGGCACTGGCGGTGATGGTGCCGATGATCACCGTCCAGCTCTACGGTATTGTCGTGTTCGGCTTCGGCGAGGCTGATGCCGGTGGCTCAACCGAGGAAATCCTCGCCCACATGGAAGCCCAGACTGAGGCCGCGGTACCGACGACGGCCACGGGGCTGCTGGGGGATCTGGCCGGCATGGTCCGCGACGTGCTGCCGATGATCGGCGTGATCCTGGTCTTCCAGTTCCTGGTCATACGCAAGCGCATCCCTCGCTTGCCGATGGTGGTATTCGGCTTTGTGCTGGTGATTGTCGGCCTGTATGCCTTTGTCGTCGGGCTCAAGATGGGGCTGTTCCCGATCGGCGAGCGCATGGCCGAGCAGCTGATTGCTTACGACCGGCTGCTGTTTCTGTACTTGTTCGCCTTCGCGATCGGGTTCGCGACAACCATGGCCGAGCCGGCCCTGATTGCCATCGGCAAGAAGGCCGAAGAAGCGGCGCGCGGGCGTATCCACGGCCAGGCGATCCGCCTCCTGGTCGCTCTTGGCGTAGCCATAGGCATTACCATCGGCGTACATCGCATCATCGCCGGTGATTCGATTCATTACTACATCATCGGCGGCTACAGCCTGGTCATCCTGCTGACCTTCCTGGCACCGCGCTACATCATTGCCCTGGCCTATGATCTGGGTGGTGTGACCACCTCCGAGGTAACCGTACCCCTGATCACCGCGCTCGGGATTGGCCTGGCCACGCATATCGAGGGTCGTAATATCATGATCGATGGTTTCGGCCTGATCGCCTTTGCCTCCATCTTCCCGATCGTGACCGTGATGCTGTACGCGATCGTGATGGAGCGAATCGCACAACAACGAGGTAAGACAACATGAAATTTTCCGTACTGGTCGCCATTCTCGCCGAGGAGATGGAGGACAAAGCCATTGACATCGCCCGCGAGGCTGGCGCCGGCGCGGTCACCCTCCTATCTGCTCGCGGCATTACCGGCGATGAGAAAAAGACCTTCTTCGGCCTGACCTACGAAGGCTCCCAGTCGGTGCTGGTGTTCGTGCTGGAAAAGAAACTGTCTTTGCACATCCTCAAAGCGCTGACCCGCGAGCTGGACCTGGATGAAGACCCGCGCGGCATCGCCTTCACCATCCCGCTGGAACACCTGGGCGGCATCGGAAGCCGCGAAATCGACCAGTTCACCCGTCAAATCGAGGACGAACTCTGATGAGCAACGAAGATTCCCACAAGCTGGTAGAAGATCTGATGGTCAAGGACGTGGTGACCATTTCCTGCATGGCGTCCCTGCGCGAAGCGATGGAAAAGATGCGCAAGCACGGGGTCAAATCGCTGGTGGTCGAAAAACGCCATGACAGCGACGCCTGGGGCATGGTGACCTACACCACGGTAC
>SKKV01000166.1 GCA_007123575.1 Wenzhouxiangella sp.
ACGGGTGGTTTCAACTTCCGGTAACTCGGGCATGGCGGCATTATGCCGGAGGTTGAGGGCTGTTCAGGTTGGTCTTTGCCCGGCACGCAAATGTCGCCGTCTCGTAAGCCGACCGCGCGTGCGGCCGGGGGCTATCTGGACCGGGCTACAAGTGGTGTCGCGGGCCAAGCTCAAGTGGCCATGAACCAGGCCAGGAAGAACAGGATGGCGCGGTAGGCGACCAGGGCGTTGGCGCCGAGCAGGCTCATTACCGCCAGCCAGGGGATGCGCCAGTAGACGTTCAGGCCGTAGAAGCGCTTCAGACCAAACCAGCTGTACCAGAGCATGGCCAGGTAGATCAGCAGGGTTTCGATCAGCAGGCGGTGGCGGAAGATTTCGAGTTCGTCCCCCTGCCCTCGGCTGAGCAGTTGCCAGATGGCGATCAGGGCCTCGCTGGCAAAACCCAGCGTGGTGACGATGATGATCAGGAAGGCCCAGAAGTGCAGGCCGAAGACGATGTGTTCGACCAGGCTGCGTTTGAGCTTCCACAGCAGCACGGCCATGGGCAGCGCCGTCAAGGGGGCGAGCAGGAAAACCAGGGTGCTGCTGAGCAGGCGCACGTTTTGATCAAAGGCGGTGCTGAGGCTGTCCCAGTCGCGGCCTTCTTCTGCGGCCAGCCAAGCCTGGATCCAGCGATTGGCGATACCGTGGTGCAGCGGGCTCAGATCCGGGTTGGTGTGGCCCCACAGCGGCGTGTACAGGCCGGCCGGGCTGAACAGGCTGGCGTAGACCAGGTAATACAGGGTGGAGAAAATGAACACCTGGACAATGCGCAGGTAGCGCTGTCGGCGGCCTTCGAACCAGGCCGCGCTGAGCTCGCCGGGGCGCCAGAGCAGGTCGCGCAGGCTGGCCCGAAGGCGCGAGTCGGCGTTGGTGAGTGTGCCCAGCCACTCGCTGAACAGACTGCTGAATCGGTAGTCGCTATCTTCGGGCCGCCGCTCGCCGCAGGCCGGACACCACAGGCCTGCGAAATGTGCCCCGCAGTTGGTGCAGGGCCGTGGCGGCGCCTGCGGCAAAGATTCACCCTGGTCTGCGTCCACGTATGCTGATCCCTGTGCGTCCCGGCTTCGATAATGCCGCTTGCGCTCGGGGACGGCAAGCTTTAGGCCCCCGCCCAAAGCAACCATGCCAAAAACAGGTTCTCGCCAAGGCGCAAAGGCGCAAGGGGAAAACGCTTACGAGGTCATCGAAAAGCGTTCCTTAAAGTCCTGGCGCCTTGGCGAGATAGATGGTCCTGGTTATTCGATGCTGGTCAGCTCCGTGGTGAACTCGGCACCGCCCATTTCGGCGGGCAGGCGACCCTTGGCGCGCAGCATCAGGCGTGGGGTCTGGTCGCTGATCCAGACGGTCTGGGCACTGCCCACGCCGTCCAGGGGCGAGAGCATGACCGGCCAGGCGTCGAACTCGCCGGCGGGCACTTCGATGCTTTCCTTGGCACCCACTTCGATCTGGTAGAAGCGCACACGCTGCTGCATGGCCACTTCGGCAAAGCGCACCGGTGAGCGGTAGCCTTCGGCCAGCGGCAGCGCGGTCAGGACCACTTCCAAACCGGCATCGCCGCCGAAGACCGGCGCGTCGAGGTCGATCTGGATCGGCATCTGGTTTGGGCCGGCGTCGATCTGGCCGCTGACTTCACGGCTGCTGAATTCGACTGATACCGTAGCCGGGCCCTGGCGGGTGGTGCGCTTGATCGGGCGCAGGGTCAGGCCGTCAACCACGAACTCGTCATTGACTTCGCCCATGGGCGTGGAACTGGACGATTCGATCACCATCATGGGTCGTTCATTGGCCGTGTCGCGGCGGATGCTGCGCTTGGACTCGACCAGCATTTCGCTGCCGCCCATGGCCAGCCGGGTGCGGTAGGCAAACTGGCCGGCGGAGACGCGTTCGGCATCGATGGTGGGCAGCGGGCGGGTGCGGGCGGCAACCAGCTCGTCGGCCAGGTCGACGACTTCCACCGTGTCGATATCAACGGTAATGGCGGCCAGGCGCTCGGCGATTTCTTCCGACCGCTCGGTCTGGTAGCGACCGCCCAGATGCGTGGCCAGGAACTGCTCGGTACGGGCATACATGGCCAGGCGATTCTCGCGGACGCGGAAGCCGTGGCCTTCATCGGGGGCAACAATGTATTCCACCGGCAGGCCGGCTTCGCGCATCGCGACCACGATCTGATCGGCCTCGGCCTGGCGCACGCGCGGATCATTGGCACCGTGGATGACCAGCAGCGGGCGCTGGATGTTGTCGACATGGTTGATCGGCGACTGGCGTTCAAGCTGGGCGCGGCCTTCTTCGGTGTCCGGATCGCCCATGCGCATGACGAACAGCTGGCGGATCGGGCCCCAGTACGGCGGAATGGAGTTGATCAGGGTGATCAGGTTGGACACACCGACAATATTCACCCCGCAGGCGTAGACCTCGGGCGTGAACACCATGCCGGCCAGGGTGGCATAGCCGCCGTAGGACGCGCCCATGATGCACACGCGCTCGGGATCGGCAATGCCCTGGTCAATCAGGTATTGAATGCCGTCGGTGATGTCGTCTTGCATGGCATCGCCCCATTCCAGGTTGCCGGCATTGAGGAATTCCTTGCCGAACCCGGTCGAGGCCCGGAAGTTGGGCTGGAACACGGCGTAGCCGCGGTTGGTCAGGAACTGGACCTGGGCACGATAGCCCCAAGTGTCACGGGACCAGGGACCGCCGTGGATCAGGGCGACCACGGCCAGGTTTTCGGCCGGCACGCCGTGCGGCACGCTCAGGTAGCCGGGAATTTCCAGGCCGTCACGGGCCTTGTAGCGGATCGGGCGCATTTCGGCCATGTGCTCGACCGGGATTTCTGGACGGGATCGATAAAGCTTTTCGACGCTGCGCTGTTCGCGATCGAACACATAAATGGTGCCAGGGTCGACATCGCGCGACAGGCTGACCAGGGACACGCGGCCATCGCGGGTGCGCGAGGGAAAGCCGATCTGGCCTTCGGGCAGCTCGCCGCGCAGGAATGCCAGATCGCCGGCGAAGTCATCGTCGTGCGGGTAGATGCGCGGCCGGTCGCCGACGTAGACCGTGGCTAGCAGGCGGTCATCCTCGGGGTGGAAAATGGCGCCGCCGAAATCGACTTCGCCGTCGGGATCGCGCTCAAACAAGGTCTTTTCGCGCGTTTCCAGATTGAACACGTAGAGTCCGACCAGGTCGTTGTCATCGCCCTTGTTGGACATGAACCAGACCGACTCTCCGTCGGGATGAAAGCGCATCGGGCCGCAGGTTTCCAGCCAGCTGCACTCGTAGACCACCTCGCCCAGCGAGCCGTTGTCGACTTGCATGATTTCGGTGCCGCCGTCGCTGGTCTGACGCGATGCCAGGCGTACGTTGCCGTCCAGGTCGGCCGACCAGCCGGCCACGTTGACGTCGTTCTGGATCAACAGCTCGCGCCCGCCGCTTTCGATGCTCACGGCATAGACATCGTGCAGCGCCGGGTCGCGGTCGTTGAGGCCGACCAGGATGCGATCGGGCGTATTGCGCGGCACGGCGATCAGCATGGCGCGTACGTTGTCGAAGTCGGTCAGATTGCGGGCCTCGGGCACGCCGCTGTCGTCGTCGGTGTCGCCGGCCGGGTCGACTGCCCAGACATGAAAGTTCTCATCGCCGCCGCGGTCCTGGACGTAGAGCACAAAGCGGCTGTCCTGGCTCCAGAAGTAGCCGGGTACGGGCTTGTCGTCGGCGGTAATCGGGCGCGCCTCGTCGAAGGATTGGTCGATGCCCTTGATCCAGATGTTGCGCACACCCTGGTGCGGGCGGATAAAGGCCAGGTAGCGCCCGTCCGGTGAAATCTGGGCGCCGGAGATCTCGGCATCGCCGAAAAACAGCTCGCGATCGAGCAGTGGCGGCAGTTCATCCAGATAAGCCAGTGGCTCGGCCGATTCGGCCTTCAGGGTCAGGGGCAGGCACAGCAAAAGGCCGGCCAGTAGTGTTGCAGGGGATCTTTGCGAGAGCATGGGACGTCTCCTTGGAAGGAACGACGAGAATCGAAAAAAGGCGTAACAAGGTAACACTGCTGGCCCTTGCCATGCATGGGCCAGAGGTCATGCTGCCGGTCGTCTGCCGTGGACTATGGATCCCAGCGGGTCAGCTCGGTGATCAGGCTGCCCTGGCCCACTTCTTCCGGGATGAAGCCCTTGGCCCGGACCAGCAGGCGCGGTGCGTCGACGCCAATCCACATGATCTGGCTGCCGCCCAGTCCGTCGAGCGCGTCCAGGCGCAGGCGCCAGGTATCGAATTCGCCGGCCGGGACTTCAATCGTTTCACGTTCCTCGACGACCACGGCGAAACGGCGCACCAGCTGCTCGACATCGATTTCCATGGCACGCACCTGGGTGCGGTAGCCGCTGGCCAGGGGTAGCGCCACCAGCATCGCCTCCAGCGCCGCTTCACCGCCATAGGCCGGCGCGTCAAGCTTCAAATCGATGGGCACGACCTGCCCTGCGGCACGGATCATGCCGGTGACCTGGCTAGCCGTGTAGTCGGCATTAAGCACGCTATCACCCTGGTCCACGCGCTGTTTTTTCGGCATCAGGCTGACCGCGTCCAGCTCCAGGCGCTCGGTCGTATCGCCCATCCCAGTGCGGGTAATGGTCTCGACAACCAGGATACGCTCGCCTTGCTCGTCGTCTTCGAATCCGAGGCGCCGGGTCGATTCAATCTCCAGCTCGGTCTCTCCGAGCACCAGCGAGGTGGTATAGCGGAACTCGCCGGTGGCGATCAGGCCAACGTCCACCGCCGGCAGTGCCCGGTCGTTCGAGGCCTGCGCTAATGTGGATAGGGTAAAAACGGCAAGCAGAACACAATTTCGAAGCATGGGACCGGTCGAACAGAGAGGGTAGGCGTGGATGATAGCGCAGCGAGCAAGCCCTTGAACGGCTGGCATTGGGCTTGATTCCGGGATAGCCTGTGTCTCCCTTTCGACATCGAGCCCTGCAGGGAGTACGTATGCGCGCTATCTGGCCGATTCTGGTTACGATCCTGACTGCAAGCCTGACTGCTATCCTGATCGCCTGGTCTTTTCTGCTGTCCACTCCGGTCATGGCCGAGCCGGAGAGCGATCCGCCGCTTGATGCACTGTCAGCGGAGATGACAGACTTCCCGGAAGCGTTCGTCGAGCCCGATGAGCTGGAACCCGAGCCGTCTGAGATGCCGGAGGCGCCTGAATGGCTGAGGAGCGCCGGGTTCGATCCGGTCATCTGTCCGTTCCGAGGCCGGATTGACTACGAGGCCGGCCAGATCGAGTGTGGCCTGATCCGGGTGCCGGAAAACCGCGAGCGCCCTGACAGCCGCACCATCGAGCTGATGTTCGTGCGCCTGGTTGCGCGCGGCGAGGACGGCGATGGCGAGGAGGTCGAGGTTCGCGACGACCCGGTGATCTACCTGACCGGCGGGCCCGGGGTGACGGTTGAAGGCTATGTCGCAAGGCTCAAGGACCATGGGCTGCTCGACCGGCGTGATCTCTACATTCTCGAACAGCGCGGCATCGGCAACTCCGGCGACTTCTGCCCGTTTTTTGCCAGCCGCAACCGGGCCGACCAGATTCAGCCGACCTTCGCCGAAAGCCAGCAGGCCATGCTGCGCCAGGCGCGCACCTGCATGACCGGGGCGGCCGAGGCCGGCGTCGACATTGCCGCCTATCACACCTTCGAAAATGCCCGCGACGTGAAGGCCCTGCGTCTGGCCCTGGGGCTGGAGCGCTGGAACATCTGGGGCATTTCCTACGGCTCGGTGCTGGGTCAGGCCTATATCAAGGTGGACCCGGACGGCATTCTGGCCGTGGTGCTCGATGCCATCGTGCCGCTGGATCTGGAGGAGCTGATGCGCCTGCCGCACTGGCATGACCGCAACCTGGAAATGCTGTTTGCGGCCTGTGAAGCGCAGCCGGGCTGTCAGCGCCAGTACGGCGATTTGCGCGAGCGCTACATGGCGGCAATGGAGAAGTTGATCGAGCAGCCGATTGGCCTGGACGTGGAAGCCGACGAACGCTACCCGGATGGCCGGGTATATTTCTTCCAGGACCTGGTTGCCGGCCTGCCGTTTTCGCTGTTGTACGAGGAGTCCACGCACCCGGCCATCCCTGCGATTATTGCCGGCCTGACCCGGGCCGTGGAGCGCAACGACCGGCGCCTGTTCCGCGCCATCGCCCTGGAGGAAAGCGGTGGCAATGGCGGTTTCAGCGTCAGCATGGGCATGTCGATGGCGGTGCGCTGCTTGGACGGCTATGTCGACCGCTGGGCTGAAAGCGCGCCCGAGGATTTTCTCACCTACCCCACCCTGGCCCGGTCCTTCGGTGACCCGGACAGCATTGCCCGTGCGCCGGAGCTGTGCCGCGAGGTCGGCCTGGTGCCGCGCGATCCGGCTGACTTCGCGCTGGTCGAAACCGATTTGCCGGTACTGGTTGCCAACGGTGCCTGGGATCCGATCACGCCGGTGCCGCTGGCCGAATACATCATGCCCGGCTTTGCCAACGGCCGGCTGGCGATCTTTCCGCATGCCGGCCACGGGCCGACCCGCTCGGTGGAATGCTCGGGTGATTTGATGAACGACTTTTTTGATGATCCGGCTGCCGATCTGGATCAGGAGTGCATCGAAGAGGGCGGCGAAGCTGCCGAGTATCTGGCGCCATATTTCCAGACGGCCGCGGTGCCGCGCGGCATTGTCATGCAGGCCGAGCGCGAGAAGCGCTTTGGTGGCCACATGATCTGGGCCGGCGTTTCCTGGGGCTTGAGCCTGCTTGGCGTGCTGGTTCTGGCGCTGACTTGGCTTTCGCGACGGATGGGCTCGGCCACGATTAAGGGGGCGGGTGCAACGCGGTTTCTGGTCTTTCTGGCGGCGCTGACGATCAGCGCGCATGCCGCCGGCATGGGGCTGGCGGTGCGGGCGACAATCGAGATTACGCCGGTGCTGCTGCTGTTTGGCCTGGTGCCATGGGCTACCTGGGTTGCCTGGCTGGCGCCGCTGGCCTTGCTGCTGGGCCTGGCTGGCCTGGTCCAGGGCTGGCGCTACCGTGAGCGCATTGCCGTCAGTACCCGGGTGGGGCTGTTCCTGACCGCGCTGGGTGCATCCAGCGCCTCGGTTTTCAGCCTGGTTTGGGGGCTGTGGCCGCTGTTTAGCTGATCAGATCAGGTCCCAGTCGGTCTGCTCTTCGCGCGATTTGGTCAGAAGCCAGTTAATGCCCGGCGGCATCAGTTCGCCGGGCTTCATGCCGCTGAGCACGAGCATGACCAGCGGCGCAAGCTGAAGGGCGCGTCGCCAGCGGCTGCCGTTGGCCGGGTCAATTTCCAGGCCGACCGCATCCAGGTGCAAGGCTTCCATGAAACTGAAGGTGTCCTCGTCGCTGTCATCGGGCGGGGCGGCGACCAGCATGTCGTCGCTGATGGCGTGAATGCCTTCCTTGAGCAGGCAGATCGAACGATGATCCGACTTTAGCAGCAGTGCTGGCAGGCGGGTTACCAGCTCCCTGGCTGATTGGCCGGTCGGGCTATGCACGGCAAGCACCACCGCTTCTCGTTCCAGGGCTCGCCTGAGGCTGGCAATTTGCTCGCTGGAAGGCAGGCGCGAGCGCGCTCGCACCGTATCCGATACCGGTTCGAAGATCAGATCGTGGCCACCGGGGCCAGACAGCGACTGGATCAGTACAGCCGGTGGCGATTGGTCGGAACGCAGACTGGCCCGCCATTGGCGCAGGCCGTGAGGCGGCAGCAGCTGTGACGGTGGCGGTGAGAGCAGGCGGTCGAAGAAGCTCAACCAGTTATGCATCAAGCGATGGCGCTGGGTCTTGTTGCCGTGCCGAATCCAGCCGATGATTTGGTTGTGACGCACGGTCAGGCCCCAACGCAGGGCTGGCGGCGAGGTGGCCAGTGACCAGAACGCTCCAAGCGAGAGCACTTCGCTGCCCTTGTGCTGGACCGGATCAAGCTGGTAAACCTCGCGGATCAGCTCGCGCAGCGAGCGCGCCGAGCACAAGGCCATGCGTACGGAAAGCCCGGTGCGGCGGGCCAGTTCATCGGCCAGGCCAAACTTCAGCGGCGAATCCACCAGCAGGGTCAGCCAGCCGGCCTCTTTGAGAATTGGCAAGGCATTGTGGCGCTGGGCCCAGATGGTCGGCATCAGGGCTGCCACTTCCGGATCAATCTGGCTGGCGCGCGGGCACATATAGGGGATGTTGGCCTGTGAAGCCAGGCCTTGTTCCAGCTCTTCGGCCTCCAGAATGCCGAGATCGACCAGGGCCTGGCCGAAATAGCCGCCCTGCAGGCGCTGGTGTTCGAGTGCGCGCTCGATTTCCGCTTCGCTGATCCGGCCCAGTTCGAGCAGGGCCTCGCCAAGGTGTTTCTTGTTGTCGGACTTGGTCATGGCGTGGTGATTCAGCGTCGCAACCAGGGCTTGAGCATGCTGAAGGCTTGCAAGGGCCCAAGCGGATTAAGCATCAGCCGGCACCGCTCGCGTTCACGCGCATCAATCAGGCTGAGCATGGGTGCCAGCTCGGCCACCCGCTTTTCGATCAACTGCCAGCGTTGCCAGAAAGCATCGTCGCCGCTCGCCGGGCTGCCCGCAGCCAACTCGAGCAGCAACCGATAGGCATCGCGAACCACTGGATTGAGGTCTGGCGCGCTGTTCAGATCATCGCTGGAAAAGCGGGTATGGCGCAGCCCGCGATCGAGAAATTCGTCGGCATAGGCCTCGATTCGCTCCAACGGCGCCAAATCCGGCGGCAGCTGCAGCTCCTGCGCCAGGCGGGACAGCTCGGCTACCGGCTGGTCAATCAGCTGGTCGTAGTCGACCACGCATAGTCGGTAGGGTCGGGTTCGACCGAGGTAGGGCACGATGCTGACCAGCCACTCCAGGTCACTGACTGCCTGGTGACCGCGCCGGGGGTCGAGACGGGCACGGGAGCGAGCCACGCTGAGCGGATTGCGCAGGGCGATGACAAAGCTGGGCTCGATGTTCAGCGAGGCCAGTACCGGCTCCCAGAAGGGAAGTATGCGCAGGGTGCGACCATATTTGAAGCCCCAGATCGGCACGTTCGGAAACTTGCGCTGGATGAGCTGCCTGGCCTTGTTCTGCGGGTCGTTCATGGCGTCCCCCTGCAATTCGTCGGCGTCGATCAGGCGCACGCTGTCGGCACGAATGCCGATGCGCTTGCGCACCGCCTTGCTCAGCTCCAGCAACTCGGCGTCCTCGAAGAAGCCGGTTGGGTTCTTGCGGCTGGCGCGCTTGAAGTCCTGGCCCAACTCCACCCCCAGGGCGGCGAGGGCACGCGCGACCGTGCTGGTGCCGCTGCGGCCGGCACCAATAACAAAGACAGCCCTCTGCGCGGAAGCAGGCTCCGGAAACGGCTGGATCGAGACTGGATTCATGGGTGTGTGCTGGTTGGCTCTGGCGCCTGCCGGTCTGCTGCCGGCTCGGTCAGTAATCTTCCTCATGATACCGGGCCAGTTCCGATCATGCGAGTAGAATGCATCTGATGCTTCTGTTACCCCATGTCGGCCCACGCCGCGTGTCGCATTTGCCGTGAGTGGTCCAGAGCGCATTCGCCTGGCCAACCCCTGGTGGCGACGGCTGCTTAGGCGCTGGCGTCATTGGCGGGGCGGGGAGCCGGTTAAGGCACATCTGGTTCAAATCGTCGAAGCGGACGGCGGACGACGCAAGCGGGTCATTTTTGAAACCGAGCAGGAAGCCGCGCGGGTGGCGAGCTGTCTGCGCGCCCTTACACCCATCGGACGCTTTCCCGGCCTGCTTGACGAGTCTGGTCTGCGACTGGAAGTCGAGTTCCTGGCCGGGCCGGTGGCCCGCCGCCATCGTCGATCCGATCAGGCGGCCGTGGCTGAGTTTTTCGTCGATCTGTATGCCGGACAGGCCGCGACTTCAGCCAATCCCGCCGAGCTGGCATTGGCGAAAGAGGTCAATTCGGCTTTGTCGAAGCTGCACGCGGCCGGATGGATCAAAGCCCCGGAAGCAGAGCGCCTGGCCGCGCTGGCCCGTGACTGGCAGCCGCAGCGGGCCTGGTTGGGGCATGAGTACATCGATCCGATTGCGCGTAACTTCGTCATGGCCGATCAGCGCGCCGTGGCGATCGATATCGAGGCGCTGTGGCCGGATCAGCCGCTGGGGCTGGGGCTGGCCAAAGCCGAGCTGCGCTGGCTGGAAGTGCCGTCGGATAAGGTGTTCAGCGCTGTTTTTCAGCGCATGGGTGTGGATCTGCGAGGCCAGTATCCCTGGGTCTCGCTGTGTTTCAAAGCGGTCTACTTTGCCCAGAAGCTTGATCAGAACAAGCCCGGCCATATTCGCATCCAGGCCCTGACCCGGTTGGGCTTATGAGAGCCCTAAATGCAACAAACCCCGCCTTAAGCGGGGTTTGTTGGCTGTTGATTCAGAAAGAATCTGATCAAGCAGCAATTACGTTCGCAGCCTGCGGGCCCTTCGGGCCGTCGGTTACGTCGTAGCTCACCTTGGCGCCTTCGGCCAGGCTCTTGAAGCCGCCGCCGGTGATGGCGCTGAAGTGTACAAAGACATCGGCGCCGCCGTTGTCCTGGGAAATGAAGCCGAAGCCCTTCGCGTCGTTAAACCACTTTACGGTACCAGTCATGCTGGACATATTTCTTTACCTTTCATTACAAGTTATTTGATGGCACAAACAAGCGCACGCCCACCCGTGCCGGTGGTGCTGCTAAAGAAAAATCAGGGGGAAGAGCTTGAAGGGAATTCGGGGGGAACGACGATCAAATTCAACCACTGCTGTATTCCGCAGCCGTGGCCAGCATAACCCAGATCCAGCGTAAAAGCGAGAATAATTTTCATTTTCTGACTTTTGGGGAACAAGAGCTTTTGTTTCGGACGGCCGCAGGCTCCCAGGCTTGCAATTGAGCTTGGCAGGACGCATTTGCATTTATCTGCTAGGCTGATGCCTTGCGATTTTCCTTTTCCGATGCTGGATGCCTCGAGTCGGGTAGCGTAGCCGACGACGATTCCTGCAGACCCGGTCCTGGGCCTGCGCCAGCCACTGATTTCGGCCTGGAGGCCGCCCCCAAATGAAGACATTGTTTGTTCGCAACATCCACCCCGAAACCCGAGAAAGCCAGATCAGAGAGCTGTTTTCGCGCTGCGGTACCGTGCGCGGCCTGAAGCTGCCGCTGGACATATTTACCCGTCGCTGCCGCGGCGTGGCCATGATCGACATGGAAGGACACGAAGCCCGCGCCGCCATGGCAGAGCTCGACGGTGCTGAACTCAACGGCCAGTCCATCCAGGTCCGTGAAGAACGTCCGCGTGGCAAGAGACGCGGCGGTCGGCGCTGACCCGACAGCGCCCAACGGGTATATTGAGCCGGTCCCAACAATGAACGGAGCCGGCCAATGAACATGAGCAAGGTGGTGTTCGGGTTTTTCGTGCTGCTGGCACTGACCCTGAACTTCGGGTTCTTTATTGGCGAAATCGATAATCCCGATCATCACAACGTCTACGAGCTTTTCGCCGCCCTGGTTGTTGGCTTGATTGCCACGGTGATGAAGCTGGGCGAGCGCTCGCAAATGAGTGCGATGCTGCTGGCCTCCAGTCTGGTGGTTGACCTGCACCTGATCGCCGCCGCCGTGGTCTGGGCCATTGCCGTACATATGACCGATGCCGGCCTGACCCCGGCGGTGATGGCAACCATTGTTTCCCTGTCTGGCGGTGCCTTGCTGGCCAATCTGCTGTCGGTGGTGCTGCTGACCATGGAAACCGCCGGCTACAGTCGCTGATGAGCTCGCCGGTTCCGGGTGATGCCCACCTGGCGCTGTTTTTCCGGCGCATGCGGGCACCGCTGGTCGTGCTAATCACGGCCTACGCTATCGCCACCTTCGGATTCACCCTGATGCCGGGCGAGGATGATCAGGGCAATCCCTGGCGCTTGAGCCTGTTCGAGGCTTTTTACGTGGTCAGCTATACCGGCTCGACCATTGGTTTCGGCGAAGTCCCATACGCGTTCTCCCCGGCCCAGCGCCTTTGGACCATTGTCAGCATTTATCTGACCGTCGTTGCCTGGCTGTTTTCCATCGGCACGATTATTTCCCTGCTCCAGGATCCGGCCTTTATTCACAGCCGCAGGCGCAGCCGATTTCGACGCGCGGTGGCCGGGTTGGGGCAGCCGTTTTACCTGGTCTGCGGCTATGGCGACACCGGACGGCTGCTGACCCGGACCCTGTCCGAACAAGGGCATGCCGTGGTCGTGATCGACCACAACGCTGACAAGATCGAAGGCCTGTCGGTAGAAACTCCGGCAGCGCCCGTGCCCCACATCCGGGCAGATGCCCGTCGCCCGGACAATCTGGAGCTGGCCGGTCTGCGCAGCCGCTGGTGCCTGGGCGTGATGGCGGTAACCGGTGACGATGCCGCCAACCTGAAGATCGCCGTCAGCGCCAAACTGCTCAACCAGCGCTGCACGGTCTATGCCCGCGCCGACGAGCGCAGCGTGGCCGACAACATGCGCTCATTCAACACCGACCATGTCGTCAATCCGGTTGAGGAATACGTGCGCCGGATGCGCCTGGCGATCAAGCAGCCGGCGGCATTCCGGCTCTATCACTGGCTGCAGTCTGGCCCAGACGCCCGCCCGCCGGAGGCGCGGCGCCCGCCGCAGGGGCGCTGGGTGCTGTGTGGTTTCGGGCGCCTGGGCCGCGCCATGCATACCATGCTGGTCGATCTCGGGTTGGAGGTGACCGTGATCGAGGAAAACAGCAACCTGCCGGGCTTGCCCACGGGCACCGTGCAAGGCCGTGGCACCGGCGCCGACAGCCTGACTGCCGCCGGCGTTGAGACCGCCGCCGGCATTCTGGCCACTACGCGCGATGATGTTGATAACCTGTCGATCCTGATTACCGCCCGCGATCTCAACCCTGACCTGTACCTGGGCGTACTGGAAAACGGCTTGTCCAGCCACGAGCTGTTTCGCGCCGCCCAGCCCGACCTGATCGCCCAACCGAGTACCACGATTGCCGGCAGTATCCTGGCGCGCATCGCCTCGCCGCTGTTTGCCAGCTTCATCGAGCAGCTCCTGGCCCAGCCCGATGCGACCAGTGATGAGTTGGTCGAGCGTCTGATCGAGCTGGCCGGGCCCCAGCCACCCGAGCTGATGACGATAAGAATCAGTGAAAAACGAGCCCCAGCCCTGGCCCGCCTGCTGGAAGAGAATATTCCGGTCAACCTGGATGCACTGCTGCGTCGCAGCCCAAATGGGCCACGGCGTGAAGCTTTGGAGACCCTGCTGCTGCGGCGCGATAACCGCGACATTCTGCTGCCGAGCGCCGACACGGAACTGGCAATGGGCGATCGGCTGTTGCTGGCCGGGCGCGCCGGCTGCAGCTTTCGCCTGCGCGGACTGCTGGAAAACGACAACCGCCTGGCGCGCGCGCTCACCGGTCAAGATCTGCACCAGGGCTGGCTTTGGACCCGCTTGTTCGGCCGTCCTCGCATCGCCTCCTAAATAACTTCGCCCTGGCACAGTTGTCGGCCGGCTTGCGAATGGTGTAAACATGAGGACAAAAATTCAGGGGCCGAGGATCCGATATGTCTGAAGTCGTGCAAGAAAGCTGGTGGCAGCGCAACTGGAAGTGGTTTGTTCCGGTTGGCTGCCTGGGCCTGGTGATGTTGTCGCTGGCCGGCATTGCCATGCTGTTTTTCCTGGTCATGGGCGGCATGCGCAACGCCGAAGTTACCCAGCTGGCGATCAGCATCGCCAACAATCATGCCGAATTGGTCGAAGCCATCGGCGAGCCGATCGAGCCGCGCGGATTCATCAGCGGCAGTATCCAGACCAGCGGGCCATCGGGCGAGGCTGACCTGGCCATACCCATAGTCGGTCCGCGCGGTCAGGCGACGCTATACGGCGAAGCCACGCGGCGCCAGCGTGAATGGACTTACCAGGTGCTGGTCGCGGAACTGGAGGATGACGGCCGAAGGCTCGATTTGCTTCGTTAAATCCCCTGACTTAGCCAGGGTTGGAAAAAGCGGGCGGCGATGATGTTATCCTGATTTTTCAGGGTCTTGAGAGTCTGCCCGGTGAATCGAACCTATGCCCGACGCGCATCTGCCAGCCGGAGCAGGGCCGTTGGCAAATCAATTCAATCCGGTAGGGGTGGTTTTCAGTATTCGGTGCAATGGCCGGTGAGCTGACCCTGCTGCTGCGCGCTGCCAGCGACGGTGATGAGCCGGCGCTCAACCGGCTGGTGGCGCTTTTGTATGTCGACCTACGTCGTCTGGCCCATCGGGTTCAGGGCGCGCACGGTCATACCCTGGACACCACCAGCCTGGTGCATGAGTGTTACCTGCGCTTTCTGGATCGCGGCAAGATTCAGGTCAACGACCGCTCCCATTTTTTCTGCCTGGCCGCTCGGGTCATGCGCCAGCTGCTATGTGACTACGCGCGTGAGCGTCTGGCCGAAAAGCGTGGCGGCGGTGCCGCCCATGTCGAGCTGCGCGAGGATGATGCCGTCGAGCGAAAGGAAGCCAGTCACTGGCTGGCAGTGGACCAGGCGCTTGAGCGGCTAAACGACATCCACCCGCGCCAGGCCCGGGTCGTGGAGTGTCGTTTTTTTGCCGGGCTTACCGAACAGGAAACGGCCGAGGCGATGGATTTGTCCGTACGCAGCGTGCAGCGCGACTGGCAGGCTGCGCGCAGCTGGCTTGCCGAACGTCTGCAGACGTGACGGATGAATTTCTCAAACCCGGCCGGCCGCTAAGTGGGCGCTTGTTTCGGCGTTTTCTCCAATCCCTCAATGACCTGGAAGAACCAGAGCCGGGTGAGCGCATCGGCCCTTGGCGGGTGGTTGAGGAACTGGGGCGCGGCGGCAGCGGCGCGGTGTTTTTGGCCGAGCGTGCCGACGGTGCCTTCAACCAGCAAGTCGCGATCAAGTGGCTGCGCGGTGATTGTCTGGTGCCTGGCGGAGCGGCCGTGCTGGCGCGCGAGCGCGAGCTGTTGGCCAGCCTGGATCATCCCGGCATTGCACGCCTGATCGACGGCGGCGAAGACCGTCACGGCCAGCTCTGGTTTGCGATGGATCATGTGGCCGGCCAGGCGATTGATGAATACGCCCGAAATCTCTCCATAGACCAACGTGTGGAGATGCTCTGCCGGCTCTGCCAGGCGGTTCAGTACGCCCACGGTCGCGGCCTGATTCACGGTGACATCAAGCCGGCCAACGTGCGAGTCGATGCGCACGGCCATCCGCGCCTGCTCGACTTCGGCATTGCCCGCCTGGAAGACTCCGCATTCGAGACCAGCTATGGGCTGACACCCGACTACGCCAGCCCGGAACAAGCAAGGGGTGAAGCGCTGACCACGGCCAGCGATATCTGGCAGCTGGGCCGGCTGCTCGAAGCCTTGGTCGACGACGCGTCGTTGTCGGCCGACCTTGAAGTCATCATCAGCAAGGCCAAGAACGAAGATCCCGACCAGCGCTATGCCTCGGCCGCGGCGCTGGCCGATGATCTGCAGGCCTGGATCGAGCAACGACCGGTCGCGGCGTGTCGTGGTGGTCCTGGCTACAGGCTGGCCTGCCTGGTCCGGCGCCACCGCTTGGCCAGTCTGGCCCTGATGGGTGCCGTGATTCTTGTCGCTGCCTGGGGAACCTGGATGACCTTGCAGCTGGCGACAGAGCGCGACCTGGCGCGCAGCGAAGCGCAGATTGCCGCCGCTGCCCTGGAGGAAGCAGAAGCAGCCCTGGCCCGCTCCAACCAGCTCAGAGCGTTTTTGATCAGGCTGTTTCGCGCCGCTGAACCGGACCGGCCGCGCGATCAGCTGCCCAGTACTGAGGCCCTGCTGGCGCTGGGGGCTGAGCGCGCTTTGGACGAGGGTTCAGCCCCGGCGCGAGAACGACTCGGCATGCAGATCACCCTGGCCGAAATCTATCTGCTGCTTGGCCGCCGTGACCAGGCCGGCGAGCTGCTGTCCGCCGCACTTGCGTTGGCTGAGGCAATGCCGGCAGACCAGGCTGCCGCTGACCTGGGACGCCTTTATGTGCTCAAGGGGATGTCGGCCATGCATATCGGCCAGCTGGACGAGGCCGAGCGACTGTTGCTGGCCGCCGAGGAGGCTCTGGCCGGGCAGGGGTGGACAAGCGACGAAGCCACCCTCGCCGAAACCCGACGGGCCTGGCTGTACTTCATGCGCGGCCAGCCGGAGCGAACCCTGGAACTGCTCGAGCCGACGCTACGACAACTGGAAGGGGATACGATCAGCCTGCGGCCCGAGACCCGACTGCAGGTCTACAACACCGTAGCCACGGCCAGCCTGGCCGCCGGGCAGCTTGACCTGTCGAAGCAGACCCGGGCCAAGGCCGTGGCCGCCAGCCGGGCCCTGGACGGCGAAGAAAGCCGTGGCTATGCCATCCAGCTCAACAACCTGGGCGCGCTGCAGTCAAGGATGGGTGAGTTCGAGGCAGCCGCCGAAACCCTGGACCAGGCCATCGACCTGTATGACCGCATTTTCAGCGAGCCGGTCGTGCTGCGCGCCGCCGCCATGGGCAATCGCGCCATTCTTTTGTTTCGCACCGGCCAGGATGAGGCGGCCCTGAGCCTGCGGCGCGCGGCGGCGGCTGAGTGGGCGCTGGCCCAGCAGCGTGATCCTGACCCTGATCAAGACACGGCGTTGCTGCAGCATCTCGGCCGCTTCAAACTTCGCATGAACAGACTGGATGAGGCTGCGGCTGCACTTTCACAAGCCATGGATCTATATGCCCGGGATCCGGAGCGCAGCGAAGGACCGCCACCGCTGACCCGCGTTTGGCTGGCCCACGTACGCTGCCGCCTGGGCGTGGGGGAGGAAGGCGTGAGGCTGCTGGATCAGGTTGATGCCAGCGTGCTCGAAAGCCAACCTGACCAGCTGGCCGAGTACCACGAAGCCAGAGCATGGTGCCTGCACGCCAACGACGAACGCGAACCGGCCCTGAAACACATCCAAACCAGCCTGGCCCTGGCCACGGATCCCGGCTTTGAACGAAAGATCAGCCAGCGCCAAGGCTTGAAAAACAGGCTGATCAGCGATTCTGAGTCCGCAAGGCCTGAGCTTTAGGTTGTTCGGTGTTTTCGGTGACTTCGGTGGTTCCCAGGTTTTTGGCGGGGTTCTCCGGTGGCTGCCGTTTCCCCTTGTGAACCCATCCATTGGAGCCCTTACTGTGTTGAAGCTGAAACTGCCGCTTGCTGCCGGCGCGGTGCTGGCCGCGCTGTTGTTTTCGATCTCGGCTGTTGCCGATGAACAAGCCTTTATCTGGACGCACGATGACCCGAACCTGGAATGGGGTCCGTGCCCGGACTATTTCCCTGAGGGCTGCGGGTTTGCGACGTTGCAGGGCAACCCGGAGCGGCCCAACGCCGACATATTCCTGCGCCTGGCACCGAACTCTGAAGTGCCCCTGCACTGGCATACCTCGGCTGAGCGCATGATTCTGGTCAGCGGCGAGTTCGTAGTCGACTACGACGGCCAGGACCCGGTCGTGATGCGCCCCGGCACTTATGCCTATGGGCCGGCCGGACTGCCGCACACGGCCGAGTGTCGGGACCAGGGTCCTTGCATTCTGTTCATCGCCTTCGAGGAACCCGTCGATGCCATCGCGGGCCGACCGCATGATCATGAGTAGAGGCGCCTTGCGGCGTCCCACGGTGTTGCTGGTGGCTACATGCTTGTCGCTGGTCACAGCCGTTTCGGCCCAGCATGAGCATCACCATCACGACCCGGTCGAAATCGATGACGCGGCCGAGGTGGGCGACGTTCGCTTCGAGGCTGCCTGCAAGCCCGAGGTAACCGAGCAGCTGGATCGGGCCCTGGCCCTGCTGCATCACATGATGTATGTACAGGCCCGGGGCATCTTTGCCGAGGTCAAGACCCAGGATCCGGACTGTGCGATGGCCGGGTGGGGCGTGGCCACCAGCCTGTTCCAGCCGCTGTGGGGCACCCGTCCCAGCGCCGCTGAACTGGATCGCGGTCGCCAGGCCATTGAGCACGCCGGCGAGGTGGTCGCGAGCGACCGCGAAGCCGCCCTGGTCAAGGCCACGGCCGGATTCTTCGAAGGCCCGAAAGAGCGGCCGTTTCGCGACCGCATGGATGCCTGGATTGATGGCATGGCGACTGCGCATTCGGAGTTTGCTGATGATGTGGATGTGGCCAGCCTGTATGGTTTGTCCTTGCTGACACGGGCCCAGTGGGCCGAGTCTGACGAGCGTGATCAGCTGCACGATCGGGCCGAATCCATCCTGCGCGCGATCTGGGATGAGCGCCCCGAACACCCCGGCGCCATTCACTACAGCATTCATGCCACTGACGTCGACGGTCGGGCCGAGAACGCGCTCGACATGGTCAAGGCTTATGCCGACATCGCGCCGCATACCGCCCACGCCCTGCACATGCCGTCTCACATCTACGTGCGCCTCGGCGACTGGGACCAGGTCATCGACTGGAACGCGCGCTCGGCCGATGCCGCCCTGGACGAGCCGGCCAATGGTACGGTCTCGCACCACTACATCCATGCCATTGACTACCTGGTCTATGCCTACCTGCAGCAAGGTCTGGATGAAAAGGCTGGGAAGGTTTATCGGCAGGTGCTGGACAAGAGCCCGCATCAAGCGACCTTTGTTAGCGCCTTCCATTTTGCCGCCATGCCTGCGCGCCTGGCCCTGGAGCAGCGCGACTGGTCTGCCGCCGCCGATCTGGCTGTACGCGAACCCGACTATCTGCCGTGGGATGACTCGCAGTGGGCCGAAGCCATGAGCTGGTTTGCGATTGGCCTTGGACAGGCGAAGACCGATCGCCTGGACGAGGCCGAGCAGGTCAAGTCTAGACTGGATCAATTGCGCGTCGAGGCCGAAGAGCGCGGAGAAACCAGCATGGCCCGCTACATCGAAACCGACCGACTCATTCTGGCCGGTTGGCTGGCTCAGCTCAATGGCCAGGGCGACGAGGCCGAAGCGCTGCTGCGGCGCGCGGTGGAGATCGAAAATTCGGTCGAAAAGCACCCGGTTACGCCCGGTGCTCTATACCCGCCGCGCGAAGCGCTGGGCGATCTGCTGCTGGCACAAGGGCGGCCGGAAGCAGCGATGGATGCCTACCGCCAGGCCGATGAAATCTGGCCGCGTCGATACAACACCTACGCCGGGGCGCTTCACGCCGCGTTTGAAGCGGGCGACTCGGAAGCCGTGTTGACTCACTCGCGCCGTCTGCAGGTGCTGGCGGGAGAGAGCAAGCGCGCTCCAAGAACTGGAAACCAGAGCCAATGAAGCGCTGACCGGGATACTCATGCCATTGCCGGCAAGGTGCCGGTTATCATGCTGGCTGGTTTTGTAGTTGACTGGCGCCATGATTCGACCGCTGACCCTTGCCCTGATCGTTTTCTGCCTCGCACCGGGCAAGCCCGCTCACGCCGACGATGGCACGACCCTGGCCCAGGCTCGGGCCGGTGAGTCGGCAGAGCTCAAGGTTCTGTGGGTGGCCTCGGAAGGCTGGGCTCAAATCGGCGCGGACGGGCGGCCCGAAGGGCTGACGATTGCCATCATGCAGCGCTTTGCCGACTGGCTGGCGCAGGAGCATGAGCTAAGCGTTGACCTGGATTTTGTCGAGGACGACGACTGGCGCCGGTTCTATGGTCGGGTTCGAGATGCCAGCGGCGGCGTGTTCGGGCTGGGTAACGTCACCATTACCGAGGCCCGGCGCGAGGAGCTGGCTTTTTCGCCGCCCTATGTCACCAATGTCGCCGTGCTGATCAGCCGTGCCGGCGATGCCGAAATCACTGGTCCCGGCGTCTTGAGCG
>SKKV01000200.1 GCA_007123575.1 Wenzhouxiangella sp.
CCTGAAAAAGGTGGCGATCAAGGCCGATCAGATCCTGTTCGAGATTGGGCTTGGTACCGGCATCGAGAATGTCGGAGCCATAAACATCAATCACGAATGGCCCAAGGAAAGTACCGTCGTCGTCGAACAGGCGGTAGCGCTTGGGGTCTGCATTGCCAAAAAAAGCATCGTCGCTGGGATAGATGCGACCGAAGTAGGACAGATAGCCCATCTCTTCAAAAACCACAGGCCCAGGCGCGGAAGAAAAAGAGTTATCGCCACGGAAATAAGGAACATCCAAGCTGATCTGCCCCCACATCCAGTAATCCACTTCGTCATATAACTGGTCAAGGAGCTTATCACGATAGCCGTGGTTGGCGAGCCAGCGCAAACCCTCCGGCGCGGGCTTGCCAAAATCGAACAGATTGAAGCCACCGTCATGAAAAACGAAGTAAACCCGATCAACTATCAGGCCGTCTTCCGGATTGGGACGTAGGTCCTCCACTTCAATATGCCAATACTTTGAGTCGATTATTGTTCCGTGCAACTGATCGGATACCAGGCTTTCAGATTGACTGCCGAACGCCCCGAGAGGCGTCATCAGTGCCGCTAATAACAACGAAGGCAAAACCAGGATTTGAGTGTACTTAAACATTGCCGGCTCCGGTCAGTGGCAGATGGGCTGGTAGGTGGCCTGGCCAATCGTCGCCCAGGGACCGCAGGAGACCATATTGCAGGCGCGGACGCGCAGGTCTTCGGTTTGACTGACACTGATGAGATGGGCGGAGGTGTTCGGACCCTGATAGTACATCCAGGTGGACGAAACCCCCTGGAGATGATACTCAGTCACGTTACCTGCCACAGTGTCCCAAATCGCATTGTTAAAGCCATAACAGGACAACCAGTTGACGGAACCTGAAGAAGGCCCGGAAGACGGCGCTGCCGGGGGAGTCATGGCAGCCGCCAGGTCGATTCTGGGTCTAGTGTAATTGGTGCCACCTTGCGAAAAGCTGAGTGATTGCCCGGAAGCAGCCAGCCAGTCGCTGAGCGCGGTAGCGGTTACATGTGGGTAGCGATGTTTGAGCACGGCATGAGCACCCGCTGCATGCGGAGAAGCCATTGATGTTCCAGCAGCCTGCACGTAATCATCATTGCAGCCTGTCTGAAAGTAGGCAGACCAGACCCCGTCAACAAAGGTTTGCGTATGCAGACAGGTAGCACCAGATGACAAAGTGTCAAGTCCACCTGGAGCAAGAATGTCCAGGATAGGCGCCGCATTGGAGTAACTGGCGAAATCGTGACTGTCTCGCGCCGTGGCTGCAACGCTGACCACCTGGCTCAGACAAGCGGGTGGCCCGATCTTGTTCTGAAAATTAGTGAAGTTCCCTCCGTTGCCCGTCGCCGCGTAGGCGCGAATTCCGGCACTGTTTAACAGGGCGACAGCATCGCGCACTAGAGGCCAATCGTTGTCGCAATTAGAGGCAGAAAAGTCCCCAGCACTTGTAGAGAGGTGCAGGCTCAAGTTGACCGAAGAAATCGAGTAGCTGTTGCGAAGAGCATAGACACGATTTAGCGCAGCCGCTACCGATGCCTCCAGAAAGCGGACACATTCGATTTGACCATCGCACATACCAGGAGAATCCACATGGCTCAACGGCATCAAGCTAATCACATCGGCGCTGTTAGCGACCCCTATCAACGAGGGCACTGGGCTGCCAGGAGTGACCGAACTGCCTAGAGCGATGCCGGCCACATGGGAACCGTGTCCTGCTGCGCAATCCAGCGGACCCGAGGCCCCGCAGGCGCTGGGATCAATGTTACAAGGGGTTCTCTCCATGGTGCAGGGGCCACCCGTGTCCGTACCGGTAGAACCGTAGCTGCCAGCGCGGCAGATGCTACCCACCGAGGAGTAAGCCGCGCTGGAATAACAGGCTTCGGAAACGACCTTGCCGGAAAACATTGGGTGGTGGCGGTCTACGCCAGTATCAATAATGGCAACAACCTGCCCCGCCGCATCATAGCCCAGGCCGTGGGCTGTATCGGCGCCGATGAAGGGGATACTTTCGTCCAACGAAGGTCGGCCGGCGCTTTCAGTATTGACTGAGACGACCGATGGATGTTCGAGGATGAAATTCAGCAGTGACTCGTCGGCAAACAAAACCAGGTACGGAAGCTCGCCTAACTCTTCGATATCAGTCGATTCCGGCCAATGTGCAGCAAGGTCAAGCAAAAACTCTGCCCGCGCCTGCTGGGCAAATTGACGGTAGAGTTCTGGCCCCTCGGGTCCATACAGATTGATCTCGTCCGGACCAAACGGTGTTTCAAGCCCGATAATCAGACGACGAGGGCCAGTCAGTTCGGACTCAAAATCCCGCACATCGGCACCAGCCGAGCCCTGCAGAGGTCGCAGATCCCCATTTCCATCTCGGGCTAAAACTATACGAGGGGGGGGGGGGCTCCAGAACCATTTCCGGACCAGCAGTCTTAGCCGGAGCCACAGTCGAACCAATCAAAATTGCGATACACAAAGGAAAAACATTCTTCAAAGTCAACATGCCAACAGCCACCTATTTGTATTTGTCCCTAGACTGCAGCCTACGCGCGATTTACCGTCAAGTCAAATACTGGGTTTTTCAGAGCGCAGCCGCAGATGACACGAAGTTTGATGACATGCCGGGAGAATGAAAAGGAGAAAGCAAGGAGTTTTGTACCCCAGACCCGGCAAAGTCCGTAGAAGTAGAGTAGCTTGCCGAAGGCAAGGAGTGCGCCTTTGGAATCCGACGTGCGCTTGGCAAGGGACCAGGTTGAATTCATGGTCATGGTTGTGGTTTTTTGCTCGCGGAAACGGGCACTGTTATGCCATTTCCAAACCAGTGGTGGTTCAACGAATATGGTCCCCGGCCGCGTTGGGCCGGGCTACAAACAAGGGGGGTGTCAGGTAGACGCGATGGTTCGGCGGGCAAAGCTTGCCACCTCCTCCAAACTCTCGCAGCGGGGGGTATCTGTCAGATCATGGAATGACCGGGTGCGGAGGATGGCAACGGGACCGCCCCGAGCCCTCAGGATTCGACCAAGTCCGAGCAAAGCCTTTGCTATAAGGGAGTCGCCAGATCAACCCTACCGGACCCAAGGCCTCCGAAACCTACCGCATCGGCAAAGCCGTTCACCCGGTCAGGCCGTGAGCTGGCGGATACCTCCCGATGCCCCTCCAAAACACGACCTGGCTTTGTTGAATTCATCGTCACGGTTGTTTTTTGCTCGTGGGAAGGGGGGCTCTTGTGCCCTTTCCAAACCGATGGTGGCTCAACATGCATGGTCCCCGGCCGCGTTGGGCCGGGCTACGGGCTTGGGAGCTGGTGGGGTTTCAACAAATTGGTCCCTGGCCGCACGCACGGCCGGTTTCCGAGATGAGGCTTCTTGCCTTCAGCAAGCCGCATCATCACTCCAACCTGTGCTGGGCCGGGCTACAAGCAAGGGCGTGTCAGGTAGACGTGATGGTTCGGCGGGCATTGCTTGCCACCTCCTCCCAACTCTCGCAGCGGGGGGGTATCTGCCAGATCAGGGACTGACCGGGTGCGGAGGATGGCAACAGGCTGGCCCCGAGTCGTCAGCATACGACCATCTCAGATCAAAGCCCATGCAATAAGGGAGTCGCCAGATCAACCCTACCGGACCCAAGGCCACCGAAACCTAGCGCATCGACGAAGCCGCTCACCCGGTCAGGCTTTGAGCTGGCGGATGCCCCCCGATGCCCCTCCAAAACACGACCCGGCCATAGTGAGGCCTTTTGCTGGAGTCCCGAAGCAAAAATGGTGAGAAGGAAACGCGGAAGAACAGAAGAAGTAAAACTTGTGCCTGATCAAGCTTTGGTGCCGCCGGTGGATGCTAGGATATTGAGCTAGGGAAGCAGGAGATTTTTTCGGCACCATGAGTTGGGTCGGGAATCTGGGTCGTTTTTTACATCAGCATTTCGTGTTGGTGACTGGAGGAGGCTGCGCGTTATGAAGCTGAGTGCGCGGCTGGCTCGTGGTCTGGTCTGGGCGTTGGCGCTGGTGCCGTTGGTGTTCTTTCTTGCCGGGCTGGGGGCACATGATTTCAGTAGTATTTCTTCGGTCCTGAATATGTTCGGGCGCCTGACCGGCGTGCTGGGTCTGGCTCTGTTGTTGCTCGCCGCGGCCTTAAGTGCGCGCGTCCCCGGCTTTGATCAGCCGTTCGGGGGATTGACCAAGCTGTGGCACAGCCACCACCTGCTTGGTGCAGGTGCCCTGCTGCTGCTGATGGCCCACCCGATCTTGCTGGCATTGTCCAGCGCGGCCTTCGGCTACCACTTGCCGCTCAAGGTCTTGTTTCCGCCGCTTGACGATATCGCGACCTGGAGCGGCTGGCTGGCGCTGATTTTGATGATGATCTTTCTGGCGCCCAGCTTTTCCTTCTTTGGCCCGCCCAATTACGAGCGCTGGAAGCGCATTCATGCGCTGGCCGGGCCGGCGGTGATTCTGGCCCTGGTCCATACCTTCCTGTTCAGCCGCACCATGCCGGCCAACCTGGACGTGCTGATCTGGGGTTTGTTTGCCCTGCTGGGCGTGGGCGCGGTTGCCTGGCGCCTGGTGTTCTCGCGGGCGGGCCGGCCCAAATACACCATCAGCGCGGTGGAGGCGGTGGCCAATAACGTGGTCGAGCTGACGCTCGAGCCGAAGCGCCCGGAAAAACGACTGCAATACCAGGCCGGCAACTTCGTCTACATGACGCCTTTGGACAAGCAACTAAGCGCCGGCTGCGGTGAAGAGCATCCCTACACCTTGTCCTCATCGCCCACCGAGCCGCACCTGCGGATCGCGATCAAGGACCTGGGTGATGCCAGCCGTGCAATCCAGTCCGTGCGACTCGGGACCGAGGCCCGGATCGAAGGTCCGTACGGCCGCTTCTTTCCGGTCAATGGCGATCCCAAACAATCGGAGCTGTGGGTCGCGGGCGGTATTGGTATCACGCCTTTCCTGGCTCGTCTGCGCCACCTGAAGGCCCTGGACCAGGCCGCCGACGTACACCTGATTTACGCGGTTCAGGACGAGGCACGCGCCCTCTATGCCGATGAACTGCAGGCGCTGACTGAAGCCATTGAAGGCACGAAGCTTACGTTTCACTACTTTTACCGCGAAGGGCCGATCAGCGCTGAATTTCTGCTTCAGACCTGTCCCGACCTGGATCAGCGCGAAATCTACATCTGCGGGCCGCTGCCGCTGAACAAGCTTGTGCAGGACCACCTGCGCGCGCTGGGCCGGCCCCGATCCAGCATTCATACCGAGGAGTTCGAACTGCTATGAAAAAGTTCATGTTTGCCGCCTTCATCGCCTTCTGGGCCTGCATCGCCACCCTGCTGGCCGTTCAGGCCATGAGCCCGGAGCCGGGCTCTACCGAAGCTGACAATGACCTGCCCGAATACTCCCTGGCCGATGTTGCCGAACACGACACTCAGGCAAGCTGCTGGATGGCAATCGAAGGCAAGGTCTACGACTTTACCAACTACATTCCCAAGCACCCCACCCCGCCGTTCGTGATGGAACAGTGGTGCGGGCGCGAAGCCACCGAAGGTATGCGCACCAAGGGCTATGGGCCCGATCACACGGCGGCGGCCTGGGCAATGATGGAGCCCTACCTGATCGGCACCCTGGTGGATTGACCGTCATGGGCTGCTTGATGCGCTGGGTGTCGGCAATGATGGTTCTGGCGGCAGCCAGTTTCGTCATGGCCAGTGAGTCCAGGGTCCAGTTCCCCGATCACATCGCCAACTGCACGCGCTGCCACGGCGCCAGCGAGGAATACCCGGTGCTGTCGATCTTTGGCACCCCGCACGGCGTCCTCGCCGACGATCGCACCGGCATGGCCGACGAGGGCTGTGCGGCCTGTCATGGCCCCAGCCTGGATCACGCCCGGCTGCCGGCCCGAGCTGGTGGCGCGGAGGTCGAGGTTGCCTTCCACGGCGATCGCAAATCCAGCACCGAGATTCGCAATCAGAGCTGCATGAACTGCCATGCCGGTGCCGACATGATGCACTGGCACGGCAGCGCCCATGACTTCGACGGCATCGCTTGCGTCGACTGCCATCGCGTTCATCAGAAACAGGATCCGGCCCTGGATCCATTTCAGCAAACCGCCGCCTGCACCAGCTGCCACCAGGCCCAACACGCCGAGTTCCATCGCCCGTTTGCCCACCCGGTTCACGAAGGCCAGCTTTTGTGCTCGGACTGCCACAACCCGCACGGCGGTGCCGGGCCATCCGACCTGCACACGATGACCGTGAATGAAAGCTGCTACGGCTGTCATGCCGAAA
>SKKV01000258.1 GCA_007123575.1 Wenzhouxiangella sp.
ATGGTCACCCGCTCATCGCGGCTGAAAGCAAGAATCAGCCAGGAGTGCAGCGATGAGTTGATCGCAAACAGCACGCCAAAGATCAACAAGCCTGTCACCAGGGTCACGGTCAACCAGGTTTCCGGTCCCGAGGCCATCAGCGTGGCGATAGTCAAGCCAGCCGGCACCAAGGCCAAAGCCCAGGCCCAGCCGCGAACGCTGTTGATCAGCACACACTCGCTACGATGACTGGCACCCAGTAGCCGGGGAGCAGCAGCCTGAACCGCGCCATAGAGAATGATCCACAACGCCATGAAACTGCCAATCAGAAAGAAAGCGGCCCGGTTTCCTTCCACCGTGCCATCCGACAGCACCGCGTAGAAATAAACCGGCAGACCGACGACAAACCAGACATCGCGCGCACCAAACAGGAAAACGCGAGCAAGACTCAGCCAATTGACGTTGGCAGACTTCGAGAACACCTCGGAAAAGCGCGCGCTCTTGCGACCCTTGGGCAGCCCCGGCGGCATCGCCACCAGCACGGCCAGCAGAATCACGCCCAGCACGCCGGCCATGACCAGCACTGCCGGCACGAATCCCAGCGTGCCCAGCATGGCCGCGCCGAGCAGGAACCCAAGGCCCTTGACCGCATTCTTCGACCCGGTCAACAGCGCCACCCAGCGAAACAACCCGCCGCCCTCTTTCGGCGCCAGCAGCTTGACCGCCGACTTCGACGACATCTTGGCCAGGTCCTTGGCCACGCCGCTGGCTCCCTGGACCAGCATGACGTAGATGACCGAGACACCCAGCGCCCAGCCCGGATCCAGCTGCGCCAGCGCCAACAAGGCCAGCACCTGCAGCGCCAGGCCGGCGTACAACGTCCTGGTCAAGCCAAAGCGCGCTGCAATCCAGCCGGCCGACAGGTTGGTCACCACGCCGGCCAATTCGTAGAGGATGAACAGATAGGCCAGCTGTACCGGCGAAAAGCCGAGCACGTGGAAGTGCAACAGCACCAGCATCCGCAGCGCCCCGTCGGTGAGCATGAAGGCCCAGTACGAGGCCGTCACCGCGACGTAGGCGGCCAAGCCCTCAGGCTTCCGGGGTTGGACCGGAACCACTAAGCAGCAACCATCAACGCCACGTCCACCAGCCGATGCGCGTAGCCCATCTCGTTGTCGTACCAGGCATACACCTTCACCTGCGTGCTGTTGACCACCATGGTGGAGAGCGCATCAATCACCGCCGAGCGCTGGTCATTGGTGAAGTCGGCTGAAACCAGCGGACGTTCCTCGTAGCCGAGAATGCCCTTCAGTGTTCCCGCGGCAGCAGCCTGAAACAGCGCGTTGACTTCCTCAACGCTGGTCTCACGCTTGACCTCGAACACGCAGTCGGTCAGTGAGGCATTCAGCAAGGGCACCCGAACCGCATGGCCGTTCAGCCGCCCTTCAAGCTCCGGATAAATCAGGGTGATGGCCGTGGCACTGCCGGTCGTTGTCGGGATCAGAGAGTTCAGTGCCGAACGCGCCCGGCGAAGGTCCTTGGCAGGCCGGTCGACAATGGTCTGGGTGTTGGTGACATCGTGGATGGTCGTGATCGAGCCATGGCGTATACCAATTGCCTCGTGCAGCACTTTCACCACCGGCGCCAGGCAGTTGGTAGTGCAGGAAGCAGCCGTCACGATGCGATGGCGCTCGGGGTCGTAAATATCATGATTGACCCCGTAGACGATGTTGGCCGTCGGCCCATCCTTGACCGGCGCCGACACCACGACCCGCTTCACCCCGGCAGCAAAATAGGGCGCCAGCGCCTGCTCTGACTTGAAGGCGCCGGTGCAGTCGATCACCACATCAACGCCGTCTAGCGGCAGCGACGAGAGCTCACGGGAACCGACGAAGGGCAGCCGCCGACCGTCGATCACGACACTGTCTGCATCATGGTCAAAATCGGCGTCCCAGCGACCATGCACGCTGTCGAACTCCAGCAGGTGCGCGTGCATGGCCGGATCACCGACCGCATCATTGATCCAGGCGATCTCGGCACCGCGCTCCAGCAGCGGCTTCAGCGCCAGCTTGCCAATACGGCCCAAGCCATTGAGCGCGTAGACAGGCAAAGCGACGCTACTCGTCGTCTGATTTCTTGTCTTCGTTCATCAAAGTGCGTTCCATCTCGTCGCGCGGCGAGTGGCGCAGGTCCTTGCCTTCGACCAGGTAGATGATGTATTCACCGATGTTCTTGGCATGGTCACCAATCCGCTCCAGCGAACGGGCAATCCAGATGCAGTCCAGAACCCGGCGCGTGCTGCGTGGATCTTCAACCAGGTAGGTGTAATACTGGCGCAGCAGGCCCTCATACTCCGAATCGACCTTTTCGTCCTCGCGCACCAAGGCCATGGCCACCTCTGGCACCAGCCGGACGAAACCATCCAGGGCATCATGCAGCATGGCGCGAACGGTCATGCCCATCGTCTCCAGCTCGTGGTAATTGCCGCGCGGCCGGTCGGTGTCGGCCAGGCGAACCGCAATCTTGGCAATGCGCTCGGCTTCATCGCCAACCCGTTCCAGATCGTTGACGGTCTTGATGATGGCCAGCACCAGGCGCAGATCACTGGCCGTCGGCTGGCGACGGGCAAGGATCATGTTGCACTGGGCGTCAATGTCCTTTTCCATCTGGTTGACTTCGTCATCCATGTCGATGACCTGCTGGGCACGGGCCGAATCGCCATCAACCAACGCAGTCAGGGCCTCACGGACCATCTCCTCGGCCATGCCCCCCATGGCCATCACGTCCTGGCGCAACATTTCCAGCTCCTGGTTGAACTGGCGCGAAATGTGCTGCTCGAAATGCTTTTCCATGATTTTTAAGCTCCAACAAGGCGGCCAAGGCCGCCCAGGCCCTCAAGTATCAGCCGTAACGGCCGGTGATGTAGTCTTCGGTGGCCTTTTTGGCCGGATTGGTGAACAGCTTGGCGGTATCGTCGTATTCAATCAACTCGCCCAAGTACATATAGGCGGTGAAGTCGGACACGCGCGCAGCCTGCTGCATGTTGTGGGTCACGATCACGATCGTGTAGGATTCTTTCAGATCGATGATCAGCTCTTCGACCTTGGCGGTGGAAATCGGATCCAGCGCCGAGCACGGCTCATCGAGAAGAATCACCTCCGGCTCGATAGCAATGGCCCGGGCAATCACCAGACGCTGCTGCTGACCGCCAGACAGGCCAAAGGCATTGTCGTTGAGTCGGTCCTTGACCTCATCCCAGAGCGCCGCTCGACGCAGCGAGTTTTCCACCACCTCGTCGAGCTTACGGCGGTTCTTCACCCCCTGCAGGCGCAAACCGTAGGCGATGTTTTCATAGATCGACTTCGGGAACGGATTGGGTTTCTGAAACACCATACCCACCTTGCGGCGCAGCTCGGGCACGTCCACCGATGGGTGATAAATGTCCTGCTGATCGATCTTGATCTCCCCTTCGATGCGGCAAATGTCGATCAGATCATTCATCCGGTTAAAGCAGCGCAGCAACGTGGATTTGCCACAGCCGGACGGGCCAATAAACGCTGTCACCCGCTTTTTCGGGATGACCATGCTGATGTCTTTCAAAGCCTGATCCGACCCGTAGTACAGATTCAGCCCCCGCACTTCCATCGAGACTTCTTCATTGCGCAGATTCAAGGTCCTGCGCTTGCCATTTTGCGGCAACCCGTGGCTGGGCATCGGGGCTTTCGATTCGTTCTGTTCCATCATTTATTACCAGTCTCTAATGGTTTAGACATCATCAGTCGCCTGCGCTCTTGTAGCGCTCGCGCAAGCGGTTGCGCACGGCAATGGCGGTCAGGTTCAATACCAGAATCAGCAGCACCAGCACCAGCGCCGTGGCATACACCAGCGGCCTGGCGGCCTCGGCATTCGGGCTCTGGAAACCGACATCATAGATGTGGAAACCCAGATGCATGATTCGTCGTTCCAGATGGACGAACGGAAACTGCCCGTCCACCGGCAGGTTAGGCGCCAGTTTGACCACCCCGACCAGCATCAGCGGCGCCACCTCGCCGGCAGCACGCGCAACAGCAAGAATCAGGCCGGTCATCATCGCCGGCGTCGACACCGGCACAATGATTTTCCACAGCGTTTCGGCCTTGGTCGCGCCCAGCGCCAGGGAACCCTCGCGCATGGCTTTGGGAATCCGGGTCAGGCCCTCTTCGGTGGAAACAATCACCACCGGCAGGGTCAGCAAGGCCAGGGTCAGCGAGGCCCAGATCAAGCCCGGAGAACCGAAAGTCGGGGCCGGCAGGGCTTCCGGGAAAAACAATTGATCGATATTACCGCCGAGAAAGTAGACGAAAAATCCAAGACCGAACACGCCAAACACGATCGAGGGAACGCCGGCCAGGTTGTTGACCGAGATACGAACCACGCGGGTTACCGGCCCTTGCTTGGCATACTCGCGCAGATAGATCGCGGCCAGCACGCCGAAGGGCGTGACCACGATCGACATGATGAAGACCATCATCACGGTGCCGAAAATTGCCGGGAAAATCCCGCCTTCGGTATTGGCCTCGCGCGGGTAACCACTCATGAAATCCCAGAATCGCGCACCGTACTCCCGCATCTTCTGCGGCACGGTCATGGTATTGGCGCGAGTCGCGCGAACCACGTCACCCAGGTTGATCGTCACCTCGCGCCCGTCGCTGGTGCGCGCCAACAGGCTGTCGCGCCGACTGCTGGCGCGTAGTTCATGCAACTCGGCAAGTAACTCCTGGTACTCCTCGTTCAGTCGGGCCACCTCGGCCTCGGACCGGGCAATCTGCTGGGCACGCTCCTCGTCGCTGACACTGGTGTCAAGCTCGAGTCGTCGTTGCGCCAGGCGCTCGAGCTCAATGCCGCGATTGATCGAGCCGATCTCGAAACGCTCCATGCGAACGGTCGCATTGACCAATTCGGTACTGCGCGCCAGACGCTTGCGCAGTTCCTCGAACGCGGCCTCACCCTCGGCAACCACCTCACCTTCTTGCTTGATCGCGATCAGGTAGCCGTAGAAATTACCCCACTCCTGTCGCTCAAGCACGATGGCGTCTTCGGGATGACGAAAGTCATCGAGAAAATCACCGATGAACCACTGGAAATCCCGCCCGGTCAGATCCCGGTTGCCGAGATGAAACAGGTAACGCGTCACCAGCTCCTGCTCTTCAGGCACGGCAAAGCCGGCCTCGCGCACGGCCTGGGCAGTCACGGTTTCCACCGTTCTCACTACGCCCAGGATCTCCTGGACTTCACCGTTCTGGGTAAAGGTAGTCTCGACGATTGGCGGCTGCCAGAAATGGCCGAGGCCACGCACGGCAATCAGCAGCAGCAGGCCAATGACCATGATCAGGCTGATACTGACCGCACCACCGATCATCCAGATCCATGGGTCGCCGGATTTGAACCATTTTTTCATGGCTTGCCTCCGGCAAGCGGGAAGAAGGGTAGACGGGAGAAAGAAGAGGAATTCATGATCGATAGCTCCCAGTCATTACAGAGATGAATACTTCGTCCGCAGTCGTTGGCGGACGACTTCGGCGATGGTATTGAGAATGAAGGTGAAGCCGAACAGCACCAGGGCGGCCAGGAACAGCAACCGGTAGTGAGTCGCACCAACGGCGGCCTCGGGCATCTCCACGGCGATATTAGCTGAGAGCGTCCGCATGCCTTCGAAAATATTGAAGTTGACCACCGGTGAGTTGCCGGTGGCCATCAGCACAATCATGGTTTCACCCACGGCGCGGCCAAAGCCGATCATCACCGCCGAGAAAATGCCGGGGCTGGCAGTCAGCAGCACCACGCCAATCACCGTCTGCCAGGGCGTGGCACCCAGGGCGAGAGACCCTTGGGTCAGGTGCTTGGGCACATTGAACACCGCATCCTCGGCAATCGAGAAAATCGTTGGAATGACGGCAAACCCCATGGCGATACCGACGACCAAGGCGTTGCGCTGATCATAGGTAATGCCGACGTCTGTAAACCACTGTCGCATCGAGCCGTCGAAGAACCAGATCTCGATCAGCGGGCTCATGGTCACGCAGAACCAGCCGGTCAGCAGAATGACCGGAATCAGAATGGCCGCTTCCCAGCCGGGCGGAACCAGGAACTTGAGCGCCTTCGGTGCCAGCGACCACAAAAACGCTGCCAGCAGCATGGCCAGCGGCAGCAGGATGAGGATGCTGAATACCGCCGGCAGGTGGCTTTCGACGAACGGCGCCAGCCACAGGCCGGCCAGAAAACCCAGGATGACGGTCGGCAAAGCCTCCATCACCTCGATGGTGGGCTTGACCATGCCGCGCATTTTCG
>SKKV01000160.1 GCA_007123575.1 Wenzhouxiangella sp.
AGGGCGGCTTGCGGCCCCATCACTATTGCCTGCCCATTCTGAAAAGAGAGCTCAACCGGCAGGCCCTGGTGCGGGTGGCAATCAGCGGCAATCCGAAATTCTTTCTGGGCACGGACTCGGCCCCGCACCCGAAAAGCGCCAAGGAATCCGACTGCGGCTGCGCCGGCATGTACACGGCTCGCACCGCGCTGGAGCTGTACGCGGAAGTGTTCGAGGAAGCCGGCGCACTGGACAAGCTGGAAGCCTTTGCCAGCTTCCACGGCCCGGATTTCTACCGCCTGCCGCGCAACGAAGGGACGGTCAGCCTGCGGCATGAGCCGACCGACATCCCGGAACAAGTCGATTTCGGCGGCCAGCCAGGGGTGCCCTTCCGCGCCGGTGGCAGGACACGCTGGCGCCAAATGTAGTCGGCCATTAACGAAGCACCTGCAAGGCCCCCGGCAGCAGCTCCACCTCGATCTCAAGCGCGCGCCGGGCCAGGATTTCACCGTCGCCATGAACCATGCAGCCTGACGGGCATTCAATGCGAATGCTCCTTACCCGATCGGCATGCACACCACGGCAGTCCAGGTGGCGGCCGGAAAACACGCGCGGAAAGACCGTCAGCAAGCGCCATAAAGGCAGCCCATCAGCCCGAGTCAGTTCCAGCCAGCCATCATCCAGTTTAGCCCTCGGTGTCAGCATGAACCCACCGCCGGCCCAACGGCCGTTACCCAGGGCGACCAGAAACTGCGGCGCGTCAATGCGCTGATCATCGTAAGCCAGGTGCATATGGGGTGCCCGGTAAACCGGCAGCAGGCGCAAAGCGGCGACCAGGTAGCGCCAGAATCCCTTGCACCAGCGCACCCTGGCGGCGCGGTCGGCCACTTCGGCCTCAAAGCCCAAGCCCAGACTGTTGATGTAGTGGGTCTCGCTTTCCGTGTTGTCGGCGTGCCGAATTCGAACCCGCCCCACATCGCAAGGCATCGCCCGCGCCTGGGCGAGGTGCAGCAGCGCAGCCCGGGTATCCGTCGGCATCCCCAGCATGCGGGCAAAGTCGTTGCCCGAGCCCAGCGGAATCACACCTAACACCGCCTGCCCGCCGACCAGACCCCGGCCAACCTCGCTGACCGTGCCATCACCGCCCACGGCGACCACGCGCCGGCCGGCAATCCCGCAGCGCTCGCGGGCCAGGTGTTCAGCATCGCCCCTGGCGCTGGTCAACAGGCACTCGGCATCCGGAAAGCACGACCGAATATCGTCGAGCAGCTGATCCTGCCGCTGGCCACGCCTGCCGCCAGCAGCCGGGTTGACTATGAAGCTGATGCCGGCCACAGACCCTCTGACTCAACCGCCATCATCAAAGCCCGAGTTCCTCGTAAGCCAGCAACATGTACATCATCGCGGCCGCCTCTTCAGTCATGTCCGCCTCCGGAGGAAAGCTGTCGAGCCAGCGGTCAATATCATCGCCATAGTTTCGAACTACCCTCATCAGTTCGGCAAGCTCGGACGGTGAAGCTCGATCCAGCGCATCCCCGCGGAAACCACCGTCGGCAAAACCAAACTGCTTTGCCATTGGAAGCGCCGGGCGCAAATGTTCTGGGACAGCCGCTGGATCAAGCTGGATTTCGGCGTTCGCCGATTCGTAGCTCTGGCCACAGCCGGTTATAGCGGCCGCTATTAGCAAGCCGGTGATCGTCAGAATCAAAACGATGGCTTTTTTCATTGTTGCCCGATCTGATAGTGAAGACTGGATCATAACGAAATGATCGGTCTCCGATGACTGGCCAGACCGTCTGGCATGCATCCAGATCCCCCTGAACGTTCGTATTAGCAGTACATGTAAAAAATTCATGGACTGAGCCGATGCGCCTGATCATTCTGCTGCTTTGTCTGGGCCTGGTAGCCTGCGCCGGCGTGCCGGAAGCACCGGCGCCCGAGCCCGAAGCGCCGCCAGAGCCTCAAACACGCGAGCCAACGCCACCAGCACCAGAACCGCAGCGCGATCCAGAACCAAGCGCCCTGCCCCAGGAGCCGTCGCCACCGCCAGAGCGTGAAGCGTCCCCGGCGCATCAGCCAGCGCCAGAGTCCGAACCGTCGCCGGAGCCTGAACCCAGTCCGCCCGAGCCTGAAGCGGAAACACCGGAACGCTTAGCGTCAGAACCAGGGAGCAGTCAGGATGAGATACCCGCTCCCGCTGACCCGGTCAGAACGACAGCCGGCAGCGCGAGCATCACTGGCAGCATCGAAGTGTTGCGCAACGGTCGGCCACTGCCGTTCGCGGCCACGTTTCTCGGTCAGACCGTGGTCGCCTGGCGACCCGCGGAAGGCGTGGAGAACGCGCCGATGGCAGAACAGACCATCGTGACCCGGCGCAGCCGCTTCTTTCCGCAGACCATGGCCGTGACCTCCGGCACAAACGTTCGCTTCCCGAATATGGACACGATTGAGCACAACGTCTTTTCGCTGACCCCCGGCCATCGATTTGATGTCGGGCTTTACGGCGAGGGCGAGGGCCGGACACACCGCTTCGACGGCACCGGCACGGTCGAGTTGTTTTGCAACGTGCACCCGAACATGGCGGCGTTCCTGCTGGTGCTGGATACACCGTTTTTCGCCTCGCCGGATGATGAAGGCAACTTTATGCTGGATGGACTGCCGGCTGGCCCAGGCGAGTTGCTGGTGTGGAATTATCGTGCCGAGCAGCCGCTGCAGCGCACGAGGCTGGATGTGGGCGAGGCGACGGCAATCGGCGCAGTGGAGGTCGACATCACGCGGCCGACCGTTCCCCAGCACACCAACAAACACGGCGAACCGTATCGACAGGGCAGGCGATGATGCGAGCTGTGGGGGTTTGTTTGTGCGGCTTGCTGCTGTCCAGCACCGCTTTTGGGGAATCAGTCGAGCGTTGGCAAGCGGTCGAACTGCCCGATCCTGGCAGACACGCGAGCGTTACCGGCATTGGTGAGAGCCGGTTTCCAGACGGTGGGCAAGGACTGTGGATTGGCACGAAGCAGGGCAGCTTTCGACGCATCGAAGGCCGCTGGCAAGTCTGGCCCGAAATCGACGGACAGCGTCCCACGCTTACGGCCCTGAAGGTGGCACCCGATGAAACCGGGCAAACCACCTGGTGGCTGGGCACACCAGCGGGCTTGTACACCACCAGTGACGGGCAAACCTGGCACCACATCAGTCGAGCCGATGTGCCGCTGGCCGATGACCGAATCTCCAGCCTTCATCTAGACCAGGCGCGCGGCGCCGAACCGGAGCTTTGGATCGGCACTGGCGTGGGCCTGACCTTGTGGCGGGCCGGCCAGTGGACGCCGGTGACTTCGCGACCCGACGGCTTTCGGGCCGGGCAGGTACTGGCCATCCGGCGGTTCTCTGTCAATGGCACACGACAGCGCTGGGTGGCGACGACCGATGGCCTTAGCCGCCTGGTCGACGGGCAGTGGCAAAGAATGGCCGCCGACTGCTTGCGCGGACGGCAAATCAAGGCCATGGAAACCATCGACATCAAGGATCGCCTGCATGTGGCCCTGGCCACCTCGCGCGGCTTGTATCTGATCGATGTCGAGGCACCAGAAACCTGCTCTCGGCAGTCGCTGCCAGGTTCCGAAGGGGAGCCGGTGCAGGCCCTCATCCGAGATGTCTCGGAACGACTTTATGCCTTCACTCGCGACGGCGTCGAGCGCTGGCATGGCAGCCCGGCAGGTATGGAGGGTTGGGCACCGTTTGATCAGCGCGACGGGCTTGAAGCGAATCCATCCTGGAACGGGGTTGCCTTCCGTGACAGCGAGGGGGTTATGTGGGCTGGCACTGATCGCGGCGCCTGGTATTTTCGCCCTGCGCAGACGCCAGCCGCTGCGTCCGGCGCTGCACGATTGCTGATTGACGGCGAACCCAAAGCGCCTGGCAGCTACCTGATTCCCTGGGTTCAGCGCAACATTGCAATCGAGCTCGTACCCGCTGACGGGTCACGCTCGCACGCGGTCAGGGCTCGGCTGTCCACAGACGGTGTTGAAACCGCCCAGCCATGGCAGCCATTGCCCTGGAAAACTCGACTGGACGTCGGTCATGGCGGCCTGCAGTTTGACTTGGAAACGATGGATGAGTGGGGCCGTCTGCACGGCCCGGCCAGCTACAGGGTCAGACACTCCCATCCCTGGTTGCCGATCGCGCTGTCGGTGTTGATTGCACTGATGGTGATCGTTGTGGTGATCGTACGCTGGCCGCGCTAAAGCGCTTATCGCCCCATAGCCAGCGCGGCGCGCAACAAAAAGCGGTCGCGCAGACTCAAACGCTCGCCGCGGATCAGCATCAGCACGCCCTCGGGACTGGTGATGGCACCGTGTCGACTGCCGGCCGGAGCGAGCATGTAATCACCGGCAACAAAACGCTCGCCCTTGTGTTCAAGACTGCCTTCAAAGATGTAGCACTCTTCGTCGTGAGCATGGGGATGGGCCGGAATGCGCGCTCCGGGCGCCATCCGCCAAAGCGCTGTTTGCGTGCTCGCCTGCTTGTCAACGTGCAAAAGCTGGCAGTCGACACCGGGGAGAATTCGTCGCCAGCGCGCATGCTTGCCGCGAACCACGTCCATTTCCCGGCCAACGGACGACAGCAGGCGCTCGCGCAGGCGCGCCTTGCGCCGGCTATCGAGTGGTTCCGGGGCGGTCGGACGAGAGGCACTGCTCATTGGCGTGCCGGATCGATGTCTACCAGCGCCCGACGCAAGCGCGTCAGGCCACGGCGGCAGTGTGATTTGACGGTACCCAGCGGCAACTGCAACATGTCAGCGATGTCTCTATGGCTCAAGTCTCGAAAATAGGCCATGCTCAGGACCTGGCGCTGGGCATCGCTCAAGCCCGCTAGGGCCCGACGGGTCAGTCGGGCAAGCGAAGCGTGCTCAGCAGCCTGGTCTGGCCATGGCTCGTCGTCTTCACTATACGCTTCGGTATTGCCATCTGGATGCAGCGACTGGGCTGCGTGCCGCCGCCGCTGGCGCAACCGATCCAGGCTCTGGCTTCGAACCATGATCCCAATCCAGCTTGCCGCACTGCCGCGTTCGGGGTCGAAGCGCTCGGCCTGGCGCCAGACCCGGGCGAAGGCATCGTTAATGACCTCTTCGGCATCATCGGCATTGCGCAGGATGCCCATGGCAATGGCATAGGCATGGTCGGCAAGCCGGTCGAACAGCTCGGCCAGCGCCGACTCATCGGCCCGGCAGATCCGCTCGATCAGCCTTTCGCTGGAATCAGGTTTGTCGGGTGACATCGCTGCCAACGGGTAAACACATCGTTCGATATAAGTGCATCTGATCGGCAGTGTCCATGCGTATATGAAAGCAACTTGTGAACGCTACGTGGAAACCGACATGAATTGCAAGCTGATCTCCCGAATTCTTGCCGCCGTGCTGTTGTTGGCGCTGGTCCAGACCGCGCACGCCACGGGCGGCCGTTTGCTGGCTACCGGCGGCGTGACCCAGTTCGAGGGCGCGGGCGGTGGCGGGCTGACGCCCTGGGCCCTGATTACCGGCTACGGCACCGCCGACGAGATCGGCGGCTCGGCACATTACACCTGGCTGCACACGGATGATTACACCTTGCATTCCATCGGCGCCAAGGTGGGCTTCTTTGACCGACTGGAACTGTCACTGGCACGCCAACGCCTGCAGGTGGACCAGAACGTGATCGCCGCCACCGGCGGCGCGCTGGTCGGGGCGCTGGAGCCGTTGTTGGGTGATCCGGGCCCGCTCAGCCCATCGGGTACCAATATCGATGTCGATATCATCGGCGCCAAGGTGCGACTGTTTGGAGATGCCGTTTATGCCCAGGATTCGTGGCTGCCGCAGGTTTCGCTGGGTGCGCAATACAAACGCAATCGCGACTTCGGCAGCGGCGTGGCCGTTCCGTACCTGGGCGATGTCGGCGTGCCGGCGCTGCTGGGCGCCAAGGACAGCAGCGGCATCGACTACTACTTAAGCGCCACCAAGGTTTTCCTGGGCGTACCGTTCGGCTACAACCTGATCGTCAACGGGACGATGCGTGCCACCAAGGCGAACGCCTTCGGCCTGCTTGGATTTGGTCGCGAAGTGGTCAATCCGCTCGACGGCGAATTGCTCGACCGCTCTAACAGCTATCGTCTGGAATTTGAAGGCTCGGTCGGTTTGTTTGTCCACCCCAACGTAGTCATCGGCGCTGAATATCGCACCCAGTCCAATCGTCTGGCCGACCAGCCGGTGCTGGGTCTGCTGGGGGCCCCGGACCTGGCCAAGGAAGACGATGTCTACGATCTGTTCCTGGCCTGGATACCGAACAAGA
>SKKV01000191.1 GCA_007123575.1 Wenzhouxiangella sp.
GGTGCTTCTCCCAAACCCAACCGTCTTTTCTTTAGATTCGGAGTCTGCGGTAGCGTCCGAGGCGAACGTGATTAGGTCGATGGATGGGACATGGACCCCGGCCGCGTTGGGCCGGGCTACGGCCTTCGGCAAAGCGCACCTGCCCTCCAACCTGCGCTGGGTCGGGCTACATCTTGTCGGCGTCTTTCCAGGCATCCTTGTCGATCTTCAGGTCCGGGAACTTGTCGGGGTCGAAGACCGGTTTCAGGCCGGCGCCGGATTGCTGGTCGTAGTCGCGCATGATGCGGAAGCAGACTTTCAGCATCAGGGCCAGGGCGATCAGGTTGACCAGGGCCAGCAGAGCCATGGTCAGGTCAGCGAAGCCGAAGATGGTGGACAGATCCTGCATCGAGCCCCACAGGATCAGAACCAGCATGAGGATGCGGAAGACCACGAACAGCATTCGGTTGTCCGGATTCATCCAGTAGGTGGCGTTTTCGCCGAGGTAGAAGTTGTACAGGATGGAGCTGAACACGAACATCAACAGCACGATGCTGACAAAGGTCTGACCCCAAGGACCGACGTGCTGGGCCAGGGCAAGCTGGGTCAGGACGACGCCGTTGTCGACATCGGCCATCTGATGCATGCCAGCCAGAATGATAATGAAAGCGGTGGCCGTGCAGATGATAGCGGTGTCGATGAACACGCTGAAGCTCTGCACGATGCCCTGGTTGACCGGGTGCGGCACGGCGGCGACGGCCGCCACGTTGGGGGCGCTACCCAAGCCAGCCTCGTTGGAAAACAGGCCGCGGCGCACGCCCATCATGATCGCCGCGCCAATGCCGCCGCCCACGGCCTGCTCCAGGCCAAAGGCGCTCTGAACGATGATCATCAGCACCGTCGGCACCTGGCCGAGGTTGAACAGGATGACCGCCCCGGCAACCAGCAGATAGACAATGGCCATGATCGGCACGACGAACTCGGTCACCCTGGAGATGCGCTGCACGCCGCCGAATATGCTGAAGCCGATCAGCACGGTCAGACCAATGCCGGTAGCCAGCGGCGGGATATTGAACGCTTCTTCCAGGGACGACGAGGCGGTAAAGGACTGCAGGGCGACAAAGGCCAGGCCGAACGTCCCCAGCAGCAAGATAGTGAAAAGCATGCCCAGGCCGCGACTGCCCAGACCGCGCTCAATGTAATACATTGGCCCGCCGCGGAAAGTGCCGGTCTTGGCGTCGCGGGTCTTGTAGGCCTGGGCCAGGGCGCACTCAAAAAAGCTGGTCGCCATGCCGATCAGGCCGACCACCCACATCCAGAACACCGCCCCCGGTCCGCCCAGGGTGATGGCCACGGCCACCCCGGCAATGTTGCCGGCGCCCACCCGTCCGGCCACGCTCAAGGTCAGGGCCTGGAAAGACGACACATGGCCGGGCTGATGGCGGAAAGCCTGGCCCAGGACCCGGAACATCTCGATGAAATAGCGGAACTGAACGAAGCGCGAGCCCACGGTAAAGATCAGGCCCATGGCCACCAAGACGGCGACCAGTACATAGGTCCAGAGAAAATCGGTAACGATGGTCAGCATGAAACAAAATCCCTCAAAGTGCGTTCAGTCGGCCGGCTCATCCACCGGCCTGTCCAGCAGGCGATAAAAGAAGCGCTGGCGCTCAATCTCGGTGACCTGGCGCGGGGTAGTGTAACGCGCATGAGCCTCCGGGTCGGTGGGGTCGAAGCTCACCCCCCACAGCGGGCGCAGGCTGGCCGGGTCGATGGCATAGCGAACATCGCCGACAAACCACTGATCGTCCTGGTCGTACTCGGGAAAACGAATCAGCCAGCTCGACGAAAAGTGATCGAAGCGGCGCAAGTCATGGCCTAGCCGGCGTTCGGGGTCGAAGTCGTCGGGCGTGAACTGATCAACCGAACCGCCTTCCCAGATCCGAAGCGGCGCGCCCGGCAGATTGCGGATGGCGACCAGGTGAAAGCGCCCGCCCTCGTCAACCAGGGCGCGCCACAGAATGATGTTGCCGAAAGCGGGCTTGGCCACCGCTCGTTCTATCGTCACCCCCTCACCTTCCGCCCAGTCGACCAGGGCCTGCTCGGCACGCAAATTTTGCACCGCGGCCAGGCCCACGTACAGAAGCAGCCAGAACAGCCCCGCTGTCGCTGCAGCCAGGCTGCGCCGCCAGACAGCGAGAATCAACAGCGCGATCAACGGCAGCGAATAGAGCGGATCGATCACGCTGACCCAGTTCAGCGCCACCCGGTAGTCGCTGAACGGCCAGAACAGGTAGGTGCCGTAAGAAGTGGCAGCGTCGAGCAATGGATGGACCAGGTAGCCCAGAAAACACCAGAGATAAAGCCGGCTGAACCCCGTCCAGCGACGATACAGTGGCCAAAGCACCAAGGCCACGGCCAGGCTACCAATGGGCACGAAGGCCAGGGCATGGGTGAACTGGCGGTGGTATTCGATATACAGCAGGCTGTCCTCGGACGAGCGAATCAGCACGTCCAGGTCCGGCGCCAGGCCAGCCAAGGCACCAGCACCGGCCGCCTGGCGCATGCGTTCGCGCCGCGCCGCCGGCATTGCCCAAAGCCCGCCGAACACGGCGTGGGTTACGGGGTCCATCGATCAGTAACTGTGCGAGAATTCGACCGAAGTGTACCCAATAAACCGAAAAGGACCTATTGATGTCGGACCGCCCTGATCAAACCACCCCGCGATTTCGCCAGCCCTCGACCAGCCACTTGCCAATGTGCCAACAAAAACAAAATCCTCTGGAACCACGGAACACACGGAAAACACGGAATGGTCTTGAGTCTTTTTCCGTGTCTTCCGTGGTTAAAAATCTTTTCAGACCATCCGCACTTATCATGGCAGTCGCCAGCAGTCTGTTACTGGTTGCCTGCTCCGAGCCTCCGGAAGCCCCCGTGGCCGAGGTGCAGTGCGAATCCCAGACGGCCTTCATCCTGGGCCGGGCTGACGAGCCGGCACCGGCAGAATGTGAGGAGCGCACCTACACCGACGCCTGGCAGCTGGGCCAGACCCTGGGCGAAATGGAGCGCGAACGCGACCAACTGGCCGCCCAGGAAGAGGACCTGGACGCCGCCGGCCGCATGCGCCTTAGAGTATTGCAGCGGGATATCCCGGAACTCGAAACCCTGGCCCGCATCCAGGGGCTGAAAGAGCATGAAGAGCCGGAGATGGAGTGAGCGGGGCGGCTAAAAGGGCTAAAGGTTTAAAGGGCTAAAGGTTTAGCCCTTTGGCCCTCCCTACATCGGTGCTTCGCAAAGGCAGTGAGCCATGATGCCCGGACGACCTGAGCGGGTGGCTTCGAAGACGATCTGCAGGTCTTCGGCAATGTTCTGGCGCAGGCCGGCGGGCAGGACGTTGAACAGGCGGCTCATTTCCGGCTCCAGGCCGGCTCTAAGCAAGGCATTGGCCCCCAGGTCGGCAAGGAAGCGCTGCCAGCCGGTCAACTCGGGCTCGACGTAGGTAACCCGGAAGTCGTCGCCCAGGCCGGCAATGCGCGCGGCCGAGGCAATCGCCTCTTCGAGACCGCCAAGCTGGTCGACCAGGCCAAACTCCAGTGCCTGGGCACCGGTCCAGACCCTGCCCTGGGCAACTTCGCGCACCGCTTCTACCGACATCTGTCGATGCTCGGCGACCAGGCTCAGGAAGTCGACGTAAGCGGCATTGATGAAGGTATCGAGAATGCTGCGAAGCTCTTCATTCAGCGAGCGGTCAGCACGAAACGCACCGGCCAGCGGCGTGGTGCCAACGCCATCAGTGTGGATACCAATGCGCGACAGGGTTTCTTCGAAAGTGGGGAAGAAGCCAATCACGCCGATTGAGCCGGTGACGGTGGCCGGATTGGCCCAGACCTCGTCGGCGCCCATGGCAATCCAGTAGCCGCCCGAAGCGGCAACGTTGCCCATACTGACCACGACCGGCTTGCCGGCGTCCCTGAGCGCAACCAGCTCGCGCCGGATGATCTCGGAGGCAAAAGCGCTGCCGCCCCCGGAATTGACCCGCAGGACCACGGCCTTGACGTTGTCGTCCCGGGCGGCCTGACGAATCTTGCGCGAGGTCGATTCCGAACCGATGGTGCCCGGCGGCTGATTGCCTTCGGTGATCAGGCCTTCGGCGACGATCACAGCGACCTGGTCGCCGGGAAGAATTTTCGGCGTCGGCGGCTGCAAGAAAGTGGTGTGGCCAACCTGGCGGAAGCTGCCATTGTCGTCCGGCGCGCCGCGCTGGGCCATTTCGGCACGCAGCTCCGGCCGGCTGACCAGACGATCAACCAGGCCTTTTTCAAGCGCCAGCTCGCCGAAGTTGCCCTCGGCCTCAGCCAGGTAGGCCGGGAAATTCTCGACCAAATCGACCAGCACTTCGACCGGCATGCCGCGATTGCGCGCGACGATGTCGAGGTATTCCTGCCACAGGCCGGACAGGAAGTGAAGGCTGGCTTCACGATCGGCTTCCGACATGTCGCTGCGCTGCCACGGCTCCATCGCCGACTTGTAGTCCCCGGTCTGGAACAGGTTGACCTCCACACCAATCTTGTCCAGGCCTTCACGGTAAAAGTTGCGGAAGCGGGAGTAACCCTCGATCAGGATCGCGCCTTCATGATCCAGCCAGATCTCGTCGGCCAGGCTGGCGAAGAAATACTGGCCCTGAGTCATGAAGCCGCCGTAGGCGATGATCGGCTTGCCGGACTCGCGAAAGCGCACCAAGGCCTCGTTGATTTCGCGCATCGAGCCGGTGCCCATGCCAAGCAGGCGGTCGACATCAATCAGCACCTGGGTGATGCGGTCATCCTCGGCTGCCTGGTCCAGCACGGCCAACAGGTCGCGCTTCCGGGTTTCCTGTAGAGGCTGCCCCAAAGCTTCCTGCAAGGCACGCTCGATGGCCGAACCGCTGTATTCCTCGACGATGAACCCGGCCGGCTGCAGCACCAACGTGGTGTCATCTTCAATCACCAGCTTGTCGCCACCGCGAATGATCAGACCAATGACCAGCGCCAGCACGACCAGGAACAGAATATTGAAAACGGCCATGCGCAGCGCGGTAACACCACGCCAGAAGCCGAGCCAGAGACGGACGAGAATATTGGGTCGAGAAGCCATGGGAGCACACAGTAGTGAAAAAGTACTCGAATTTTAGGCGGAGGCAGTGAACGGCACAATGTGCCAATGGTCACGCCCGTGGCACAATTCGGCTGATTCGTGCAAATCGGCCGCCCAGCAACACTGCGGCAAGGCTCAGGCCGACAATGATGCCGACCCACATACCGGCCGGCCCCCATTCCAGTCGGAAGGTCAGAAACCAGCCCAGCATCATGCCTACGGCCCAGTAGGCAATGACGCTGTAAATCATTGGTACGCGCGTGTCCTTGAGCCCGCGCAGGGCACCGGCGGCCGAAGCCTGAAGGCAATCGGCGAGCTGGAAGACTGCGGCAAAGAACAGCAGGTTCACGGCCAGGGCGGCGACTTCAGGCTCACTGGTGTACATCGCCACGATCCACTCCGGCACCAGAAAGATCACCGCTGCCGAAACAATACCGAAGGTGACGGCGCATCCCATCCCGACCAGCCCGGCCCGACGCGCCCCGTCCGGATCACCGCGCCCGATCGCATTGCCAACCCGGACCGTGATTGCCCCGGACAAGCCCACCGGTACCATGAACATCAGGCCGGCGTAGTTCATCGCCACTTGGTGAGCGGCGACGGGAAGCGCGCCCAGCGTGCCAATCAAAAGTGCCGAGCCAACAAACAGGCCGCCCTCCAGGAACACCATCACCCCAATTGGCAGGCCGAGCTTGATCAGGGCGCCAATTTCCAGCCAGTTCGGCCAACTGAAACGCTGGTAGAGTGCAAATGGCCGATAGCGCGGTCGCCAGGCAATCCAGGCGGCCAGGGCCAGCAGCTGCATCCAGAAAACAATCGCCGTGGCCCAGCCGGCCCCAACCGCGCCCAGCGCCGGCATGCCGAAGTTGCCGAACATCAGGGCATAGTTGAGCGGAATATTCAGGGCGATACCGATAAACCCGACGTACATCGTCGGTCGGGTGTAGCCGGCGCCCTCGGAGAAAAAACGCAGCGTCATCATCAGGCAAAGGGCCGGCGCGCCCCAGCTGATGGCGCGCAGGTAGGCCGCGGCGAGCTCGGCCACCTCAGGCTCCACGCCCAGCGCATTCATCAGGACACCGGCGCTGCGGGCGGCGATGAACAGGCCGGCGGCCAGGGCCAGGGCCAGCCAGAGGGCTTGCCGGGTAAACTCGCCGGCCTGGTATTGCCGTCCGGCGCCGTCAAGCTGTGAGACCGTTGCCGATACGGCCAGCAGCACACCAAGCACGAACAAGAATCCAGCGGCCCAGATCGACGAGCCGACGGCAATGGCACCCAAATCAACCGTGCCGATCCGCCCAGCCATGACGGTATCGACAAAGTTCATGCCGAAATTGGTGATCTGCCCGATCACCAGCGGGCCGGCCAGCACCAGAGTCCGCTTGATTTCGTGTCCCAGCGTAGGTGCTGACATATACTCCGCTTCCTGAACAATGCGAAAGGACGTCGAGGGAGCGGCATTGTCCGCGCTAGCATGCCATCATGCAAGAACCTGCCGCGCCAGAGAAGCCAGAAAGACCAGCCAAGTCTGAGCGATTGTGCCCGAATTGCGGTGCGGACCTGCGCGGTCCGTACTGCCATGCCTGCGGGCAGCCCACGCGCAGCTTCATTCGCGCCCTGCCCGGTCTGGTGCGCGAGATCGCCGGTGAAACGCTGTACTACGACTCGCGGATGTGGCGCACGCTCAAAGCGCTGTTGCTACACCCCGGGCAGCTGTCACGCGAATACGTGTTCGGCAAACGCGCCCGTTACACCCCGCCGGTACGCCTGTACCTGGTCTGCTCGATTCTTGCCTTTCTGTTGATTGGCCTGGTGATCAATACGGCCAATGTGACACCGTGGACCGCGCAGTTCGACCAAGCAGATACCGGGCAGGAAAGCTCGGCGCCAAGTCCACCCAGCGCCCCCAGCATCAGCTTTGGCAGCGAAAACTGGGATGCCGAGGACAACCCGGTCGAGATTGGCTGGCTGGGCGAACGCGGCAACGCCTGGCTCAACCGCCAGGTTCAGCAAATTGTCGACAACTCCACCGAAGTCCAGCGCAACCCGGCCAGGCTGCTGCGCACCGCCGCCGGCATGCTGCCGCAGACCATGTTCGTGCTGCTGCCCCTGTTCGCCATGCTGGTTGGCCTGTTCTACCTGTTTTCAGGGCGCTACTACATCGAACATCTGCTATTGCAGGTGCACAACCATTCCTTTCTGTTCCTGACCCTGATCGCGCTATACCTGATCGCCAGCCTGCGCACCGAAATCATCGACGCAGAAATCACCGGCAGTGGCCTGATGGCCGGAACGCTGACGGTAACGAGTTTCGTGATCTGGACCTGGATTCCGGTCTATCTGTGGATAAGCCTGAAGCGGTTCTATGCCCAGGGCTGGTTGATGACCACGGTCAAGTTTCTGGTTTTGGCCTGGAGTTACTTCGTGCTGATCACGTTTGGGCTGGTGGCAGTGGTTTTGTTGGGATTGTGGAGGTTGTGATGGACGGGAAGAGGTAAGATTTTTCCCGCCTTCAATAGATCGCTTCCAACCAATTCCAGATCGCTCGCAGCCCCTGTGCTTCGCCGCCGGCCGGGCGGCCGGGACGGTCGCCCAGGTTCCAGGCATAGATATCCAGGTGGTACCAGTCCAGGCCGGGGTCGACGAAGTGATCGAGGAACAGGGCAGCGGTGACGCTGCCAGCAAACTTGCTGGTGCCGGTGTTTGACAAATCGGCAATCGCCGGACGGATCTGGCTGCGGTAGCCGTCGAACAACGGCATGTGCCAGAGCGGGTCCTGGCAATCGAATGACAGGTCCTGAATGCGGCGGGCGGCCTGCTGGTCGCGGGCATACATCGGTGGCAAGTCTTCGCCCAGGGCAACGCGGGCCGCGCCGGTCAGCGTGGCGAAATCAATGATCCGCTCAGCGCCCTCTTCGCAGGCCAGGCTGAGGGCATCGGACAACACGACTCTGCCCTCGGCGTCGGTGTTGCCAATCTCTACCGTGGTGCCGTTGCGGGTACGGATAATATCGGACGGTCGATAAGCGTTACCGGCAATGGCATTCTCAACGGCAGGGATGTAGACCCGCAAATTCACCTTCAAACCCAGGGTCATGATGATGCGGGCAAGGCCGAGCACGTGGGCCGCACCTCCCATGTCCTTTTTCATCAGCACCATGCCGCTGCCGGGCTTGATATCCAGGCCTCCCGAGTCGAACATCACGCCCTTGCCGACCAGGGCCAGCGGCGGCGCGTCCTGGTCACCCCACTGCAGGCGGATCAGGCAGGGCGGCCGGGTCGAGGCCTGACCAACAACGTGAATGGCCGGAAATTCCTTTTCCAGGCGTTCGCCGTCAATCACCTCGCAGGCGGCGTTATAGGTGCTGGCCAGGTCACGGGCCACTTCGGCCAGCTCGGTCGGGCTAAGATCGATCGCCGGCGTATTGACCAGGTCGCGGACAAAAACTGAAGACTCAACCAAGCAACCCACCCGGGCGTACAAATGCTCCGGCAGCACCAGACGAACATCGTTGGCCGACTGCTGCTTGTAGCGATCAAATCGATAAACGCCCAGGCCCCAGCCGATCAGGGCGCGCTCCAGCTCCTCGTCAGGCCAGTCGCTGACCAGTTGATACTCGCCTTCCGGCAAAACCGACGGCAAATGCGCCAGGGCCCACAAGCGCTCTCCCGAATCACGACCGGCCAGTACGCAGTCAGGCTCGCCGCTCTGGCCAGGCACCAGCAGGCAGGAACCGGCGGCCGCCTTGAAATCATTGCCTTTCACCCAGCGCCTATGCTGGTCGGTTGCCGACTGAAGCCAGGCATCCAGCCCTGCGGCGTCTAGCGAGTAAATGGGCGTGGCGGAATCGCTGGCAGAAATGTACATGGGCTTGAATAGGTAGTGATGGCTGGCTCCATAGGATATGCCAAACGCCACCTTGGGTTGCCAGGATCAGGGCCGTGCTGTCAGGCGGGAAACGGCATCGATGACCCGGGAATCGGCGCTGAACCGTTCGACAAGCATCGGCAGATAGGGCTCGATCTGCCTGACCGCATCGCTGCCACGATCGAGCCCGGCCAAGGCCTCGGCGCGCATGACGCCAGCGCGCAGCTTGTGAGGGTGATCGGGCGGTCGGATCTCGGCAAACAGGCCCAAGGCCTCGTCGATCAGCTCGATGGCTTGATCATGGGCGTGCCGCTGTATATGGACGCGGGCGATATCAAGCTTGACGATCGCGCGCAGCCCGGTCTGGCCAGGCTGGTCGCGCTCTAGCCGCGCAAGCACCGCCTCCAGGCCAGCCTGGCTGCTTTCCAATTCGCCGCGGGCCAGATCCAGCAGGGCGTATTGCCGGTCCAGGCGCAGTCTGCGCAGCTGGTTGTCCGGGAAGTAGGTTGAAAGAACAACATCCACCTTATCCATCAGCGCCCGGGCCGGACCAAGCTCACCGCGCTCGACCAGCACCCGGGCCAGGTTGGCCCGGGCATGAGCTACGAACAAGCTGTTGTCGCTGGCCAGTTCCTGGCGCAGGTCAAGAGAGCGTCGAAACAAGACTTCGGCCTGAGCCAGGTTGCCGCGATCTTCGTGCAAGCTGGCCAGGTTGTTGAGGGCATGGGCGTGCGTGACGGGATTGACATCAGGTGATGCATCGTGAAAGGCCAGGGCCTGTTCATAGGCCTGTCGGGCCCGGGCATAGTCACCGCGATCATGGTGAACATTGGCCAGGCCGTTATACAGCCGCGCCTCGGCGGCGGAGGGTTCTCCGTGGATGGCGCGTGTCTGCGCAATAATTTCTTCATAAACCGAAATCGCCTGGTCGAGCTGTCCCAGCTCACGGTAGCTGGCCGCCATCACTTCCAGTGAACGGATGGTGGAAGGATGCGGTTCTCCAAGGCTCTCGTGCTTGCTCTCGATCACGCCTTCAAGCAAGTCGATTGCCTCAGTATGGCGGCCTTGACGACCCAGCGTCCGAGCCAGATTATGACGATACCGATCATGCAGTACCTGGACGGGGGCCGAATCGGGAAGACTGACGGCAAGCGCCTGGCGGGCGAGCGTTTCTGCCCGCTCGAACTGCTCCTGATCGGCAGCCAGAATGCCAAGATTGTTGTATGCGCTGGCCAACTGGGCCGTGTGCACCGTCGTGTTCTGCAAGGCCGCAACCACCGCCTCCAGGCGCACTTCAGCCTCGGAAAAACGCCCCAGCAAGCGCTCGATATCGGCCAGATCCACCATCAGCCGCCAGTAAAGGTCTTTATCACCCGATTCAACTCTTTCCAGGGCCGAAGCCAGCAGCTTCTCGGCCTGCTCGTAATGCGCCAGCCCCTGGTAGGCCTTGCCCATGCGATGCATCAGGCGGGCGCGAATGGGGTCCTGGCCCGACAAGGTGTCCTCGATACGGACCGTGCCCTGGTCCAGCAGATCGCGTGCAGTGGGTGTGTGCTCGAAGCCGGACTCCGGGTCCGCCCCTTCAAACAGGGAAAAGGCGAAGTCGACCATCTGCTCAGCCGTGGCCGTCGCCGCCAGCGCCCGATCGCGCTCGCGATCCAGGTACACGGCCAGCCAGCTAACGCTGACCACGAAGGCCAGCAGCAGTAAAGCACTGCCGGTCAAGGTTGCACTGAATACCGGATTGCGGTGCATCGCCAGGGTCAAACGCCCCCAACGACCCTGCGGCCGCGCCCGGGTTGGCTGCCGCGACTGGCAGCGCCGGATGTCTTCGGCCAGCGCCTGCGGTGTCGGGTAGCGATCGCCTGGACCATCGGCCAGCGCCTTGCCGACGATCGCTTCGAGGTCAGCCAGCTCGATGCGGGCGCGCCCGACCAGCGCGCTGCAGCGCTCAGATTTCGATAGTGGCGATACGCTGGACGCATTGCCGGGAGCGCGATCGGTCAGCAGCCGGTACAGCAAAGCGCCCAGTCCATAGACATCGGATGCCGTCGTCACCGCCTCGCCTCGACGCTGCTCGGGGCTGGCATAGTCGCTGCTCAAGCGATTGTCGGCAGCATCCCGCTGGCCGTTATCGCTGCCAGCCTCGCTAAGCGAGGCGATGCCGAAATCCAGCAGGCGCGGTGTCGCAGACTCGTCGACAAGCACGTTGGCCGGCTTGATATCACGGTGAATGACCAGATTGCCATGGGCAAACTGGACCGCCTCGCAGACCTGTCTGAACAAATCCAGCCGAGCGTCCAGGGCGACGGCCTGGTCATTGCACCAGGTGGCGATATCGCAGCCACGCACGTATTCCATCACCAGGTAAGGCTCGCCACCGGGCAGCGAACCACCGTCCAGCAGCCTGGCAATGTAGGGATGGGCCAGATCGGCCAGAATCTGACGTTCGCGCCGGAAGCGCTGGTGCAGTTCGTCACTAAGCGGTAGGGCCACGACCTTGATCACGACCTGCTGCTCGAATACCTGGTCACTGCGCCGGGCCAGGTAGACCGCACCCATGCCGCCGGTGGCCAGCAGGCGGTCAATCGTCCAGGCACCGACCTGCTGGCCGACTTCTAGACGGACCGTTTGCAACTCGGTCTCGACCGAGCGTGTGATCCGCCATGCCAGCTCATCGCCGGTGTGATTGGCCGCCTCGTCGGCGGCCAGCATGGCTTCAACCTCGGCGATCAACGACCGATCATCAGCACAGGCCTGCTCCAGATACTGCCGACGCTTTGCCTGTGGCAAGTCGACGGCGTCCTCGAAAAGCGCCTGAATGCTCTGCCAGCGTGCGGCGTCCACTATTGCCCCAGGCGAGCGCCAACCCAGGCCCGGGCCGTGCGCAGCTCGCGATGCACGGTCGCCCGTGACAAGCCGGTGACCTGGGCGATTTCCGGGTAGCTCAAACCGCCAAAGTAGTGATGTTCGAGAATATCGCGCTTGCGCGGGTCCAGTTCGCCCAGTGACTCAAGAGACTGGTTCAACGCCAGCAGTTCGACATCGACCCCCTTGGCCGACACCAGTTCTTCGTCGAGCTGAACATGGATGGCTGCCCCGCCCCGCTTTTGCCGCATTCTCGCCTCGGCTTGGTTGACCAGAAAATGACGCATCATGCGCGCGGCCAGGGCATAGAGATGGCTGCGATCCAGCGCGGCCGGCGGTTTCTGCAGCAGCTGGGCCATGACTTCGTGGACCAGGGCTGTCGGCTGCAAGGTCAGCTGGCGGCGCTCGCGCCGCATATGGCTGGCCGCCAGCCGGTGCAGGTTACTGTAGATCAGCTCAGACAGCGTTTCGGCAGCCTCTTCGTCTCCGGCCTGCCACTGGCTCAGCAGACGGGTAATGTCGCCATCAACATGGCCCTTGTTTTCGTCATGTTGATGCGGAGATTTGGCAGTCATGCACCTTCAGGCGGCTACGAACATTCAACAAGGACGATAGCACAGGCGGGGTTGCGGACAAACCATGCCAGGCCTGATCATCGTACTTGCTAACGCTTGCTTAGCCAGTATCGAAGGACCCGTTGCCCAGAAAATGGGCGACCTGCTCGCACACCTCGGCCGACAGCACCAGCCCGGTGTGGGTGACCGGAAGTTCGAGCATATCGGTCGCATCATCCAGGCGCGTTTCCTTGACCAGTATCGTGCCGTCACTGGGTTCTTCGAGGTTGCCGAGCACGCGGCCCAGGCCCACCGGGCGCGTGCCGGCGATCACGCCAGTCTCCCGGCCAGCCGGACTATGCGAAAAGCCGCGCTCCAGGGCGGTGCGAGCCTGGCCAATCAGCGGTCGGATCATTCTGACTGAGGCCAAGTGCGCAGCCAAATCCGACCCGCGCACTGGCGAGCCCAGCAGAACGACCCGGCCGGGCGGCAGCCCACGGTATTCATCGAACATGCGCAGGATGACGATACCGCCCAGGCTGTGGCCAACAAAATCCACCTGGTCACCGCCAAGCCCCCGGGCAAACTCGAACAGGGCGCGGGCATTGGAAGCCACGGTTTCACTAAGCGTGGGGTAGCCAAAGCGATGGCAGTCAAAGCCGCGCTCTTCCAGCCTGAGCGCCATCAGGGCCATGCTGACCGGGCCATACCAAAGCCCGTGCACCAGCACCACGCGCCGCATCAGGCACCCGACCCGGCTGAGTGACCTTCCGTCACGATACCGGTGACGGCATCCCTCACTTGGAACGCTGGACAGCCAGCCGCAATTCGTCCAGTTGGGCCTGATCAACGGCCGCCGGCGCGCTGGTCAACGGGCAACTGGCCGTGGTTGTCTTGGGGAAGGCAATCACTTCACGGATCGAATCTTCGCCGGCCATCAGCGCCGCGATACGGTCGATTCCGAAGGCAATTCCTCCGTGCGGCGGACAGCCATAGCGCAAGGCTTCCAGCAGGAAGCCAAAGCGGGCATGGGCCTCGGCTTCATCGATTCCCAGCAGGTCAAAGACGGTTTGTTGCAGCTTAGGGTCGTGAATACGGATCGAGCCGCCGCCGATTTCGGCGCCGTTCAGGACCAGGTCGTAGCCGCGTGACAGGGCGTTGGCCGGGTCGGCGCGCAGCGCCTCGGCATCGGCCACCGCCGGCGCGGTGAAGGGGTGATGCAGGGCGTAATAGCGCTGTTCTTCGGGATCGTATTCGAACATCGGAAAATCGACCACCCAGAGCGGACGCCAGCCGTCCTCGACCAGGTCAAAATCACGGCCCACGGACAGGCGCAGCGCACCCAGAAAAGCGGCCACGACCGGTTTCGGACCGGCGCCGAAAAATAGAATGTCGCCGCTGTCGGCGGCCGTGGCCTCGAGAATAGCTTCGATGCTGGCCGCGTCAAGGAACTTGGCCACCGGCGATTGCACGCCGTCGGCGCCGGCCGAACGGTCGTTGACCTTCATCCAGGCCAGTCCGCGGGCACCGTACTTGGCCACCAGCTCGGTGTAGCCGTCGATCTGCTTGCGGCTCAGGCTGGCACCACCGGGCACGCGCAGGGCTGCCACCCGACAGGCCGGATCATTGGCCGGCTCGGCAAAGACCTTGAAGTCGACCTGGCGCACGGCATCACAAATGGTGACCAACTCCAGCGGAATGCGCAGATCCGGTTTGTCGGAGCCGTAGCGGGTTATTGCTTCGGCGTAGGTCATGCGCGGGAACGGACCGTGCAGCTCAACACCGATCACATAGCGAAACACCTGCCGAATCATGCCCTCGGCAATGGACTGGACATCGCTTTCCTGGGCAAAGGACATCTCCAGATCGAGCTGGGTGAACTCAGGCTGGCGATCGGCACGCAGATCCTCGTCACGAAAGCAGCGGGCAATCTGGTAGTAACGATCCAGCCCGGCCATCATCAACAGCTGCTTGAAGATCTGCGGCGACTGCGGCAGCGCGAAGAAGCTGCCCGGATGGACCCGGCTAGGCACCAGGTAGTCGCGCGCCCCTTCAGGCGTAGCCTTGGTCAGAATCGGGGTTTCGGTATCGACAAAGTCGTGGCCTTCGAGGTAGCCGCGAATCGCGCTGTTTAAACGCGCGCGCAGGCGCAGGTTGTTCTGCATGCGCTCGCGGCGCAAGTCCAGGTAGCGATAGCGCAGGCGTACTTCTTCGCCGTCCTCATCGGTCATCAGCAGCGGCAGCGGCGCACTGGCATTGAGCAGCTCAACCGTCTCGGCCAGCAGCTCAACCTTGCCGGTAGCCATATCCGGGTTCCATTGGCTTTCAGGCCGCAGCCTCACCTGGCCCCTGATGCGAACGCAGAATTCCTGGCGCAGCTTTTCAGCCACAGCGAAGGCCGGCTCGTTGTCCGGTTCAACCACCACCTGGATCAGGCCCGAATGATCGCGCAGGCCGATAAAAATCAGTCCACCCAGGTCGCGGGCCCGGGCTACCCAGCCACACAGTGTGGCCGTTTGGCCCTCGAGTCGTTCGTTGATGCTGCCGCAGAGATGTGATCGCATTTCGTTTTCGGAAAAGGGAAAAGGGGAAAGGTTAACGGGGAAAGGGGAAAGGGCCAAGGTCGGGGCGGCCTTGCGGCCGGCCCCATGAGTTAATCAGGCGGCTTTGTCCTTGGGTTTGGTTGGGCTGGACTTTTCGGCCTTGGCCGGTTTGGCTTCGGTGGACGGTTTGCTGTCGCTGGACTTATCGCCAGACTTGTCGCTGGCGGCGGATTTGTCAGCGCCATCGCCGGCCAGGTTGCGCTTGCCGTCTTTCTTGAAGTCGGTTTCGTACCAGCCGCCGCCCTTCAGGCGAAACCCGGCAGCCGAGATCAGCTTGACCAGGCTTGCCTGACCACAGGCCGGACAATCGGTCAAAGCCGGATCAGAAATCTTTTGCAGCTTTTCCAGCTCGTGGCCACAGGATGAACAGCGATATTCGTAAATGGGCATGGTTGCTTTCCCTGGAATGACGAAAACAGATTTTGCGCTATAGTGGGGGTCCAGCGGCTGCTTTTCGAGCAGCCATCTCGCTATTTTGCCAGTTTTTGACCGGACTTTCGCGAAGCCTGTCCTGTTCCCTGCCACCATGCCTGATCATCCAACCCTGGAATCTAGTGAACCCCGTCGTTAATCCTGTAACTTTCAGAGCGTGACTGAGTCGACAAATCAAGGCGTGAACCGCAGGGAATGGCTAGCCCTTTCCAAGGTTCGCAACACGGGCGACGGCTGCGCTCGCAAGGCTTTATTCGCTGCGCGAAAATCGCCATGCGGCTCCGCCTGCCCTGAGTTGTCGACTCAGACACGCTCCCGAAGGGCGAGCCGGAAAGCGCTCATCTGCGGCGTTAGCGCTCTTGGAAAGGCAATAAGCATTCCCGGCGAGCGCTGCCTTGCAGCTAAGCGCTTTCCGACTCGCTGAAAGGTACAGGATTAATGACGGGGTTCACTACCAGGATTCGCCAACTCAAGCCCGCCGATGGCCAGCGCCTGGCAGCCAGCAACCAGGGCGAAGTGCGACGGCACTGGATTGACGGCCTGGACCTGGCAATCAAGACACCCTCTGGACGCGGCCTGGCCTGGCAACTGCGCCAGGCCACCTTGCAGCGGGAATTCGAGGCGTACCGGCGCCTGAAGGGCCTGACCGGCTTTGCGCCCTGCCATGGCCTGGTCGACCAGCGCTGGCTGGTACTGGAGTACATTGAAGGCACGCCCTACCGTACCGCGGGAATCGACAACCGCGACCGATTCTTTGACCTGCTCCTGAAACAGATTCGCGCCATGCACTCGCGCGGCGTCGCCCATGGCGATCTGAAGCGCAAGGACAACCTGCTGGTCACCGACAGCGGTGAGCCCGTCATCCTGGACCTGGGTGCCGCCACCTTGCTCAAACCCGGTTTTCGCCTAATCAACCAGCGCTTGTTCAGGTTCATGTGTCAGACCGACCTGAACGCCTGGGTCAAGCTGAAATACGGCGGCTACCAAGATGTTTCGCCCGAGGATGCTGTCCTGCTGCGCCGATCCTGGCTGGAGAAAATGCTTGGGCGCCTGCGACAGCGCTGAACCTTTTTAGCTGGATCAAGTAACATTACAGGGTGTTGGCATCCGGGACTCGCGGTGCTCGAAATTCCCGCATACTTCTGAAAATGAATAAAAAAATCGCAATCAGGGGCCAGATCGCTGAACATCTGAACGGGCAGGCTGGATGAAATTCTGGATCTTGGTGCATACCTATGCTCGCCTGAAGCTGAAATCCGAGGCGGTCAAGACCTACCTGAGCTATTTCTGGTGGTTGCTCGAACCAGCACTATTCGTGGCCGGGTTCTATGTTGTCTTCGCCATCATCCTGGACATGCGGACCACCGACTTCATCGTCTTTCTGGTCTGCGGGAAGATTCCCTACCTGTGGTTTTCGAAGTGCATCAATGGCGCGGCGGGCAGCGTATTTGCCGGTCGCGAGCTGCTCACCAACGGATCGGTCCGCCCGGAACTTTTCCCGATGGTGGACTTCACTCAAAACCTGTACAAGCAGGCCGTGGCACTGGCTGCCATGCTGGCTTTTGTCATCATGCAGGGGCATTTCCCCACCACAACCTGGTTTCTGCTGCCGTTGGTGGTGCTAACCCAGCTAGTTTTCATGGTGCCGCTGGCGTTGATCGCAGCCTGGGTGACGGCGATGGTCCCGGATGCACGAATGCTGATCAATATTCTGGTGTTGATGCTGCTGTTCCTGTCGGGTGTGTTTTGGGACATCAACGAGCTGGCCTCGCCGATCAAAGAGTATGTGATGCTGTACAACCCGCTGGCGTTCCTGATCGATGCCTATCGTCAGGTCCTGCTCCACCAGACAGCGCCCGACTGGTGGCACCTCGGGATGATTTTCCTGTTCAGCTGCCTGGCCTGCCTGCTGCTGTTTCGCTTTTACGCCTGGACCCGATCCCGGTTGACCAACAAGGTGCTGTATTCATGACGACACCCTTGCTTCGGGTCGACGAGCTGACGGTGTCCTTTTCCCTGGGCCGCTGGTGGCGACGAGACGATTCGGTCTTTGCCCTGGATAAAGTGAGCTTTGAACTGCAGCCCGGTGAAATTTTCGGCGTCATGGGCAGAAACGGCTGTGGAAAGACCACCTTGTTGAGGGTACTGGCAGGCGCCACCCAGGCCACCTCGGGCAGGGTCGAGGAGCTGGCACCCAAACCGCTCAGCAAGGCGCTGTTGAGCATTGGTTTTGGCTTCGACCGCTATCTGACTGGCCGGGAAAATGCGCTGTTGAGCGCGATGCTGCAGGGGCAAAGCCGGGGTAATGCCGAGGCCATGCTCGACTCGATCAAGGAATTTTCCGAACTTGGGCGCTTCTTCGACCAACCGGTCTATCGCTACTCGTCCGGGATGCGCTCAAAACTGGGATTTGCCACGGCCATGACCCTCGACGTCGACCTTTTGCTGATCGATGAAACCTTGAGCGTGGGAGACGTTGGGTTCCGCGATAAAGCCAAGCGTTCCATGCAGGAGCAAATGAAGAAAAGCAGAGCCGTCGTGTTTGTCTCCCACCAGGCCTCGCAGGTGCGCCAGATCTGCAATCAGGCCATCTGGCTGGAACAGGGCACGGTGCGCGCTGCAGGCTCGACCGGCGAGGTAGCCGAACAGTACGAAGCCTTCATGCAAGACCAGAAGCGCGGTGCCCCGACGGCCAGTTCGAGCCAGGAATGAGCACCACATCGGAGCAAACGCTGACCGTTGGCCTGGTCCACAACTGGCCGGGCAAGCGCAATTCCGAATGGGATATTGCATTTCGGCTGCGTGCGCTCCTTGAGGACTTACAGCACCAGGTACTGATCCTGGACCCATTGGGCTACGCCCTGGATGACAACGCCAACCGTCAAGAGCAGCAACCACTGGCAGACGGTTGCTGCGACCTGGTCATCAACCTGCACTATCTCAATCCCAAGTTCTTCAGCGGGCTTTCCTACACGGTCAACTGGAATCCGGTCGAATACATCCTCAATGATCCGATCACCGGCGCCCCGGTCACCGGCGCGCGCCTGAACTACCTGCTCGACTGTCTGCGCAGCCACGACCGCGTGCTGAGTGCAAGCTCGGAGAAGCTGGACCGGTTTGCCGCCCTCGTCCGCCAGGATCGACAGGATGACTATTTGCCCGCTACCGAAGTGGCATTGCACACCACCATTGCCTCGAACCAGGACGAACGCCAACACGACCCAGGCCATCCCGCGCCCAGCGCAGACAATTTTTCCGTGTTCTACATTGGAATGAACTGGGAAAAACTGTCGGTTGCGGCCGACAGAAAGGTTCGCCACGAGGGCCTGCTGGAACTGCTGGATGACAGCGGACGGTTCCGGTTTTTTGGGGTGCGCGAGCAAGGCGGGGTATTTCTCTGGGAAGGCTTCAAGCACTATCAGGGCGAGCTGCCGTTTGACGGCGGCAAGAGCATTGCCGAGCAGAGCCAGCGCTGCGGCGTCACCCTGGTCCTGTCTTCTGCCCAACATCGCGCCAGCGCGGTAGTTTCGACCCGAATCTTTCAGGCTTGTGCCGCCGGAGCCATCATCATCAGCGATCGCAATCCTTTTGTTGAACGGCATTTCGGCGACAGCGTCCTGTATTTTGACTATGGGGAATCGAACCGGGAAACCGCCAACGCCATTCTCGACCAGGTGCGCTGGATAGAACAAAACTGGCATGCTGCCCGGGAAAACGCGGCCCGAGCCCGAGAAATTTTCGCCAACCAGTTTGCCCTGGAAAAAGAAGTCCGCGGCCTCTGCGACCAGGCCAAGCGCGACCTCGATAGCCGCCGGGCATTAATCGCACGCCTGTCGACGCATTGCGTTGCGATCCACTACCTGATCCGCGAAGACGGGCTGAAGGAACTGACGCGGCTTCTGGACAACGCGGCTTGTCAGCACCACGAAAACCTCGTGCTTCATGTTTATGTTGGTACTGAAAAGGTGGCCGAACAGGCGACCCGGCTAGCCGAGAATGAGTATCCCGGCCTGAACGTGGAAGTCGCTGTCTTCAAGCAGGGCGCTTTCACCACCGGGTCCACCCTTGTACGTGCGTCAAAAAGCCGCGAGGACTATCACCTGTGGTATAGCGAAGGCTTCGAGTGGCGGCAGGACCACTTGCTGAACCTGCTTGCCATTTGCGAGCTCGATGACTGCCGGCTGGCCTATGCCCCCTACTTTGCCAGCCACCAACACCTGGCCGACCAGATCCAGGACAGCACCCGCTATTTCATCGACGGCCTGAACGGCGGCTACTCGAAGCTTTCACCAGAGGCCGTTGA
>SKKV01000271.1 GCA_007123575.1 Wenzhouxiangella sp.
CTCAGGGTATGCCGCCAGATTTGTTCGGCGCTGTCGAGATCGCCCTGATCGAAGTGCAGCCCGCCGAGATTGTGCTTGCTCATTGCCAGCGCGATACGACTGTCGCCCAGCCGTTGCTGCACGGCAACGGCTTCCTCGTAGTACTGGCGCGCCTGTTTCAAATCGCCCAAAGTGTGCAGGCACCAGGCCAGATTGTTCAGTACCCAGGCGATATCACCATGATCGCCGTCGTGCGCCTTACGCAGTTGCTCCAGGGCTTGACGGAATACCGGTGCCGCTTCCTCGCGACGCCGGAGGGAGTTCAAACCCATCGCAAGATTGCTCAATGCAAGGCCCTTTTCAGCCGGAGTGCCTATGCGCTTCCAGATCTGCTGCGCATCGCGGCCGTAGGCGACACTGGTGTCCAGGTGGCGCAAGCCATGGTGCGCCAGGCTGAGCAGATCCAGAGCACGTGCGCGGGCGCGCTCATTCGCCTCTGCTTCGGCAAGTTTCAGCGCGTGTCGCGCCTGGGCAATCGCATCTTCGTCGTGCCCCCAGCTGACATAGGAGTCAGCTAGTGCCAGATGCATTTGCAGCGCAAGCTCAGGCGAATCCTTGAGTTCGCTTTGCACGCGCTCGGTTGCCCGGTCCAGCAGCTCGCGAATGCTCAGGGTGCTGGCGAAGTCCTGCTCGGCGGCCGTGCGCGACAGCAGGGACGCGCTGAATTCCGCTGCGGTGTTCGCGCGTGCCTCGAGGCGCAGTGCTTCGTCGCGCTGGACAGCAAGCAGCCAGGAGAACGCGCTGCTGCCGGCGACAATCGCCACCAGGGCCAGGGTCGCAAGCGGTATCGCAACGGGGTGCCTGCGTACCAGCCGCCTCAGGCGATAGCTCCAGTTGTCGGCACGTGCCTGGATCGGGCGATGCTGCAAGCTGTTGCGCAGTTCGTCGGCCAGCGCGGCCACGGTCGAGTAGCGGCGTTCCGGCTCGTCGCGAAGCGCCATCATCACGATGGTGTCCAGATCGCCACGCAGGGCCCTCTTCTGGCGCTGTATCCATGGCCGCGAACGACTGCCGGCGTCGGGATCCATGGTGCTCACGGCCTCGCTGGGCGGCAGCTTCCGGCCACTGAGAATCAACTGCTCCAGCTGGCGGGGATGCGAGGCGCGCTCGTCGTAGGGCAGGCGACCGGTAAGCAGCAGGAACAGCAGCAGGCCCAGCGCGTAGACATCGACTGCGGTGGTGATGGTGCTGCCTTCCAGCTGCTCGGGACTGGCATACAGCGGCGTGAACCGGCGCAGTTCGGTACGGGTCAGGATCGCCGCTGCGGCGGGATCGTCTTCAAGTAGCTTGGCGATTCCAAAGTCCAGCAGGATGGGCTCGCCACCGGGCGTGACAATAATGTTGCTGGGCTTGATGTCCCGGTGCACCACCAGCTTGCTGTGCGCGAACTGAACCGCGTCACAGACCTTCAGCACCAGCTTCAGGATGGCCGCGTTGTCGAGTGAGTGTTCGCGGCAGTAGCGATCGATGCTGATGCCATCGACGTAGTCCATCACCAGACAGGACAGGCCGCTTTCGAGTGTGCCGCCATCGATGAGCCGCGCGATATTGGGGTGCTGCAGGGAAGCCAGGATGCGCCGTTCCTCGGCAAAACGATGCTCGGCCTTGTTGCCCATGAGGTGCCCGGGCAGCAGCTTGACCGCCGCCAGTAGCTCAAAGTCAGCATTCACGCGTTCAGCCAGAAACACCATGCCCATGCCGCCTTCGGCAATCTTTTGCAGGATTCGCCAGCTGCCAATCACAGTGCCGGATTCGGGCGCCGCGGGATCGTTCAGTGCCTCGACGGCGGCGCCCAGAGCCTGGTGAATTCCGTCCGACTGCTCGCTGTCGAAGGCCAGCAGGCTCATCACCTCGTCGTGCAATTCCCTGTCACCTGCAGATGCCTTGCCGACGAAGTCTGCTCGCTGTTCGGGCGGCAGTTCCAGGGTCTGTTCCAGCAGGGCGTTGATCTGCCCGAAGCGTTCGCTGTCCAGGGTCATCGTAGCCCTCCTGAATTGATCCTTGACCAGCGCGGACCTTGCGGCCGCACCGTGGGGCTGAAGCCTGCGCGATGAATCCGAGAAAGCTTTCGGAGATTCGCAAAAAGAATCGCCCTGTCCTGACTGCCGGATTCCCGGCAGAAAGCGGTCACCGATACAGATGACGACATGGATGACCGGATTTGGTGCGTATTCCGGCTTTAGATCGTAACAGAGCCCCCGACACGGACGATCCGGCGGACGCAGGCCCCGTCGACCTGGCATCTCCTCAATGGAGTTTACACTCATGAACCGTCGCCTCACCAGATCGCCTCGCTGGCAACCGCTTCAGTGGCTTCCGTTTGGAGTGCCACTGACAGTCATTCCCAGCATGGCGGGGGTCGGTCAAGCTGGTTGGCATCTGGAAACAGTGAGTCTTGGCGCTTTGCGGCAGTCGGTTTCAGTTTGCGTTCAATTCAGAAAGGGCGTCATGGCGCTCTGCGCTCGGTTCGCTTTGATGATGACTGCCCTGGCCTTGGTCAGCGCCGCGCTTGCACAAGACCCGCCAGCCGATTCGATCTTCTCCGATCGTTTCGAGCCGTTTTTCCAGGACTGTCCCGACTGTCCCACCATGGTCTGGATCCCGGCCGGGGTTTTTACCCAGGGTGCCCCGGAAGACGATCCGCAGAGTTCGGACAGTGAGCGCCCGCAGCGCGAGGTCAGCATCCCGGCTTTTGCCATTGGCCAGACCGAAGTGACCTTTGCCCAATGGGATGCCTGCCGCATCGACGGTGGCTGCACGCACAATCCGGGGGACAATGCCTGGGGTCGCGGCGATCGCCCGGTTTTTCGCGTCAGCTGGGACGATGCTCAGGAATATGTCGCTTGGCTAAGCACCAAAACCGGCCAACACTACCGCCTGCCTTCTGAGTCCGAACGCGAGTACGTCGCCCGCGCCGGCACCACCGGCCGGTTCAATACCGGCGACTGCATTACCGCCGACCAGGCGAACTTCCGTGGCATCGCCCCCGCCCCGGGCTGCCCGGAAGGCATTTTTCGCGAGCAAACCCTGCCGGTGGGCAGTTTCGCCCCGAATGCCTTTGGCCTGTACGATACCCATGGCAATGTAAGGAAATGGGTCCAGGACTGCTGGAACGCGGACTATGTAGGCGCACCGACTGACGGGAGCGCCTGGATGACGGGCGATTTCAGCCGCAGCGTATGGCGCGGCGGCTCCTGGAGCGACAACGCCGGACTTATCCGTTCGGCCAGCCGCGTTGGGATCCTCCGCGAAGCTCGTAACTTCTTCATCGGCTTCCGTGTGGCCAGATCCAGCCCCCCACCGCTGCCGGCTGTTTCGCAAAATGGCCTGGTTGACTGGTTCAACCCGGACCGCGGACTCGTGTTGGACGGCGATGGCCAAGTCATGGAATGGACCAACCTGGCCGATGCAGACCGGAGTACGGGCGGCAGCTCCGCGGCAACCATGGTGGACGGAGTCAATGGCCGCCGGATGATTCGTTTTGACAGTCCGGACAATGGTGGCGAGCTGCAATACCCTTCGCCGGGCGCCCAAACCCTGGCCGCGGGCTACACCATCTTCGTCGTATTCCGCCTCAACGAGCCAATTGCCGGCGGCAATGGTTTTCCGCGCCTGTGGCGCGGCGCCGATGACAGCCAAGTCTTGTTCCTCCGCCGGACCACCGCCGAGGTCGAAGTCAAGGCCAATCCCCTGGCCGTGGGCGCGCGTCCGAGCCATCCTTTCGGCTACCGCTATGGCACCGGCGATATCGCCATCCTCACCGCCCGCCTGACCACCAACAGCCAGCAGCTCTACTTCAATGGCGCCTTGGTAGACAGCAGCGAGTCGACCATCGGCGCCTATGCCATCGACAACAGCCTGTTCCAGATCGGCAACAGTGTGCGCGGCGATATCGCCGATGTGCTCGTCTACGACCACTCGGCCGACCTCGACGATCTGGATATGACCGGCCGGGCACTGGCCGAGGCTTATGGGACGACATGGACATTCCAAGACTGCGCCGACTGCCCGACCATGGTCATGATCCCTGCCGGGACCTTTACCCAGGGCAGCCCGGAAAGTGAGCCGGAGAGTTACAGCCGGGAGCGCCCGCAGCGCCAGGTCACCGTTCCGGCCTTTGCCATGGGCCAGACCGAGGTGACCTTTGCACAGTGGGACGCTTGCGTAGACGACGGCGGATGTACCCACGTGCCCGATGACAATGGCTGGGGCCGCGGAGACCGCCCCGTCATCAGGGTCAGTTGGAACGTTGTCCATCAATACTTGACCTGGCTAAGCGACAAGACCGGCCACGACTACCGCCTGCTTACCGAGTCCGAACGGGAATATGCCACCCGCGCCGGAACGACCGGCCGCTTCAATACCGGCGACTGCATTACCGCTGATCAGGCGAATCCGTCAGGAGCCCTGAATGAGGCAATACTTATGCAGGTACTAGTATCGCGGGCAAACTCAGCCAGTGGGCAGTTTCAGCCCCAACGCTTTTGGCCTTTACGACACCCATGGGAACGTCTACGAATGGACCCAGGACTGCTGGAACTCCAACTATAACGGTGCCCCCACTGATGGCAGTGCCTGGTAGACCGGCGAATGCAACTTGGCCGTGCTGGGCGGCGGTGCCTGGAATGTTCCTGGCTTCGTCTTGCGTTCGGGTTACCGCGACTCGAGCACTCGCCACTTCGACAACATCAACGTCGGCTTTCGATTGAGCAGATCCATACCGCCCAAACCAGATTGACCCGGCGCATGCACTGGTGTCTGTCATACGGAAGCCGGGATGCCCCGATCAGTGCGGTTGCTGGCTCCACTGCTGAAAGGTGTCTGTCCTGAAATTTCACCAAGCCACAAGCCTACCTGGGTGATGACGGTCGGCTATACCCGGCACCACCGGGCAATTGGCATTGATGAAGTCACCTTTGATCCGGATCTTAATCTGTTGCGATTTGAAGATGGCTAGATGGCTAAAATGGCAGAATATACAGCAACGAAGCAGCGTTGGAGTCGAGTGACGATGAGCAAACCACAACTTTCTGTCAGAAGTGCCAAGGCGCGTGAACTGGCCCATCGGCTGGCAAGGCGCGAGCGGCGCACCGTCGCCACGGTGGTAGAACGGGCCTTGGCGGAGTACGAGGAGCGCCGGTCAAATCGCCTGCCCGCTGGCGAGTTTTACCGCGCGCTCAATCAGGCCTGTTCCTGCGACGTTGAGCTCGATGAGATTCTGGATGAACACCGCCGGCCTCACCAAGGCGTCGATTTGTGATCTTGATTGATACCAACGTTGTTTCCGAAACACTCAAGCCAAAACCCGACGACAGGGTCGTGACCTGGTTGACGGAAAACGATGAAGACATCTGGTTGCCCGTCATCGTTCTTGCACAAATGGCTTACGGCGTCGAGCGAATCAGACCTGACCAAAGGGCGGGTCGGTTGAGCCAGGGGCTGGATGCATGGCGCGATCGTTTCCATGATCGGATTTGCGCCTTTTCAGAAACGGATGCACTGGTCTACGGAAGACTCATGGGGCAGGCATCCCGACGGGGGCATCCGATGGCCATCCCTGATGGAATGATCGCTGCCATGGCGATTACCCGAGGGGCGACCTTGGCGACGAGAAACGAGCGAGATTTTGCCAACTGTGAAGTCCGTCTGATCAACCCCTGGACTTTGACGGGCGACTGAAGAACCGGTACAGACATATTCTGAGTGGACATGTTCGGCGGCTTGAACGCCGGAATCGGCGAGGCCATTGGGCCGGCCTTTCCCAACCCCTTGGCTCGCAGACAGCCGCAGGCCGTCTGGGACAGCCGCTTTCGCGTGGTCTAGTCCGACCAGCCAATCGGTAGCAGGAACCGAGGGATGGTGAAAGATGTCTGTCCTGAATTCTGCTGAATTCTGAGCTCGATTGGAAGCGTCTAAGCCCATAGTCTGACGCCAATCAGGCCTTGTGAAAACAAGTACGATGCGACTATCAGGTTTAAAGCTATCAGCAAGGTTGAATGCCACTTTACCGGCCATGGCATTTTGTCCTTCCTGGTGAGGTGCCAGATTCGGACACTCCAAAGGGCGGCCAGGAAAAACGCCAGGCTGGCCTTGTTGTTGATTTTGCCTATCCAACTGCGGGGAATCCAGACAAGGGCGAAGAGCGCTCCGATCAGGATGCTGATTAACCACAGCATCAGCACTGCCCGCGGAAAATACGCGCTGA
>SKKV01000193.1 GCA_007123575.1 Wenzhouxiangella sp.
CCAGTCGCGCCAGGCCCAGTGCCGCCCCCAGCGCGCCGCACTGGGCGGGGCGAAAGAAGCGCATCGGCCGCCTGGCCATCATGCCAAGCACGGTGGCGCAATCAACGGCGACGATGACCGCTTCCAACCAGGCCTTGCCGGAAACCGGCTCATCATCTGCCCGATTCGAACAAGTGGCCCGGTCGGTATAGGCGAGCAGGACCGCGGCGATCACCGCCATGGGGTGAACCACGGCCGGCTCGTGCACGCAGTCGAACTCCTGTCCGTGAATCTGAAAACCGTTGACCAGGGCGGCAACGGCAGCAGGTAGACGATAGCGCTGACCAAGCACGCGGGCTCCCTGATCGGCGGGCGCTTGTCCGAAAACGGCCAGCAGTTTTTCACGTTCCGGCACACGGGCCGCACTCAATCCCACCAGCAGGCTGTCCTCGCTGAACCAGGCGGCAGCCGCACGCGCTGTGGCCGGTATCGCCTGGCCATCAAGGTGCAGGGCGTGCTCGATCAGGCGCCTGGCAATAGGTCCGATTCCGGCCGCTGCGCTCATGCTGCGCACTCGGCCATGGTCTGCCACCAGGGATCCAGCGACTCGGCATCGACCAGTTGCAAGGTCTGGTCGATGATGCGCCTGATCGCGGCCTGGTCGAGTCCGCCATGGCCAAACAGGTCCTCACACTTTTTCTCGAGGTCGTCGCTTGCGATCGGATTTTCCGGGTCGCCCCAGGCATCGTCGATTCGGGTCTGGAGGGTCTGGCCGTTGCGCAACACCAGACGCAGCTCGGCACCATAGTGCGCTGGAAAAGCCTGGTTGAATGCGGCCGAACAGTGAAGCTGAATGCGCGCTCTCAAGGCCGCAACCTTGGCATCGGTAATGCAGGCCGGCTGGTACTGGGCCAGGCAGGGGCGACCGTGCAGGACGGCCGCGGCCAGGGCATGCTGGATGCTGAAGCGGGCGTCGGCCGGGGTCGCGGGGGTGGCCTTGTCGCAGAAATCGATGGCCGCCTGATAAGTGCCAATCTCAATGCGCTCGATCGCTTCCGGCGCCGGGATGTTCTGCAGGGCCATCAAGGCATCAATCGCCGGATGGGCATGACGGCAGGCAGGCCAGGGCTTGAAGCTCACTTCGTTAATCAGCCAGTGATCGCTCTTACCCAGCATGCGATCGGGGTCGGCATCCCCGGCGGCGGCGGCCAGCAGGCCTTGGGGCCCTTCCAGTATGTAGCGCGGGCCAGCAAAACCGCGCTCGGCCAGCATCGCAGCCAGCCAGCCATCGCGCGCTGCCAGCGCCGTATGCAGCGCTTTGCTGGGAACGGGTTCGTGCCTGAGCTGCCAGAGCCCGCCGGTCCGGGTGCCAGCATTGCCCAGGGCCCAAACCATTTGCTCCGCGCTCAGATCAAGCAGCTTGCCCACCGCGGCGGCAGCGCCGAAGGGCCCAATGGTGGCGGTGGGATGCCAGTAGGCATAGTGGCCCTGGCCCATGCCACGACCAATGCGGATCATCACCTCGTAACCAAAAACAATCGCATCAAGCAGGTCGCTTGGCGTTGCACCTTGCTGGCGCGCGGCCAACAGTACCGCCGGCATGACCACCGGTCCCGGATGAAGCACGGCGGCGCGATGGACATCATCCATTTCCAGCATGCTGCCGAGCGCGCCATCGAGCATCAAATGGTCTTCTCTCGGTTGCTTTGGCCGAAACAGAGCCAGGCCACGATCAGCCGGATAATCGTACAAGTAGGCCATGGCGTGACGTGCCGGTTCAGCGCATGCGGCACGGGCGCAGGCCAACCAGTCGAGTAAATGCAGGGCAGCACGATGCCGGGTAGCGACATCCATCTCACTCGCAAGTTCTGCGAGCAAGGCGTAAGTCAGGCTATGATCCCGTGGTCCGGTCATCGATGAAGGTCTCGGTAATTTGGCTTGCAGGATTATTTGTCCGGACATATTCTACGGTAGTATAAACCTGCTCGGGCAGAGAAGTCCGTCTCGCTGACGGACAGTGTGCAACAGGAGAATTATGGATGGCGAAAGGCAAGGCCCAAAAGCAGGTCCCGCGATATCTCCAGGTCTGCAACGAGCTGGTTGAAATGATTCGCACTGGTGAGGTGGCGGTCGGCGACATGCTGCCCACCGAGTTGGAGCTGTGCGATCGCTTCGAAATCAGCCGGCATACGGCGCGCGAAGCCCTGCGCCGGGTTGAAGACATGGGCCTGGTCGAGCGCAAGCGCGGCTCGGGTACCCGGGTCACCGCTCGAGAGGCACCGGTTGTATACAACCAATACGTGGCCAATATCGACGAGCTGATGCAGTACGGGCAGGCTACGCGCCTGGCGATCTGTTCAGCAGCCAACGACCCGGTGCCGGCGCGCCTGGCCAGCGCCCTGGGCTGCAAGCCGGGCGAGCGCATGCCACACCTGCTCGGACTTCGCTCTTATCGCGACCAGAACTCGGCGCCGCCGATCTGCCTGACCGAAATCTGGATTCCCCACGCCAGTGCTAACCAAGCCAAGCTGTTACTGGACCTCGAAAAAAGCGAGCGCATGCTCTACAAGATCCTGGACTTTTCGCGCCTGTCGCGGGTTCGCCAGACCTTGTCAGCCGACAGCCTGGCTACGGATGCCGCCGAACTGCTGGAGGCCGATCCGGACAGCGCAGCGCTGGTGATCAATCGACGCTATCACGATCTTGGCGATCGCTTGATCCTGATGGCCATCAGTACGCACCCCAAAGAGCGCTTTCGCTACTCGACCGAGCTCCGCAGCCAGTAGAGTTTGGTGGAAGTCATTCGATCAGGCTGACCACCAGCGAGGCCCGGTACTGTCGCCAAGTGATTGGAATCACGAAAGAGCGTTCAGCCAGCTTCAGCCTGTTTGGCTCGGCGCGGCCTTCAAACACATCGGGTACGGAAATCTCGAACTCATTGCCGAAATGGCGCCTGGCATTGCCTGAAATGGTATTGGCGACCTCGCCCACCACGTCGGCCATGAACTCGGCATCGGCGCGCGTCTCGCCGTTGGCCATGAGGATATGACGGAGCATGGCCCGGGGCGCGGTGAAATAGACGCATCCGGTATACGCGCCAGTGATCGTGATGATGCCGGTAAAGTCAGAGATCACCGGCTCGCGGTTTTCGACCAGGTAAGGCGCGCCCACCTCCGTGGACTGTCCTACCGTGGCCCGAAAGTAATGGATGGTTCCGTCAATCAGAATCTGGATATCATTTTCGTCCACGGCGGGCTCCCTGGATCAGGCGACTCAGCGCGTCGTTAAGTTCGGTTTCTTCGAAAGGCTTGATCAAGAAGCCGTTGGCCCCTTTCTTCAGGGCCAGGATGGCGGTAGCCTTGTCGGCTACGGCCGAAACGATCAGGATCTTGACCGTCGAGTTGGCCTGCACCATACGTTCAGTACATTCAATGCCGTCAACTTCCGGCATGGTGATATCCATAGTCACCAGTTCCGGCTTGTGCGCATGAAACTTGACCAGGGCCTCACGGCCATTGCGCGCCGTGATGACCTCTGTAATTTCCTTGATGGCCAGCGAGCGTTCGATTCGATTTCTGATGAACATGGAGTCATCAACTATCAACAGCTTCATGTCGTTCTCACCTCGACGGCGAGGCCGGTATCACCAGCTTGAAAGTGGTGTGTTTGCCGGCCTCTGTGGCAACTCTGATATTGGCGTCCATGCGTGCCACCGCCTCCCTGACAATATCCATGCCCACGCCTTGGCCCGCTTCCTGACCTACCTCGGCGGCGGTACTCAAGCCAGGATGGAACATCAGCTTTAGCAGTCTGCTGCGATCAGGCTCCAGATCATCGGCCAGCAAACCCATTTCCCGAGCACGCCGGGCGATGGCAGTGAAATCAATGCCACGTCCATCATCTCGGAACAGCAATTCCCATTCCTTGCTGCTCGGCTGCTGGCGAAGCTGTATGTCAAGGGTGGCTGCGGGTGGTTTACCGAGCTGTTGACGCTGTTCCACGGGTTCTATGCCATGGGCGCAAGCGTTGCGAATGAATTGCACAAGCACGTCGCGCACCGGCTCGCGCAGCTCGCCGCCAAGTCGTTCTTCGTCCAGCCCACGAACCCGCAGCTCGGCCCGAATATTGAGGTCATCATTGAGCTGGTTGACCAGGCGCTGCAAGAGATTAATCAAAGGCACGGGACCGGCGTGTCCACTTTGCTGGCCGTCAACCTGTGTGACTCCCTGAGCCTGAAGCCGTTCGATGATACGTCGGACCACGGAAAACTGCGCGAACAACTCTTCCAGGCGCACGGTGGCGGTGAGAAAATCGTTGCCTGACAGGTTTTCAATACCGCGCAGCTCGGCGATGGCCTGCTCGACGGCGGCAGCGCGCTGTGACAGAAAGGCCAGGCCCAGCCCAGAGGCCTCGCTTTTGACCGTGTGCATGGGGCGGAATACTTCGTCGATCAGCTGATGAAGGCCGGATTTTCTATTGTTGGATTCCTTCAGGGCGGCATTGGCCTGCTGCATCAGTAGGTGCCAGCGGGCCAGGGTATCGTCGAGCATGGCTTGATCAAGCTTGAACAGGCTGACCAACAATTCCAGCATGCGCTCGGTCTGCTGGTCTTGCTTCTCCTTCAGGCTTTCGAGTTCTTCACCCAGGCGGACGCGGTCAGTTACGTCATTGACCGAAACCAGCAGATGGAGCAATCGATCTTCATCGAACACCCGGCGGAAGGAGAACTCAAGGTAACGCGCTTCTACCCGACCGGTTTCGGTCGGCAACTTCACTTTCACTCGGTCGAGTGGATTGAGTGAGCCGATGAGCGATTCTTCAACCCGCTCCGAAAACAGCAGGTCTAGATAGTCACGTGCGGTTTTCAGCGTCTCAGCCCGCACCATGTCGCCAAGCATACCGATGAAGTCAGTGCCACCAAGCTGGTCGCGCTGCAGGATATATTCAAGCTGGGCAGAGTACTGGTCGCCCAATCGATAATCCCGGTCAAGCAGGAATAGACCGCTGGTTACCGTTTCCAGGATTTCGTCAGTCTCGCGTTTGGCATCGCGGAAGCGCCGGAGTTGGCGCGAATACAAGGCAATCAACAGCAGGAAGAAGCCGACGCCTAATACGGCACCCGTCACCTGAACGCGCTGCAGGTAGCCTGCATTGGTGAAGGAGTTCACACTCACAACCCCAAGCAGCCGCGAAGCCTGGCCAAGCAAGGCCCCTTCGACGGCCCGGGCCTCTGCAATCGCTTGCGACAAGCGTTGGTCACGTTCTGGTCCATGCAGATCCACCAAGGCGTCGATTCGAGCCTTGACAGGACTCCAGACCCCGGCAATCTGCGGCAAGATGGGGGTGGCCTCGTCGGGCACCATGCCCGGCTCCACCACTAAAGGCTGCCCCGGACCAATCTGCACGCTGCCACCAGCAATCAAGCTCTGCAGCAAGCTGTCGATCTGGACGGCCACCTCATTTACCTCAGCGATGGCAGCTGCGCGACGCTCAGGATCGGGGTTCTCAGCCTCGGCCAGCCAGCGGTACAAGGAATTGATTTCAAGACGCATGCGCCCGGCAACCTGAACCACCGTACCGTTCGATTCGATAACTCCACCAAAATGGCTGGCACCCATGTACAGCCCTGATGACAACAGTACAAAGGCCGCGATCAGGATGGCCTCGGGGCCAGCCAGTTTTCTTATCCAGCGCATCAAGTAATCTCCCTGTTCCTCTGTTGGTGACAGCCGCTGTTCGAGCCGGACAAGGTAGCCCCCTCAAGCTGTTCTCCAGATAGGTCCGGACATATTTTACGGCAGTTTAAAGCAATCGCCACGATGGCGGTGTGTTTCCTCAAGAGCGATCAGCGAAGGCCGCCTTGCCGGCCTGAATGCGTTCGTAAATCTCGGCCGCCCGGCCACCAATCTGTTCAATCAAAAGCTCGGTCGCACCGGCACTGGCCGCGCGCCATTCGCGATGTTGCTGTTCGTTCAGATCATGAACGGTTACATTTGGATTAGCCCGCAAGCCACCCTCCAGGCGCGCAATCAAATCCCGCACATCGCGGCGCGTCTTGTCGACCGGGTCCAGGGTCTGGCGCACCTGGTTTCGAACCGCGTCATCAAGGCCGTGCCACCAGTCAGCATTGGCCACGATCAGGCCGGCGTCATAGGAATGGGCAGTCAGCATCAGGTGCGGTGCTTCGCTGGCAATACCTGCCATGGCGTACATGCCGACACCGGATTGACCGCCGTCGATCA
>SKKV01000029.1 GCA_007123575.1 Wenzhouxiangella sp.
ATCACCTCAAGCGACTGCCGAGCCTCGGCCTCGCTATCGAACGCCATCAAGGCATGGCTGCCATCGACCATACGCACGCCAGCACCCAAGGGCTGGATTTGTATGTTTTGCGGATTGAAACGGACACAATCTTCGCCGTCCAGCGCCAAAGGCAGGTCTGTGGCGCTGGCGCCAGCCGTAGTCCCAAACAGAGATCCAAAAACAAAGAATACTGCTATCCACGACCTTGTCATCGTATTGCCTCCATTTTTCGCCCCGCTTTTCTGCAAGCATTCGGCTGAATGCGGGCCGTTTCATTCAACAGTCGTTCCAATTAACGAAGAGCGACTGAATTGGCGACAAATTGAAAGCCGGGAGTGTCCGTCGCTTACTGAAACCCCGGCTGACCGACCTGCTCCGGGAACTGCGGCACTTTCTTCAGGTCGGATGAGTCAAAGCCCAGTTCATCGAAACGAGCCAGCAGCTTTTGATACAGGGCATCATCCATAAGCGGCTCCCGCGCCATGATCCATGCATAGTTTCGCGACGGGTGGCCAACCAGGGTCCACTGGTAGTCCGAATCAAGATCAACGATGTAGTAGTCGAATGTAAACGGCCAGTAAAAGCGCACTTTCCAGCGCGCGTTGCTGTCCTCATCCACCACCCAGGCCACGCCCTCCAACGACTGCTCGGGGCTGTCAAAATCACCCTTGCGATAAAAGTAGATGTCATCCATCCGGCCATCGTCGCGCTGGCGATACAACGCCCGGCCCGCCACGTTGCCCCGCTCGCCGAAATAGGGGATGTTGGCGATGACATACCACTCGCCCATGTAGCGCTCCAGGTCGACCGAATCCACGGTCGGCAACGGCGGCCCGCTGCGCATCATGGCGCAACTACTGACCAAAAGCAGAACGATGATCACGGCAAGGAATCGAATAGTCATATCACTAGTTACCTTGATTACGCCTTGTCATGATCTCATCAGTGAGTGAGGACGTTTGTCCACGCTCTGCAATCACCTTGACCATCCCCGCGTCAGCATTGACCTCGATCAAGGATCGATCCAACAATGTGGTTGTTGCTCCGTCGATGCCGGCCACGCAAGGCAGGCCCAGTTCCCGGGCCACTAACGCGCCGTGCTGCAGGGCGCCGCCTACTTCCAGGACAATTGCGGCGGCATTGGCAAACAAAGGCGTCCAGCCGGGGTCGGTGGCATAGGCGATCAGGATATCGCCCGGTTCCAGCGTTGCCGATTCCGGTGAGCGCACGATGCGGGCGCGCCCTCGGGCAACGCCGGGCGATAGTCCCACCCCCTGCAGTCCATCGCTGCCATCTGGATCGACTGGCTGCCGAAGAATGCGGCCGCGTGAATCAATCAGGGGCGGGAAATTAATGACGTTGGTTGCCAGTTTGTGCTGCCAGGCGGCGCGTTGCTCAACCTGGTCCATAAGCCCGGGTTCAGTGTCATTGAGTGCTTGCATCAATTCCTGAAGTTCAAGCTGGAAAACCTGATTGGCGTCGTCCAGGAACTCGCCCTGCTGGAGTCGGCGACCAGCGGCCAGAATGCTGGCGCGCAGCGATTTCATGATCATCAGCAGATGTTGTTTTGGCGAATCCCTTAATCCGCCGTATCGATCAATGACCCGGTCCAGGCGACCCAGGATTCGTCGTCGGACGGGGCCGGACCGTTCAAGCAGGGTGGCCACTGCCTCGCGACGCTGCTGGCAACGCTGCTGCCAGGCCTGGTGGGGGTCGAAAGCCGATCGGTCGGTGGGCATACCGAGCACCTGGTGCAGAAGATCTAGCGGTGCATCGCTGTAGCGTGGGCGGGCAATGTCCATTTCGCCCGGGCCGCGAAAGCCGAATTGCTGCATGAATGTCTGCCAGCCACGCCTCCAGGCGGAGTCTGGTGGCGCATCGGCCAGCTGTTGGTTAAGTGTTTCCGGTCGAGTGCGCAGCGTTTCGGGAATCACCCGGGCCAGGTCGGCCAGGGCCAGGTTCATTTCGACGACGACGTTGCCTTCAAAGCCGCGGTCGGCCTTATCAAGCAATGACTTGTCGCCCTTGGCCGGACGCTGGGCCAGCCGCTTGAACAGCGTCAGGGCCAGTATGCCGGTGCCCACCACGGGCAGGGAGAGATTGAACATTTCACCGAGACGGGGTCGCACCTGGGCGTTCCAGATATCGGCCAGGGGCAACTCCTGCTCCAGCGCCACTTTCAGCCTGTCTTCCAGAAGTTGCAGTTGCTTGAGCTGGGATTGATGCATGCGCTGCGGGGCCAGCAACGGCATCAACATGTTGAACAGCATTGTTCGGCTTCGCCACAACGCCAGCGGCAGACGCAGAAGCATGCGCCAGCGGGCCCAGCGCGGGCGGCGCGCAGAGCGATACTGTTGGCGATCAATTGCCCTGAGCAAGCGCGCCATGCGCGCATCGCTGACTTCCATCTGGGTGGCCAGCCTGGTCGGGCTGGTCAGCCAGAACAGGTTCGACAAATCCTGGTACATCCGCCCACCCTGAAAATGGACAAGCGCTTCCCCGGCCGGCAGTTCGCCGTCGAAGCCACCGAAGGTCGTTTCGGCCAGGTCCAGCATCAGTTGCCGTATTACCGAAAGACCCATCGGAGAAATCGGTGCGTTGATCGTCAATCCGCCAGACAGACCCGCGTCCATGTAAAGTCGCCGCGGCTTCCCGGGCGCGGTTACCAGGGATGGGGCCAGCGGCACCCAGGCGGTAATTGGCCGGGCCTGCAGCAGGTAAAGCCGGCTGTCGGCAATGGCCCATTCGATGTCGACCGGGCCGTCGAATAATGCTTCAACTTTTGTCAGTAGCGCCAGCAGTTCGTCCAACTGTGGCGAGTTAATGCAGGGCTGATCGGACGGCTCGCCTTCCTTGTCGACCTGGCGACCGTCGGCCTTCAGCCAGCGACAGACTCGGCGATCGCCCGACCTGAACTCCAGCGTCTTGCCGCTCGGCTTGTCAACTACCCAATGATCGGGCCGGACCAGGCCGGCGACCACCGGCTCACCGAGACCGGGATTGGCCTCGATGACGGCCTGGTCATAGTCATTGTTCAAGGGATTGAGCGAGAACGCGACGCCCGCGGTTTCGCTGGCAATCTGTTCCTGAACGATCAAGGCCATCGAACAGTCCAGCGGATCCAGCCCGCGGGCCAGCTTGTAGCTCAGCACGCGGTGATCGAACAGGGAGGAAAAGCAGAGTCGGATAGCTTTCAGCAGACCATCGGGGCGCACGCCCAGGCAGGTCTGGTAACCGCCGGCGAAGGAGTGGCCGGGCTGGTCTTCCTGGCTAGAAGATGAGCGCACCGCGAACAAGGCATCAGCACCACCGACATTCAGCTGGTCGAGCAGAAACGCAAACGTACTCTCCTGTCGATCATCCAGCTCAAGACGCATGGCTTGGGCCTTGATGTCCTCACACAACAAGGCCTGCTGGTCGGGCGACGCATCGCCCAGCGCCCGAAATGGCCCGGTTTCTCTGAGCTGGCTGATCCACGAGGCGAAGTATTCCGTTGTCAGCACCCAGCCGGGCGGAACGTTCAGGCCATGCGAGGAAAGTTCGAATAGTGCAAACGCCTTGCCGCCGACGAGAGCCGAAGAGACCTGAGCTTGCGTTGGGAAGCCAACCAGCCCTGCCGGCCATGGATGGCCTGTTTCAGCCGGCATGGGTGACCTTGGCCAATCTCTCCTGACCGGCGGCCCGGAACTCGCGCAAAATGGCCTTACCAGCCTCGTGATTGCCGCCACCGACCGGCGTCAAGGCACGATCCATGAACTCGGCGATTCCGTCGAGCAAAGCATCCAGCGGAGGCGCTTCGTCGGCTTCGATCACCTGCTCAATGGCAACCAGCCCGAACGAGAGCATGTTCATGATATGCGCTGTAACGGCCGGATCGACATCGGTCCGAATCACGCCGGCGGCTTGCATCGCCTCGACAAACGCCTTGCGGGTTGAGCGCCCACGGGCCCTCCGCAGCAGGCTCTCTGGCTTGCGCAGGTAATTCCCGAAAACTCCGACATCGGATCGGAGAATAGCCACCATAAGCGGATGGCCATGCAACGCCTGCATCGCACAGCGCACCATACCGCCAATGGAGCCACCGGATGGATGATTCTCAACCGCGCCCAACCAGCTATCGGCGTAGGCCTGCAATTCGCGCAGGATCAGAGCCTCCAGCAGCTCGTCTTTGCTCTCAAAATGCAGATAGACCGCGCCCTTGCTAACCCCGGCTTCGCGAGCAATTTCGGCCACGGTGGTCTTGTCAAAGCCGTAATGGACAAACAAGCCGGCCGCAGCATCAAGTAAACGCGATTCCCTGGAAGGGTCAGATGACCGCTGATATTCAATTGAAGAACCCATTGACCAGTATTGTATATTTGGTCAACATAAGATGCAAGCGGGTGCAAGCACCATAATCCTCAGAAATGGATGTAGACCCTATCCTGCATCCCAGGTCAGTTTTCTTCAAAGCGGTCTCCAAACAGCTCGTCAAAGACTCCGATACCGATCAGTCGAAATTGATCGGGGCTACTCACGGCAGTGCTGGTCACCGCGAAGTCTGCGCTGTACGTGGCTATGTCAGGGGGCTCGAAGCGGAATTCGATCACACAGAATGCACCTGGAGCCAGCGTTGTCCCGGTGCAATCGTCCTGCGTGATGGCGAAGGCTTCCGGATTGGCGCAGCTGAGTTTGCTGACAACAATGTTGGTGATGGGAGCTGCGCCGACATTGCTGTAGCCCAGCTCGAGAATGCGCGTGAATCCGACGCGAACAGTACCCACGGCAATAATCGAAGGCTCGCTGCCGCGCTCTTGCTGAGCGACCAATTGTCCGTTTGATGAAGAAGGGACCATTTGACCCTGCGCGATTGCGGGGCCGGGAGTCACGACCAATGTTCAAAAGACCATCAAGGCGCTGGTCTGCAATTTGGCAAATAGCTTGGAGAACACGTTGGGATTCATCGCCATTTTCCTGGGAACCTGTTCCTGTGCGCGACAAACGAGGAAAAACCGGCTCATGCCCTGACGGGTATCGGGCTGGATATCGACGTTGATGCCGATCCGAGCCATGAATGATCCTTTTTGCCCGCGCTTTGCATAAACCCTCAGTAAGCCCACCCACTTTCTGCCGGTTTGTAACCATGAAACAAATGCACCCGAACTTCTTCTTCCAACGCCTTCGCTTCGTTTTGCCCATCCTTTTCCTGTCGCTTGCGGCAGCTGCGGCATGGGCGAACCCGATCGAAATCGCCACCATTGACGACCTGCAGAAAATTGGCAATCACCCGGATTTTCCGTTCAGCGGGAACTATGTCCTGACCGACGATATCGACGCCGCAGCGACGGAAGACTTCAACGAGGGCGCGGGTTTTTACCCGATCGGCGGCCCCAGCGACCCATTTACAGGGACCTTCGACGGCAGAGGCCATGTCATCAGCCACCTGCACATCAACCGCCTGGGTCTCAACAATGTGGCTTTGTTTGGTGTTATCAGCGCGGGCGGTGAGGTGCACACGGTTGGCCTGGAGGGTGCTGAGGTCACAGGAAATGTATTTGTCGGCGGCTTGGTAGGCTTCGTCAACCCGTTCGGCAATATCTGGTCGCCCTATGTGACCGGAATGGTCACCCTCAACGCTGGCGTCGGTGGAGTGGTCGGGTTCTTGCACAGTGACGCTACGCTGTCAAATGCTTACGCGACCAGTTCTGTTTCCGGCGACTTTCGCACTGGCGATACAACGCCCGGCCCGCAACGGTGGCCCACTGCGCATCATGGCGCAGCCGCTGACCAGGAACACGAGCAGGAACGCAGTCACTGTCCGAATCGTCATTTCACTGCCTACTTTGTTGAATAGGCACCATGGTCTCATCACCGGGTGAGGGCTGATGAATATCGCTGTCGTGAGCGACAAGAAAATCGGGACCGGCCCTGGTCGACGACCCGGCAGTAGCCGTCAACTAGGAGCCTGCGCGGCAGAAACGTTCGAGGCGAAACGGATGCAATCGCCATTGAGTGTGTCTATCGGAGAGCGCGCATAGTTAGCCTATGTACTAGTACCTGCATAAGTATTGCCACATTCAGCTTGTCTCTCGGCGTTCGTGGCAAGGCGTCGGCGCGCCGATGTAGTCATCCTACATCAAGCGCCGAGAACGCAGTCCACGGACGCCGA
>SKKV01000290.1 GCA_007123575.1 Wenzhouxiangella sp.
AGGCCTGCCAGTAGCGGGCCTCTATGATTCTGGCCGCATCCGACTCGCCAGCCGCCGCCAGTCGCTCCAGCAGAGTTTCAGTCAGCTCTGGCAGCACGCTGGAAATGCCCAGCGCGTTGTAGACGGAGCGCAGCGAGGTATACAGCCTGGCCTGAAGCGCCGGTTGGCCCTCGAAATCCCGTTCGATGGTTTCCCGGGCCCGGGCCAATACGTGCTGATCAAGCATGCGACGGGCCAGCTCGGTGCCGCTAATCTGGCTGACAACAAGCTCCAGGTCGGGCAGTGATGGGGCGGTGTCAGGGCGGCGGGCGGTGCTGGAATCATATTGCTCGCGCAGGCCTTCAATCAGGCCAATACCCATGGCCTGTGGGTCGACACCTTCGAGCATGGACTGCTGGAAGCCCACCACCTGGGCGAGTTCCTGCTGGTGCTGTTCGGCAATCTCGAACTGGCGCTGCGCTTCCAGCATGCCCAGCGTCGCTGCCGTCAGCCCGGCCACCAAGGCCAGCAGAATTGCGCTGGCACTGCCGACGGCCAAAAGGTTGCGGCGCATGAATCGACGCAGGCGATAAGTGCGAGTATTCGGCAGGGCCTCGACCGGCCTGCGCTCCAGCACGCAGCCGATATCGTCGGCCAGGGCCTGGGCCGATTCGTAGCGGCCTCCGGGGGCGGGCTCCAGGGCCTTGAGAACGACGGCGTCCAGGTCGGTCTTCAGGCGCCGCTGTAGTCGCTTGATAGTGGTTCTGCGCGCATCCGCAATCTCGGCACAGCGGCTGGTGTTCAGCTGTAGCCGAGTGGAAGGTGGCGGTGGCGGCAAATGCTCGGTCAGGGCCTCGAGGTTGCCGGTTTGGCTGGCGTTCTTGAAGTGGTCATCAGCCAGCGGAGGTTGATCGACCAACAGCTCGTAGAGCAAAACGCCCAGCGAGTACACATCGCTTCTGCCGTCAAGCACGGCTCGATCGATCTGAAACTGTTCCGGGCTCATGTAACGGGGTGTGCCGGCCAGGTCTCGGTTGGAGCGCGCCTTGGCGCCCCGTTGTTGGGCCGCGGTTGCAATCCCGAAGTCAATGATCTTGGGGATGGGTTCGCCGTCGATGCGTTGAACCAGGATATTGGCCGGCTTCAAGTCGCGATGCACAATGCCGCGATTATGGGCATGTTGTACCGCGCGACAAATCAGGATGAAGAGAGCCAGCCGTTCTCGCACGCTTAGTCTTTGCTCGCGACAAAATGCATCGAGACGGATGCCGTCGATGTATTCCATGACGAAATACGGGTGGCCCTGCGAGGTGGTGCCGGCATCGAAGACCTGGGCGATGCCGGGATGGCTCATCTGCGCCAGGGCCTGGCGTTCGACGTCGAAGCGCGCCAGGTTGCTCGGCGTTTGCAGCTTGCTGCGAATCACCTTGACGGCGACCTTGCGCTGAACCGGCTCGATCTGCTCGGCCAGATACACCTGGCCCATGCCGCCTTCGCCCAGCAGCCTGAGGATGCGGAAGCGGCCCAGCTCCAGGACGACTTCGGACTCATCGGGCGAGCTGTCGGACCGACCCAGGTCTGAGTCGACCAGCGTTTCGAGCCGGGTTGCTTCGGTGTTGCTGTCGTCTGCTTGGCTCACCAACTCAGCCCGAGGTTTCGTCCGGGAGCTGCAACAGGGTGACCACCCGCTCCACACCGCGCACGGTTCGAGCTCGGTCGATAACGGCCTCGGCTTCCTCCGGGCTGAGCTCACCCATCAAATAGATGATGCCCCTGGCGGAGACCACCTTGACCCGGGTCGGATCAAATCCGGGCAGATCGCGAATGCCGGTCAGGCTGCCGTTAACCCGAGTCGACAACCAGCGGTCAGAGGTTGAGCGACCAGGGCCGCTGCGTTGCATCGGCGCCAGTTCATTGAACAAACGGGTCACCCCGGGCACCTCAGACGTGGCCCGGCCGGCCAGCGCCACGCGATCCTCGTCAACCGCTTCACCGGCCAGCAGCACCCAGCCGTTATAGGCATTGATCTTGACCCGCACCTCATCGTTGTTGAACTTGTCATGCCGATACAGTGCTGCGCGCACCCGCACCTCGAGCACATTGTCATCAACGACCGTACCAACGCTACGGCGGTCGTGCACCGCAAAACCGGTGGCGGCAACGCCGCCAATCACCAGCGCGGCGCATCCGGCCAGCTGGGTGATCAAAACAAGAGCAATGGCCAATCGAATCAGACTGTTCATAACAACGCCAGAAGGTTTGGTTCTTGTGTTCATTATGCCGCCTCAGGAGTCGACCTCGAAAGCATTAGTCACCCAGATCAAACCATCGTTCGATGTATCCATGGCAATGACGTCAAAGCGACAGGGGTGGTTCTGCCATTCGGGACGGCTCATCAGAAAATGCCGCGCCGCCGTGGCAAGGCGGCTGCGCTTGGCTGCATCAATGCTGTCCAGGCCACTGACCCTGGCGCCGCGCCCGCGTAGCCTGACTTCGACAAATACCAGCACTTCATCGGCATCGGCCGGATTCGGGTCGGTCATCACCAGGTCGATTTCGCCGCCTCGGCAGCGATAGTTTCGCTCGACCAGCTTCAGCTTGCGCTTCAGCAAAAACGTTTCGGCATCACGTTCGCCGGCATCGCCGAGGCTCTGGCGTAGCGTGGTCAACGGACGCGTTCGGCGCGACCCTGAACCAGCCTGACCACGGGCTGATCACGCTCGATCAGGCGGCCGTCGGCCAGCCGCAATCGGCCGGTGAGGCCGCTCAGGTAAAGATCGGGGTCAAGTGCCATGGCATCCAGCCAAGGCAGCAAGGCCATGGCATCGGCGCCCATCGCATGCAGCCTGGCCAGGATTGGATTGTCCAGGTGCGGATACAGGTTGGAGGCGCGCAAGCGCTGCTGGCCCTGGGTGGTAAAGTCCAAAAACCAGGGTGGTAGCGGCATGATCACTCCGTCCAGGTCGCCATCGCGCGCCGCCTCCGGCGCGCCGGCAATGATCTGTGAGGTGGCCAGTACGGGCACGTCGCCGGCGCCGAAGAAGCGAAGCTGCGGTCTGATCTGGCGACCGTCGTCGGCGCGTGCAGCCAGGAAGACGACGTCGATATCGGTTCGTCGCTGTGGTTCCGATTCCAGCGGCTGGTTCAGTGTTCTGGCCATGCTGGCGATACGCTGCTCGGAGCGATCCAGCTCCAGCAGCACTTCAAGCAGGGCGCTGTGATCGACCTGGCGCAGGGAATATTCGGCCGAGCGCAGCACCGTGCCGCCGCCCATCTCGAACAAGTCGACAAACGCGCTGGAAACGCGCTGACCCCAGTCCGTGTTCTGGTACAACACCAGGGCGCGTTTGTGGCCGCTGACCAGGGCGTGAGCAGCAGCCAGTTCGGCGTCGTCTTCAGGCAGCAGGGCAAAAGCGCGCAGGGCGCCGCTGGCGCCCAGCATCCCGGTATCGCTCGGGTGGTTGAGCAGCAGGACCGGCAGGCCCGGATCCGGCAGATCGACCAGGGTCTCGACCTGTTCGCGCTCCAGCGGCCCGATCAGGAAGTCAGCGCCTGCTTCGCGCAAGTCGAACCAGGCGGCGATAACGTCTTGCGGGTCTTCGCCAGCGTAGCGAAACAAGAGCTCCGGGCGACGGTCTGGCGGAATGTCCAACCAGGCCGACATGATGCCGTCGCGCACGGCGCTGCCCGCTCGGGCCATGGCTGCGCGACCCGGCAAGATAACGCCGATGCGCTGCGGCTGGGGGTGAGTCTGGCGCCACAAGGCCAGCCAGAAACGAGCTGCCTCGGCGCTGTAGCCAACGTTGGGATGCGTGGCTTCCCAGTCATCCAGTGCGGCAGAAAGCAGGTCCGGGTCCAAAAGGTGGCTGCGGGCGGCAACCGCCAGATCCAGCCAGGGCGAAAGTTCAGGGCGGTGACCGTGCTCGACCTGAAGCCGTTGGAGATCGGCTAGCGGCAGTTCGATCAACAGCGCCAGGCCCAACTCCGGGGTGAAATCGCCGGCGCGGACCGACTGATCAAGCGCCATAAGCGCCTGCTCCGCCGGACGCTCCCGGCGCTCGCTCAGGCGCGCCTCAAGAGACAATCGACGCCGTTCCAGGTCGCCGCTCAAACTATCTGACAGTTCCGCCAGGCGCCATCCGGCCTGCGCCAGTTCGCCGCTTTCGATGTCAAGCTCGACCCGGGCCAGGGCCAGGCGCTGCCGTTCGCGTTGGCTTAGCTCGCCGATTGCGATGCGGTCGATTTGAGTTTGTGCCTCACCTGGGCGGCCCGCTTCGAGCAGCAGCTCGACGGCGTTCAGGCGGTAGCCGTTGGCTTCATCCGGGCGCTGGTCGGCCAGCTCCAGCCATGCGGCGACGGCCTGCTCAAGGCGGCCGGCTCGAATCAGGCCGTGAATGTCTTCAACAGCCGCATCTGACGGCGCATCCGGCCGCACGGTGGGCGCAGGCGGCGCGCAGGCTGCCAACAGCAAGATCAGCAGCGTTGCCACAAGTATCAATCTCATCATGTCGGCGATGATAAACGATTGACTGGTTACAATGCCGTCATGCCTGAACCATCAGCCAACGAACGAACCGTCAGCCAGGCAGGCACGTTGTTCGTCGTTGCCACGCCGATCGGTAATCTGGACGATTTGTCGCCGCGCGCGGCGCGCGTGCTTGGCGAGGTTGATTTGCTCGCCGTCGAGGACACGCGCATCACCCGGCGACTGTCAGAACGCGCCGGGCCATTGCCGCGCATGGTTGTCCTCAACGAGCACAGCGAGCAGGCCCGGGTGGGCGAGCTTGTTGCCGGACTGCTGGCAGGCGGCAGCCTGGCCCTGGTCAGCGATGCTGGCACACCGCTGATTTCCGATCCTGGCTTCCGCCTGGTCCAGGCCGCCCACGAAGCCGGAATCGCGGTCAGCCCGGTGCCCGGTCCCTGTGCCGCCATTGCAGCTCTGTCGGCGGCTGGCCTGCCCAGCGACCGCTTTCACTTCGAGGGTTTCCTGCCGCCGCGCCAGGCGGCCAGGCGGCGTCGACTTCAGGCCTTGGCAGGGTTATCCGAAACTCTGCTGTTTTACGCCCCGGCCCGGGATTTGCCAGCGGTGTTGGACGACATGGTGGCGGTGTTCGGCGGCCAGCGGCTGGCGACCCTGGGCCGGGAGTTGACCAAGCGCCATGAAACCCTGTGGCAACTGCCGCTGGCAGAGTTGGCCGCGCGGGTTGGTACTGACGCCAACCAGCAGCTCGGCGAGGCCGTGCTGGTGGTGGCGGGCAGTCCAGAAGCGCGCTCGCCAATCGCTCTCGATGCATTGGTCAAGGCGCTGGCTGCGGAACTGCCGCCGTCGCGTGCAGCCAAGGTTCTGGCCGGGCTTAGTCACCTTGACAGACGCGAAGCTTTCGCTTTGATTGAATCTGCCCGCAAGCCAGGCCCGGCTTGAGCATTCCAGACGCCCGGGCCTGACACAAACCGCGTGCCCTTGGCGTTATGTTGGGTAAACCAAGCCGTGATTTCGACATGACCATCTCGCCCCGCAGCATTCTGCTCGCGATCATTCTGGCCGCCTGGCACGTGACCACGGTGCAGGCCGAAACGCCGAAAGGCCTGGACCAGGCCGTGAGCGGGTTCATTAGCGCCAATCCTTATCAGGCGCAGTCTTTGGACAGCCGGACGGAAGCCCTGGCTGACATCCTGCAGGGTGATCCGGAATCGGTTTTCCTGCCTGGCTCCCGACTGCCGCCTCCCACTCGGGCGCTGCTCAAGCTTGAAGCACAGGAAGGAACAGGTTCAGCGGTTCGGTATCGCATCCGCTACGGCCTGGGACAGGACAGCGGCATTGCCGGTCTACTGCGCAATGACCGTCTGATGGACCACGAAACCCGCACCCAAAGGGTTCGCTTGAGAGCCGTGGCCACCGGCCCTGGAAAAGCACCGGCTGCAGAACTGGCCCATGCCTATATTCCCTGGCCTCGATTTGGTGATTGAAATCGATTGACTCAGGCCCTGTTGACCTCGGTCAGCGTAAAATTGGCTTTATGGTGCTGATTTTTCTTCTACTGCTGGCCGCCGCCATTTTCCTGCCGCAATGGTGGGTCAAGCGTGTGCTGCGCCGCTACCAGGAGCCGGCCGACCGCTACCAGGGCACGGGCGGCCAGCTGGCCAGGCATCTGCTCGAACG
>SKKV01000286.1 GCA_007123575.1 Wenzhouxiangella sp.
ACCATCCGTGCCGACTTCGCCACCAGCATTGATGCCAACGCCGTGCATGGTTCGGATGCAGAAGACACCGCAGCCCAGGAAATCGCCTACTTTTTCGGTGATGATGAGATATACTCGCGGTAATTATCAAAAACTATCAGCGAAGCGCTGCAAATGATTGCTGGGCAAGCAAAAAAGACCAACCTGCTCGGTCTTGACCAGGCAGGTCTGGAACGGTTTTTCGCCGATCTCGGCGAGAAGCCTTATCGTGCCCGGCAAGTTTTGCAGTGGATCCATCAGCGCGGGGTCACCGACTTCGCGCTGATGACCGACCTGTCTCGCAAGCTTCGTGAACGCCTGGAAGCGGTTGCCGAAATTGTTCCCCCCCGCGTTATCCGCGAACAGCTTTCGGAAGACGGCACGGTCAAGTGGCTACTGTCGGAAGAGGGCGGCAGCGCGGTCGAGACGGTATTCATCCCGGAAGTTTCACGCGGCACCCTGTGCATTTCTTCGCAGGTAGGCTGCATGCTCAACTGCACGTTTTGCTCGACCGCCACCCAGGGTTTCAAGCGCAACCTGAGTGCGGCCGAAATCGTCGGCCAGGTCTGGCATGCGGTCAATGCGCTGGCCGATGAGCGTTTCGGCCAGAAGCGGGTGACCAACGTGGTCTTCATGGGCATGGGCGAGCCCATGCTCAATTTGCCGGCGGTGACGGCGGCCCTTTCTCTGTTGCGCAACGATCTGGCCTATGGTCTGGCTTCGCGCCGTGTGACCATTTCCACCGCAGGCGTGGTGCCCGGCATAGACCAACTAGCCACCGGCGACGAGTTTGCCCTGGCCGTTTCCTTGCACGCACCCGATGATGAGCTGCGCAGCCGCCTGGTCCCACTTAACCGCAAGTACCCGGTAGCTAAATTGATGGCTGCCTGCAAGCGCTTTGTCGACGCTCGGCCGCGCCGGTCGATCACTTTTGAATACACCATGATTGCCGGGGTCAACGATGGCCGGGCCCAGGCCAAGGGGCTGGTTCGCCTGCTGAACGGTTTGCCGTGCAAGATCAACCTGATCCCCTTCAACCCCTTCCCCGGCACACCTTTTGAGCCGTCCGACCCAGAAACGATTTACGAGTTTCAGAAGATCACCCGCGCGTCGGGCATCATCACCACGGTGCGAAAAACGCGCGGTGAGGACATCGATGCTGCTTGCGGACAGTTGGTCGGCAAGCTGCTCAGCCCCAGCGAGCGTCGGCTGCTGGTGCAGCAGCAGCTCGCCAGACAGGCGCTGGAGGCGGCGTGATCGCAAGACTGCTGATCATCGCGGCCATCTGTGCCCTGGCAGGTTGTGCCACAACCCAGCAGAGCGCTTCAAGTCAGCGCGGTATGGACAGTGTCAGCCCGGTCAGGGCCGCCGAGATCAATACCCGGCTGGGCGTTGGCTATCTTGAGCGCGGCCAGGTTCAGCTGGCGATGGAGAAGCTCGAGACCGCGCTTCGCCACGATCCCGACCACGTCCCGGCGCACTTGACGCTAGCGCTGATTTTTGAGCAGATTGGCGACTCAAATCGAGCCGGCCGGCATTTCCGTCAGGCAGCAAGGCTGGCGCCCAACGACGGCGGAACGCAAAACAGCTACGCGGTTTTCCTGTGCAGGCAAGGAGACTTTCGAGCGGCTGATAGACACTTCATGCAGGCCCTCGAAGATCCCTTCTACACAACACCGGAAGTCGCCTGGAGCAACGCCGGCGCTTGTGCGCGCCGCAACGGCGAGCTTGAAAAAGCAAACGATTATTTCAGGCGCGCACTGGAAAGTGATCCCAGTTTTCCAGATGCGCTTTTTCATCTCGCAGAACTCTACTACCAGCAGGGAGAAGCCTTCAGGGCTCGCGCTTTTCTGCAGCGGTTTGAATCCGCCTCGGAGCCTGAAGCCGGAGCACTGTTCCTGGGTTATCGGATTGAGTCCAGCCTAGGCAACCGTGTTGAGGCAAACCAGTACGTCAGTAGACTGGAACGCCAATTTCCGAATTCAAGTGAAGCGCGCGAGTTAAGGGGGATCGAAATGGATCAATGACCGACAATACTTCAGAAAAACAAGCATCTGACACCAGCAAGGTTTTCCAGCAGATCGGCGATAAGCTGAAGTCAGCCAGGCTGGCGCGCAAATTGGACATTGCCGATGTTTCGCGCTCATTGCGCCTGCCCGGCATGACAGTCGATGACATGGAGAATGGCAGGCTTGATCGCTTGGCCGGCCTGTACCGGCGCGGTTACCTGGCCAACTACGCACGCCTGTTGGGCCTGGACCCCAAGCCCATGCTGGACGATATCAACCAGGAACCGGCCCCTGAGCTGCGTGAAGTCCTGCCGCCACCGCGGTCGCGATGGAAACCTGAGAATTACATGAAGTTTGCAACGTATCTTGTTGCAACTATTGCGATTGTTCCCCCGCTAGTCGTGTTTTTTGTTCAGGGTGGGCTACGCATGGCCGAACCTGAACCCGGTCTGCCGATCACCTCCACGCAGATGGAAAGCGAAGCGGCCAGCGGTGACGAACAGCGCATGGCACGAAGGATCACCCGTGCGCTGGCCGTGGAGGAAAGCGGAGATGGCGAGGTTGTCGGCCCGGTCACCGCCTCGGCCCTGCCGATTCGCTCTTTGCGTCCGGTTCGCGAGCTTCAGCCCGAGCCCACGGCCGAAATCGCCTCCTCTGCGCCGGGGCCGACAGCAGACGACGAGCCGCTAGTTGCTGTTGAGCTGGAGCTTGGCATCGAACTGCTGGCGGATAGCTGGATAGAAATCTATTCGGCCGATGGTCGCCGCCTGGAATACGACCTGTTGCGCGCCGGCCAGCAGCGGGTTTACTTTGGCGAGCCGCCGCTTCGTCTGCTGCTCGGGCGTGCCAGCGCGGTGCGGCTGAGCGCCGACGGTAACAGTGTCGAGTATCTTGGGGATGACCGGGCTGACGTGGTCAGCCTGGAGTTGTTGCCGGGTGGTGAGGTGAGGCGCTAAGCGCAGCCCACTGAAGGCGCCATCCTGTTCCTGTTCAACCCGCCCGCAGAGGCGGGTTGGTTGTTTTTTCGAGAGACATTCTTGGTATGAGCACGATCCGTTCCATCCGTGGCATGCACGACATTCTTCCCGACCAGACGCCGCTGTGGCAATGGTTGGAGGCCCGGCTGTCAGCCATTTTTGCAAGCTACGATTTCCACGAAATTCGGATGCCGCTGTTGGAACAGGCCGAGGTGTTCATGCGCGCCATCGGTCAGGCGACCGACGTGGTCGAAAAGGAAATGTACGCCTTCGAGGATCGCAACGGCGACATGCTCAGCCTGCGTCCAGAAGGTACAGCAAGCGTGGTCAGGGCTGCCATTCAGCATGGTCTGCTGCACTCACCGGGCCTGAAGGTCTGGTACCAGGGCCCGATGTTCCGGCACGAGCGGCCGCAGAAGGGCCGGCAGCGCCAGTTTCATCAGTTTGGCGCCGAGGTGTTCGGGCTGGAACAGGCGGCGGCCGATGCAGAGCTGATTGCCATGGTCGAGCGGATCTGGCGCGAACTGGGCCTGTCCGACAAGGTCCGGCTGGAAATCAATTCACTGGGCGATCGGGCAGACCGGGCGCGCTACCGCCAGCAGCTGGTGGACTATCTCAAGCCGCACGTTGACCGCCTGGATCCCGACAGCCAACGGCGCCTGGAAACCAATCCGCTGAGAATCTTTGACAGCAAGCATCCGGATACCCGGGCCCTGTTGGTCGATGCGCCGCGCCTGGCCGATGCGCTGGGCGATGAGGCGAAGCGGCATTTCGAGGAAGTTTGCAAGCTGTTGGATCAGCTGGGCATTGCCTACCAAGTCAACTCAGGTCTGGTTCGCGGGTTGGATTATTACTGTCGCACCGTGTTTGAATGGATTACCGATGATCTGGGGGCCCAGGGCACGGTTTGCGCCGGTGGGCGCTACGACGAGCTAGTGGCCATGCAGGGCGGCAAGGACACGCCGGGGATCGGGTTTGCGCTGGGCGTGGAACGCGTTTTGGCCTTGTTGAGCGCTAACGGCGTGGAACGCGTGCAAGCGCCGCAGGTCTACCTGGTAAGCCAGGTGGATATCGGCGCAACGCTGGCCCTGGCCGAGCGTTTGCGCTCGGAAATGGTCGGGCTGCGGGTCGGCATGTCGCTGGCCGGCGGCAGCTTCAAAGCGCAGTTCAAGCGTGCCGATCGTAGTGGTGCGACGCTGGCGCTGATCCTCGGCGAGTCCGAGCTGGAAGCGGGCGAGGTTCAGGTCAAGCAATTGCGCGCCGAGACGGCCGAGCAGACCAGCGTGGCAATCGATTCGCTGGCCGATTACCTCAAGCCGCTGCTTGCCGACGCCAGCATTGATTTATCATAGATAGTCTGATTTTCTACCTATTGCTTTTTTCCAATAGCATTACCAAAGAGACCAGTTCCCATGGCTGTAGAGCTTTACGACGACCACGAACAAAGCGAACGTGTAAAAAAATGGATCAAGGAGTACGGGTTTTCCATCGTCCTGGGCCTGGTGTTGGCCTTTGGTGGAATTTTCGGCTTCCGCCAGTGGCAGGATCACCAGGTCCAGCAGCGCTTCCTGGCATCGGAGTACTTTGATGTCATTCAGCGCGAACTGGATGCCGGCGAAATCGACATTGCCGCTGAGCAGTTTGGCAACTTGCGCGAGGCTGTCCCGCGCAGCTCCTACGTGGTGCTTTCCGGCATCCTTCTGGCCGGTGCCTACGTTGATGATGGCCAGCTCGAGCCAGCCGCCCGGCTGTATCGGGAAGTCCTGGACCATCGCGGCCTCGATTCCCTGGGGCCGGTGGTGACGTTGCGTCTGGCCCGCGTACTGGAAGCGCAGGGCGAACTGGACGAGGCTATGGCGCTGGTATCGGGTGATGCGCCGGCGGGTTTCAAGTCCGCCTGGGCCGAGCTGCGCGGCGACCTGCTGATGGCCCGGGGTGACTACGAGCAGGCCCGGCTGGCCTTCCAGGAAGCCATCGACAACATCAGTGGACAGGGTGGCAACCGTCGCCTGTTGCAGCTCAAGATCGACGCCACCGGCCCTGGCCTGGCGGAGAACGCTTCGTGACCCGGTCAAACCGGATACTCATTGCACTTGCGCTGGCACTGACGGTCAGCGGTTGTGGCATCTTTGGCCGAGACAAGGATGCCGAGCAAAAGCCTGCCGAGCTGGTCGACTTCGAGGCCACGCTTCAGGTTGAGCGTCTGTGGTCAACCGGCGTTGGCGCCGGCATCAATCGCAGCCGACCGAATTTCCGTCCCGAAGTCCAGGGAGATCTGATCTGGGTAGCGGACCATCGTGGCAGAGTGACCGCGGTCAGGGCCGAAAATGGTCGCGTCGCCCGGCGTTTCGACACCGGTCTTGATCTATCGGCGGGCCCATCCATACACGGTGACCTGCTGCTTTTGGGGACCTTCGACGGTGACCTGGTCGCGCTGCATGCCGAAACTGGCAACGTGCGCTGGAAGGCGCGCCTGTCCTCTGAAATTCTTGCCTACCCGATTCTTCATGATGGCGTGATCGTGGCCCGCTGCATTGACGGACGCACCTTCGGCATTGACCCGGCCGATGGGCGTCGCGTGTGGGTACATGACCGCAGCGTGCCGCTGCTGACCCTGCGTGGCAACAGCGATCCACTGGTGCGCGCAGGGCAGGTCTTTATCGGCCATGACAACGGCACGGTGACGGCGCTGCGAGTCAGCGACGGCAACCTGCTCTGGGAGCAGCGGGTCAGCGTGCCCGAAGGTCGAACCGAGCTCGAACGCCTGGCCGACATCGATGGCCACATGGCTATCGTAGGTACCGACTTGTATACCGTGACCTACCGCGGACGCATGGCCAGCCTGGCCGTCGAGTCGGGCCGTATTTTGTGGGTCAAGGATGTCGCCTCTCACTCTGGCATCAGCGTTCAGCGCACCCAGCTTGCCGCGGTTGACCGGGACGACTCGGTGTGGCTGATCGATCGACGCAATGGGTCAACCCTGTGGCGTGAAGAGCGGATGGCAAGGCGCGGGCTGAGCCAGCCCGTATTCGTCGGCGATCACGTGGTTACCGTCGACATGGAAGGCTACATGCACTGGCT
>SKKV01000097.1 GCA_007123575.1 Wenzhouxiangella sp.
CGACCCTGATCGAAAACGGCCGCCTGGTCGGCTACATGCAAGACAAGCTCAATGCCCGCCTGATGGGCGTGGCCCCGACCGGCAACGGTCGTCGTGAGTCGTTCGCCCACCTGCCGATGCCACGGATGACCAACACCTACATGCTGCCCGGCGAGCATGATCCGGGCGAGATCATTGCCTCGGTGGACGATGGCATATACGCGGTCAACTTCAACGGCGGCCAGGTTGACATTACCTCCGGCAAGTTCGTCTTTGCCGCCTCTGAGGCCTACCGGATCAAGAACGGAAGGCTCGGTGGTGCCATCAAGGGCGCGACCTTGATTGGCAATGGCCCCGATGTGCTCACCCGGGTTGGCATGGTTGGCAACGATCTCAAGCTTGACAGCGGCGTGGGCGTCTGCGGCAAGGAAGGCCAGAGCGTGCCGGTGGGGGTCGGTCAGCCGACCCTGAGGATAGACGGGCTGACGGTAGGAGGAACGGCCTGATGGCGGATTTCCTGCACAATCCGGAGAGTGAAATCGACCGCCTGGAAACGCTGGCCCGGCGGGTTCTTGACCGGGCCCGCCAGGGTGGTGCCGACCAGGCCGAGGTGTCGCTGTCGTCCAGCCTGGCGCGCGAAGCGGCGGTGCGCCTGGGCGAGGTCGACGTGCTGGAAGAAGCCCGCGACCGCGGCATTCGGGTCACCGTGTTCAGCAAGCAGTGCAGCGGTACGGCCTCGACCGGCGATCTGCGCGAGGCCACGGTCGATGAATGCGTCGACCGAGCCCTGGCAATCGCCCGCCACACCCAGCCGGACCCGGCCGCCGGCTTGGCCGATGCACAGCTGATGGCCAGCGAGACCGTTGACCTGGATCTGTGGCATCCGGTGGATTTGAGCATGCCGGATCTGCTCGCCCGCGCCCGTGAGATCGAGCAGGCCGGTCGCGATGCCGATGCCAGGATCAGCAACTCGGAGGGCGCCAGCGTCAGTACCGAGGCCTCGGTGTCTGTGTATGCCAACAGCCACGGCTTTTTAGGCAGCAGTCGCGGCACCAGCTACTCGCAAAGCTGTGTGCTGATTGCCGCCGATGAGGCCGGCATGCAGCGCGACTACGACTGGGATACCCGGCGACGTTTCGAGGCGCTGACCGACCCGGCCGATACCGGGGCCGGAGCGGCCCGTCGCACCGTGCGTCGCCTGGGCGCCAGGCGCGTGCCCACCGGCAAGGTGCCGGTGCTGTTTGCGCCGGAAGTTGCGCGCGGGCTGATCGGCCACCTGGTCAGCGCTGTGTCGGGGTCGAGCCTGTATCGCCGCGCCAGTTTTCTGCTTGATGCCGTTGGCGAGCAGGTCTTGCCGAAGTGGATGTCAGTGGTGGAACGTCCGCGTCTGCCGGGCGGGCCGTCCTCGGGCTGGTATGACGGCGACGGCGTGGCCACCCGCGAGTCGGCCCTGGTCGCCGACGGCGAGCTGCTTCGGTACGTGCTGAGCAATTATTCGGCCCGTCGGCTGGGCCTGCAAACCACCGCCAATGCAGGTGGCGTGCGGAATTTGTCGGTGCTGGGTCCGGCCCGTGAGCTAGAAACGCTGCTCAAGGACATGGGCAGCGGCCTGGTGGTGACCGAGGTGATGGGGCAGGGCGTAAATCTGGTGACCGGCGACTATTCGCGCGGTGCCGCCGGCTTCTGGGTCGAAGACGGCCAGATTGCCTGGCCGGTGGAAGAAATTACCATCGCCGGTCACTTGCGAGACATGCTGAAAAATGTCATTGCGACGGGTACCGATATCGATACCCGCCGCAATATCCAGACCGGCTCGCTGCTGATCGAACAGATGATGGTCGCCGGTCAGCAGTAGCACCAAATGGTCCTGCCTACTCGTCGTCGCCGTTCTGAAGAATGCCTTCGACGTCGAGAATGATTTCGATGATCTCGGCCTCAGGGCCGAGGTCGTAGTCAATGCCGAAATCGGCCAGGGCAAAGGTGGTGCGGCCGGTAAATCCACGGCGATAATTGCCCCAGGGGTCGTTGCCAGCGCCCACGTGTTTTACTTCGATATCCAGCTCGCGGGTATGGCCAAGCAGGGTCAGCTCGCCGGTCATGTGATAGCGTTCGCCCTCGATATGGCGGAATGAAGTGCTGCGGAAGTGGGCCTCGGGAAACTCCTCGACATCCAGGAAATCCTCGTTGCGTAAATGGTTGTCGCGCCGGTCGTGGTTGGAGTCGATGCTGCCGGTCTGAATGGTGACTTCGACGCTGGAGTTGGTTGGCTCATTCGGGTCGAAGCTGAACTCGCCCTCGAACTCGTTGAAGCGGCCATACAGCCAGGAAAAGCCGAGGTGGGAGATCTTGAACTGGATAAAGGCATGCGCGCCGCGGGTATCGATCAGGTAGTGCTCGAGTCCGTTGCTGCCGGTGTCTGCATCGTGATGGTGAGCCACGGCGGATGTCGATGCTGAAGCGAATGCCAGCGCGGATGCGGCGAGGATGTGACGAATCATGGAGTCTCCTTGAAACCTGTGAATTGGATCACGTCGAATTATGCTGCAGGGTGCAAGGGTTTCGCGTCAACAGACGATTCAGGTCAAGTTCAAGCGCATGGGGTATCTTCAAAGAACGATTTGAATAGTCGCGGTTCACCGCGCGCCATCCACTCAGGCAGGTGACCATATGCAGCTTTTGCAATCGACCCTGAGAATTCTGGCCGGCACGGTACTGGCTATCGGCGCAGTGCTGGCGACGGCCACGTCAGCTCAGGCCGACACGATGTACTGTGACGGTCGCCTGGTCCAGTTAGGCGATCCAATCTGGCAGGTCGGTCGTGCCTGTCCGCAGCCGTTCTGGCGCGAAGACCGGGACGAACCGGTGGCCCGCACCCGCGATGGTCGGGTACTGGGCTGGCACCGGGTCGAAATCTGGACCCTGAATTTTGGCGCCTCTCGCTTCATGCGCCAGCTCGTATTCCGGGACGGCTACCTGCACCGGATCGATCAATTAGGCTACGGCGTGCGCTGGGAGCCGGGCAGCCGCCGCTGCAGCTGGCGCGATCTTGACCAGGTCGGCCCGACAGCAGCCGAAGTCTTTGCCCGCTGCGGCGAACCCGATTATCGCTATAGCTTGTCACCCCTGGCCGGCTTCGGCGGTTACGCCGGCCCCTGGGCAGGCCACGGCCAGCGCGAGCGCTGGGTTTACGATTTCGCCGACGGCCGCCGCGTCCGCGAACTCGACTTCGTTGATGGCCGGCTAGAGCGGATCCAGCGCGGACGGCATTGATATTCACAGCTCACTCCTGGCGGCGGAAGTCGCCGCTGCGCTTTCGGACCAGGGCGAAGGCGGCGCGGTAGGGGAGTTTGCGCGAAAGCATGGCGATAAAGCGGTTGAAGCGGCCCGGTACCAGCATGACGGCTGCTCCCGGTTTGCCGAAGCGGTCCAGGCTGATCCGCACCACCTCGTCGGCTTTCATCCACATGTAGTCAGGCATTTTCGAGACGATGTCACGGGTGCCGACCACGTCGTGGAACTCCGAGTAGGTGAAGCCAGGGCACAGGGCCTGGATGCAAATGCCGCGGTTGGCGTTTTCCATCGCCAGCGACTCGGAAAAAGAGATCATGAAGGACTTCACTGCCGCATAAAGCGTGTGTCCCGAAGATCCCGGCACGATGCCGGCCAGCGAGGCGACGTTGATGATGCCGCCCGAGCCTGATTCACGCATGCCCGGCAGCAGCCGGTGCGACAGCTCGGCCACGGCCGTGACCATGACCTGGAGAAAGCGCGCCTGGTCGTCCCACTCGGTCTGGTGGTAAACGCCGGCAATTGCGTAGCCGGCGTTGTTGACCAGCACGTTGACCGCGCGCTTGCTGTCGGCAATGGCCGCGCAGATTTGGCTCGGCGCTGCGGGGTCGGCCAGATCTGCTGGAATCACCAGGCACTCGCAGCCGTGCTCGCTGGCAAGTTGCTCGGCCAGGCTGTCCAGTCGCTCGCGCCGACGAGCCGTTAAAGCAAGGTCATAGCCGGCAGCGGCCATCTGGCGGGCGTAATCGGCGCCAATTCCGGCCGATGCACCGGTAATGAGAGCAAGAGGTCGTTCTGCCATGGGTTCTCGCTATTGCGTGTGAAAGACCGGCATCTTATCCTACTGCGCTCAATTGTTTAGGGGCCGACCCAATGCGCACCAAGCTGATAGCAGGCAACTGGAAAATGAACGGCAGCAAGCCGATGGTCCGCGAGCTGATCGCCGGCATTTTGTCGCGGCTGGACGCGGGTCAGACCAGCGAGGTGATGGTGCTGCCGCCATACCCGTATATTCCGCTGGCAAATTCGCTGCTGGAAAACACGCCGGTGCTGCTGGGTGGCCAGGACCTGAGCCGTCACGACAGCGGTGCCTACACCGGAGAAGTGGCCGGGGCTATGCTGGCCGATGTTGGTTGTAGCCACGTGCTGGTGGGGCATTCCGAGCGCCGCAGCCTGCACGGCGAAGACAATGCCCTGGTCGCAGCCAAGTTCGCCGCCGCCCAGGCCGCCGGCCTGCAGCCCATTCTTTGCGTTGGCGAAACCCTTGAGGAACGCCAGGAAGGCCAGACCGACGATGTGGTGAGGGCGCAGCTGGATGCGGTGCTGTCGGCCTGCGGTGTGGCGGCCTTTTCGCGGGCCATTGTGGCCTACGAGCCGGTCTGGGCCATCGGTACCGGGCAGTCGGCCACGCCAGATCAGGCGCAGGCGGTTCACGCCATGATAAGAGCGCATATTTCCAATGAAGATGCTATACTAGGCGGCCGACTTCGGATCTTGTACGGTGGCAGCGTCAAGCCAGACAATGCCGCCGAATTGCTTGAACGCGAAGATATCGACGGTGGCCTGATTGGAGGCGCATCGCTGTCAGCTGATGGCTTCATGGCCATCTATCAGGCGGCCGGATGACAACTGAACCTGGTTTCAATTAAATGCTTTACACAGTTCTGATCGTATTTCATGTCGTACTGGCCGCTGGCCTGATTGCCATTGTGCTTGTCCAGCGTGGCCCGGGCGCTACCATGGGCGCGGCCTTCGGTGCCGGTGCTTCCGGCACGGTTTTTGGTGCGCGCGGTTCGGCCAGCTTCCTGACCCGGACAACGAGCTGGCTGGGCGTTGCGTTTTTTGCGATCAGCCTGTCGATGGCGGTGATTGTCGCTCGTTCTGGCGGCACCGCGCTCGAGTCTCCGGACGACCTGGGCATTGCCGCCGGCCTTCAGGCGCCGCCGGCGGCCGAGGAAGTGGAAGCAGAAGATGAGTTCCTGCTACTGCCGGAAGAAGAGCCCGAAGCGCAGGAAGACGAGTTTATCCCGGAGCCGCCCCTGGACTGATCTCTTCACGAGATCGGGGAGCAGCCCCTCTAAAATATGCCGAAGTGGTGGAATTGGTAGACACGCTGTCTTGAGGGGGCAGTGGCGAAAGCCGTGCCGGTTCGAGTCCGGCCTTCGGCACCATTTTTGGAGGGTATCGGGAATCTGAGTAAGGCTGCTGAACCCGATGTTCAGTCCGACTGACTTGTTTCCCGATCCGCTTTTGACTCGGAGACGAAACGAGCACTGATGCTGGCTGAATACTTTCCAATCCTGATTTTCCTCGGCGTCGCTGCCGGCATGGGCGTGGTTCTGCTGCTGGTTGGCGGCATCCTCGGGCCGCGCAATCCCTCGGCCGAAAAGCTCTCTGCTTACGAGTGCGGCTTTGAAGCCTTCGAAGATTCGCGAATGAAATTCGATGTTCGCTTCTATCTCGTTGCCATCCTGTTCATCATTTTCGACCTGGAGATTGCCTTTCTCTTTCCCTGGGCCGTCGTGCTCGACGAAATCGGCATGACCGGTTTGATCGCGATGGGCGTTTTCCTGCTGATCCTGGTCATCGGTTTCATTTACGAATGGAAGAAGGGGGCCCTGGAATGGGAGTAAGCGACCTTCTGCATAATCCGCTGGTCGAGGGTGAAGTCGACGATATCCTCAGACCCAATGCCGACAACCCGCTGCTGGAGCGCGGCTGGGTCACCACCAGCGCCGATGCCCTGATCAACTGGGCCCGCACCGGGTCGATGTGGCCGATGACCTTCGGCCTGGCCTGCTGTGC
>SKKV01000042.1 GCA_007123575.1 Wenzhouxiangella sp.
CGCCCTCAAACCCTCTGAATGTGCAGCTGGAGCCCTGGGGTGAGGGCATGCTTTATCCGGGCAGCCCGCACGACCCCGCGTGCCGTTGGATGCAATTGTTCCTGACGCCGCTGGATGACGAACTGGAGCTTGATTTGCCCCTGCAGGGCCTAATTGGGAAGTACCAGTACTACCTGGAGGCGTTGACTCCCAACTTGACTGGCATGGACCGTTATTGTGGCGAAACATCCACTGTCTACATATCACCTATTCCCTGGGCAACGGGCGCTACTGCAGCTGAGGGGGAATCGCGGCCAGCGAAAGACAACTGGGACAGCTACTACAACGCTGAGCTTCCAGAGCCCAGAAGCCAGGCGGTGCAAAGCCAGGAAAGGCGCGATTCGAATGAACAGTAGCTCCCTATAGGTCATCAATGACTGGACGCCACCAGACCCATCAAAGGATAATGGTGGATTGAAACCGCACAAGGGGTGGATCCAGCCATGACCAGCGCAGCCATCGAAACCATTGCCAGCGGCCTGGAAAACGGGCGCTTGACGATCACCAGCCTGGACGACGGCAGTGGCGTGGTGCTCGATAGTGACGGAGAGCAGTTGTTCAGCTTCAACGTGACCGGTCTGACCATCGTGCAGGCAATCGAGTCGGGCGACAAGACGGTTGAGGCGCTGAGTGATCGTCTGAGCAAGCGCTTTGAGGTCGACAAGGAGCGAGCCCGTTCGGATGTTGAAGGATTTCTGAGTCGGCTCGCCGAGAAGCTTTAGCTGGGAACTTTGATTAAAAAAACACCCCAAGCCCTTGCTCATGGGCGTCGTCTAGCAACTCTTCCGAGCTTTAATTTTGCGAGCCGTCCTCGGGTGGGGGATTTCGCTGAAGGCCTCGCCACCGCGTCGAACTGAAGCGGAATTCACCGCCCGAGGACGGCGTCCGAAGTGGAACGAAGCCCGAGCGCTAGGCAACGATGCTAATCAGGAAGGCATCAGCGCCCGCATCAGCAGGAAAAATACAACCGAGAGTGCGGCGCCGGCGGGGACGGTGATGACCCAGGACATGAAGATGGAGCCGACCACGCGCAGGTTGATGGCGGCAATTCCCCCGGCCAGACCCACGCCCAGGATGGCGCCGACCACGGTATGCGTGGTCGAGATGGGTAAACCCGTGCCGGAGGCCATGACAATGGTGGCGGCAGCGGCCAGGCCGGCGGCGAAGCCGCGGCTGGGGGTCAGCGCGGTAATGTTCTGACCCACGGTAGCGATCACCCGGTGGCCGTAGGTGGCCAGGCCGATGACGATGCCGATTCCGCCGATGATCAGGATCCAGATCGGCACGATGGCCTCCTGGGCAACATCGCCGCTCAAGGCCACGCTGACCACGGCCGCGGCCGGGCCGACAGCGTTGGCAACATCGTTGGAGCCGTGGGCAAACGCCATGCAGCAAGCCGTGATCACCATCAGGATGCCGAAAATGCGCTCAACGGTAACAAAGTGGAAGTCCCGCTTTTCCGGTTCCTGGTAGGGGATGCGCAGCATGAAGAAAGTCCCGATCGCGGTGACCAGGGCGCCGACCAGCAGCGCGACCAGGTTGGACTGCAGGGTGGTGAATTCCAGGCCAACGTGCGCCAGGCCCTTGTCCACGGTTACCCAGGTCATGAAAAAGCCGGCCAGGAACATGTAGAAAGGCACGTAGCGGCGCGCGTATTTGAGCGGGTTGTCGCGGAACAGGATCAGGCGCTGCACGCTGATGAACAGCAGCCAGGCCATGACCCCGGCGATCAAGGGGCTGACCACCCAGCTCATCGCAATCCGACCGACTTGCGGCCAGTGCACGGCCGATACGCCAATGCCGATGGCGGCAAAGCCGACCACGGCACCGATGATGGTATGGGTGGTTGATACCGGCCAGCCAAAGCGCGAGGCTATCAGCAGCCAGACGCCGGCCGCCAGCAGTGCCGACAGCATGCCGTAGATCAGGAGCTCGGGTTGGCCACTGAGCAGCGAGGCATCAACAATGCCACGTCTGATCGTGCTGGTGACTCCGCCGCCGGCCAGAACCGCGCCGGCAAACTCGAATATGGCGGCGATGATGATCGCTTGTTTGATGGTGATGGCTTTCGAACCCACCGAAGGCGCCATGGCGTTGGCGACATCGTTGGCGCCGATGCCCCAGGCCATGAACAAGGCGAACAAGGCCGCCAGGATGATGTAGAAAATCGCCAGTTCCATGCTAGAGAGCTGGGCCTAGCCCGAACAATTCATGAATTCGCGCGATGATCGCGCAGGATATTGTTCGCACAGTGGATTTTCCGATGGAGCGACGTATCGGGCCATACGGCCGACTGAGGAAAATCCGCTGTGCGGACAATAGGCTAGTGAGGGCGCGCGCAACTTCATGAATTGTTCGGGCTCAACGCGCGATCATCATCAGCAGGCGGCTGCCTACGCGTTGGGCGAGGTCGCCGAGATCACCGGTGCGGTCGATGATCTTGTAGAGAAAAATCACGTCGACGGGATGCAGGTCGGGCTCGAGGGCAAATAACTGGGCGCGCAGTTTCACTTGCAGCTCGTCGCTCTGGTCTTCCAGCCGACCCAGTTCATCGGTCATTTCCATGACCAGGTCGGCCTCGGCGCCGCGAAAGCCCGACTCGTAGAGCTTGTCGAGCTCATGCACCGATTTTCGGGCCTGGGTGACAGCGTCCAGGTTGCGCTCCAGGAATTCCAGGTAGGCCTGCTGGATCGGCTCGGGCATGATGATCCGGCGGCCGATGATCAGCCCCGAGATGTCCTTGGTGCGATTGGCAATTCGATCCTGGCGCGACAGCATTTCCAGCACATCGCTGCGGCTGACCGGCATCAGCAAGCTCTTCGGCAGGCTTAAGCGAAGATCTCGCTTCAGGTCATCAGCGGCGTGTTCCAGCAGGACGATCTTTTCGCGCGCGGCTGCGGCTTTCTGCCAGTCATCCCGGTAGGTGGCACGAATCAACTTCGGCAGTTTGTGCGCGCACTTGGCCGCCTTGTCCATGTGCTTCTGCAAGGGGCGCGCCGGCGAGGTGCCGAAAATGCGGGAAATGTAGCCGGAGGTGTTCATTAGGGGCTGTCATGAAAACGTCACGCAATTGTAACATTCATGACCGCCCGGCTCGCTGCCGTGGAATCCGACCTTAGGGGGTCAGTCGGTTGTCGATGACGACTTGGGCACCGGCAGTTTCGAGGATATTGACCGGTCCGGCCCGGCCTTCGAGGTCTCCGGGCTGTGCTTCTGCCGTGCCGCTCAAGGAAACCCGTGCAATCAGCTCAATGTTCGGATGATTGGTCAGGGTCATGCCTTCCATCATGGCGTCGGCATCACTCAGAGATATTGTCGTCGGCAACTCGCCAACCGCGAACCGCCGCACGGCCAGCGGCGCCCTGGGGCCGCCGGCGGCTCGCGCGATCAGGAATACGGATTCCCTGCCGCTCAACCCATCGGCCAGTGCCGGGTCAATGGCGACTTCGACGAGATAAACCGGCGCCGGGTCCTCGGGCGCTGGATCTATCGGTGGATGGCCCGGCGGCAGCCCGCTACTGGTGGGGTCGCCGTTGGCGAGCCGGCTGCGGGCGCGCTGCATTTGTTCGCGCACTGAATTGCGCACCGAGCCGTCGGGCAACTGGCTCTCCAGCCGCTGCCACCAGGCCAGCGCCTGTTCGTAATTACTCTCCTGAAAAGCGCCGATGCCGAGCAGCCACATGGCCTTCTGGTTTTGCGGCTCGACTTCCACGGCCGCCTCGAGCAGGCTGACCGATTCGCTGGGAAGACGATTGGCCTGCGAAGCAAACATCAGCGTCTCGGCCAGCTCGACCATGATGAAGGAATTGCGCTCGTCGATGTAGAGGGCCCGGCGCAGGGCGTGCGCCGCCGACGTGAACTCCTCGATGGACTTGTAAGCCAGGCCCAGCCGAGCCCATTGGTCGAAGTCGTCCGGATCGCGTTCGAGTCGATTGGCGATGCGGATCAATTCGGAGCGGAGCTCGGCAACCGGGACGTTTTCCTGGCTCAGCCCCTGCGGTTCGCCGACCTTGCTGTAAAGCAGGGCGGTTGCTAACGGAACCGCCAGGATCAGTGCCGCGATCAATCCAAAGCCGACGCTGCGCGGCTCATCAACCTGCTTAAGCTGGTTGATGAGCGCCTTGCGCTGCCGGGCGTAGTCGTTGGCGTCCAGCTCTTCCATGCGATCGTCCAGCGTTTCCAGTTCGCGCTGGATGCGCGCTCGTTCCGGCTGCGAGCGGCGCAGCAGGGGCAGGGCAACAAACAGCACGGCAATGCCGACGGCCATTGCCGCAATGGCAAGAAAAAGCGGTGTCATTTCAGGGCTTTGCGCCTCTTGTTGATCACGATAAAGGCGGCAATCAGGCTGCCGATCAGCATCAGAATGGGGCCGAACCAGAGTAAGAAAGTGTGGCCACCCATGGGCGGACGGTAGAGAACGAAATCACCGTAGCGGTCGACCATGAACTGGCGAATCTCCATGTCGGAACGGTCATCCTGCAGCATGGCGAATACTTCCATGCGCAAATCGCGGGCCAGCGGCGCGGTGGATTCGGCCAGCGACTCGTTTTGGCATACCGTGCAGCGCAGCTCGCCGACCAGGGCGCGGAAGCGGCGTTCCTCCAGGGGGCTGCGGAACGGCAGGGGCTCGATCGGTGAGACCATGCCGCTCATTCGGCCCGGCTGAACCGGCCTGGGCAGGCCGTCCTGCTGCGCTTGCTCGTCAACCGGGTGACTGGCCCGATCGTCGGCCTGGGCCATGATTTCGGCAGGCCCGAGGGCCAGACAGAGGGCGAGCGTCAGGCCCGCCAGCAGGCTGATCGAAAACGAGGAACGGGTGAAAGCCGATTGTTCGGTCGAGACTGGGTTCATGCCTCGGCCTCCTGCCGCATGTCATTGATACGGCGCATCAAGTCTTCGAAAACGGTCTGATCGACCGGCCCTATATGCTTGTGGCGAATAATGCCACGGTGGTCAATGAGAAAGGTCTCCGGCGCGCCGTAGACGCCCAGGTCAATGGCGGCCCGGCCTTGTTCATCAACCATGTGAAAGGTCCAGGCATCACCAAACCGGTTCAGCCAGGTCAGTGCATCATCGCGCTCGTCGCGCCAGTTGAAGCCAACCAGCGGAATGCCGGCTTCCTGACCCAGCCGAGTGATGTAGGGGTGCTCGACCCGGCACGAGAAACACCAGCTCCCCCAAACGTTCAGAATGAAGGGCTGACCGCGCAGTTCCGCGGTGCTGTACTGGACTTCGGGGTCATACAGGCTGGGCAGGGTGAAATTGGGCACTTCGCGGCCGATCAGCGGTGAGGCGACCTGCCGGCGCTGCTCGGCCGTGGGCAGGCTGATCAGGAGCAGCCCGACCAGGCCAAGAAACACCAGCAAAGGGATCAGCATCCGGATCATGCCGGCTGCGCTCCTTCAGCCACGGAGCCGGCTTCGGCCTCGGCGCGTTTCTGTCGCCAGTAGCGCCGATCAGTCGCCGCCAGCAGGCCACCGATGGCGAGCAGGAAAGCGCCGCCCCAGATCCAGCGCACGAACGGCTTGATATGAACGCGAATGCTCCAGTCGCCAGTGCCGTCGGCCAGCGGTTCGCCCATGGCGATATACAGGTCATGGGTGAACCCCGGGCGCAGCGCCACCTGGGTCATGACTTGCTGGCCGCGGTGATACAGGCGCTTTTGCGGCCGCATCCGGGCAATCTCCCGGTCGCCCCTGAAGACGGTGAACCGGCCTTCGTCGGCGATCCAGTTGGGGCCTTTGACCGATGCGATTTCCTCGAGGTGGAAGCGGTAGCCGGCCACTTCCAGGGTATCGCCGGGCCCGAAGCGCACATCGCGCTCATAGGTCATGGATTCGACCATTCCAACGCCAATGATGAATACGCCCACTCCGGCATGGGCCATGATCATGCCCAGCTGCCCGCGCGGCAGCTTGAAGCGGGACTGCTGCTTCTGCTGGCGGAAGTAGCTCAGCGCACCCATGATCAGCCAGATGCCGCCAATCCAGCCGGTGACGGCGCGCAGGTTGAACGCGCCCAGGATGGC